>NZ_JBIAVO010000061.1:0-22178 GCF_042894345.1 Kitasatospora sp. NPDC001540
CCCGCGGAGCGGGTCCCTACGGGCCTTCGGCCCTTCGGTTCGCCTCGCGCTCCGCGCGAGGGGGCCACCCGTCGGGTGGCCTGGACCCGCTCCGCGTGTCCGGCATCGCGGCTTCGCCGCGGTGCGGCCCGCCGCTTCGCTCTGGGCCTGGGCGCGCCTCCGCTTCGCTCCGGCGGCCCGGGTGGTTGATGTTGGATCAACTAGTTGAGCTGGCTTTGGGGTTGGCGGTGTGGCGGCCTTCGGCCGGGCTGGCTAGGGGGTGGGGCCTGGCGCGGTGTTCGAGTGCGGGCACGTGGGGCTTGGGCAGAGGGGTGGCCGCCCGGGTGCCGACCGAACGGCCCGGAAGTGGTCGCGGAGGGCTGGGCAACCAGGCGCTTCTGTTTCTGCTTCACTTCAAGGTGTCAGAAGATCCCGCCTGATATGGTCTCCCTCCTGGGGAAAATGGCTGTTCCGAGCCGCTCGAAAACGGGGTGGATAATCGGCCGGATTTTGGGGCCCGTCCCCGTCTGTCCGTGTATCAAAATCCGGCGCGTGGGAATCCCGTTTGACATTTTATGTGGAACCTGGAGTGGGTTCTCTTTCGGATCTCCTTGGACTGTTCCGCCTGGACAGGCTGGATCCCGTTGAAAGGAGCGTGGACGGCAGGACTCTGGCTGCCGGAGGCGGGCCCGGGCGGGCACTGGCCTCCGGCGCGAGGTGGATGGTCAGCCGAGGTGTTCGGTGAGCTGCTTGATGATCCAGTCCATGAGGGAGCGGGCGGCCCCGGTGGCGGCGCCTCGGGCGATCTGGCCGGCGAGTTGGTCACTGGCGGCCGGCTCCGGGGTGGGGGCTGGGGCCGACGGCGGGAGTTGCTGCGGAATCGGTGCGGGTGTGGCCGGCTGGTGCGGGGTCGTGGTGGTGCCCAGGGCCTTCTCGTGGGGGGTGTGCTTGTGCTTGTGGGACATCAGGTCCTCCCGTTGCGGGATGTGGTGAGTGCGGGTCAGCCGGCCGGCTTGACCACCACGATCTCGGTCTGGAAAGGCCTGTGGGCGATCTGCGGATGCATCCGGAGCGTTGCGGAAACGGGACCGCGTCCATGCAGGTGGGCGCTAGAGTTGGGCTCCGGTTCGACGGACGATCACGGACCAACGCGGACACCGGCGGACCACCTTGTCGGCCACCGGCACGTATCCAGGTACCGGGGGCCTGGTGGGCTGGTCCTGGGGGCTGTCCACGTACGGGGTTGGGACGGGGGCTGCTGCTGCAGCAGCCGGCTACCGGGGCTGGCCCCGGGGTGAGGGGACAACACGTTGGCTGGCGAGAGCGCGCAGGCGCAGCGGGTGTTGCGGGAGTTCGGGCAGCGGTTGGATCAGTTGCGTCGGGATGCGGGTAACCCGAGTGGGCCTCAGCTCATGGCTGCGGATGAGGACAGGAAGCTCACGGCGACGGCGATCAGTGAGTTGCAGAAGGGTCGGTCCGGGGTCTTTCGTGTGTATGACTGGGATTTTGTTTCCGCGTTCGTCTGTGCTTGCAGGAAGCATGACGAGCAGAATGTTCAGGTTCTGACGGCGGCTCGTACGGATCTCGTGGAATGGAAGATTTCCTACACTCGGCTGGTCACGCTCGTCGAGGAATTCGACCGCATCGGCAAAGAGGAAAATCCGGGCACCGGGCGGGGAGCTCCTGCGGCTGTATCGGGTGGTCCCGTGCTGCCGCTGTTGGCTCCGCCGCCGCGGGTACCGGACGGCTTCACCGGACGGGGGCAGGAGCTGGAGGACCTGCTGACGCTCCTGAACCCCTCGGCCGGTGCGGGGCGTGAGGGCGAGCAGGCTGTTGTGGTGGCTTCCGTGCTCGGGATGGGCGGGATGGGCAAGACCACCCTCGGCCTCGCCACCGCCCATAGGGCCCTCGCGCGTGGGGTGTTCACGGGTGTGCTGTTCTTGGACCTGCACGGTTACGACGACAACACCCTCGATGCCGGCCAGGCCCTGGACAGCGCGCTGCGCGCCCTGGGCACCGAGGCGGAGCAGATCCCACCCGACACCGACCAGCGCGCCGCCCTCTACCGGGCCCAGCTCGCCGCACGGACCCGGGCCGGGGAGCGAGTTCTGGTCCTCGCCGACAACGCCTCCACCAGTGCCCAGGTCCAGCAGCTGGTCCCCTCCGACGGGCCGCACCGTCTGCTGGTCACCTCCCGCGACGACTTCGCCCCCTCCCTGGGCGCACGGCTGGTCGACCTCGACGTCCTCACTCCTAAACGGGCTGTCGAACTGATGGACACCGCGCTGCGCCTCACCCTGCCCAAGGACGAGCGGATCCGCGCCGACCCCGAGGGGGCGGCCAGGGTCGCCGAGCTGTGCGGATATCTGCCGCTCGCGCTGCAGATCGCCACCGCCCAGCTGGTGGCCGAACGCGGCCTCAGGCCTGCGGCGCTGGCGGGGTATCTGGAGGACATCGCTCAGCGTCTGAACTGGTTGGAGGACGGCGACCGGGCGGTGCGGTCGGTCCTGAATCGCTCCTACGAGCGCCTGTCACTTCCCCAGGCCGAGCTGTTCCGTCTCCTTGCGGTCAACCCCGGGCCGGATGTCTCCACCAAGACCGCCGTCGCTTTCACCGGGATCGGCAAGGCGAAGGACGTCCGTGACCGGTTGGTCGCCCTGTCCAGGGCCAGCCTGATTCGTCAAGACCCCGACACCGGGCGGTGGCGCATGCACGACCTCGTGCGCGCCTACGCCACCGAACAAGCCGCCCGCCACCCTGCCCACACCGCTGCGGCCCTGCACCGCCTCCTCAGGTACTACGCCCTCACCGCGCAAGACGCAGACGCACACGTGGACATGAGGGACGCCAGAGAGGATGGCCTGGGACAGCGATTCGCCGGACGGGTAGAGGCGTTGGCGTGGCTGGACGCCGAACGCGCCAACCTCGTCGCCGCCGTCCACACCACCGGCCACCACGACATCGCCCAAAATCTCGCCTCCTATCTCGGCCCCTATCTCCACCTGCGCCGTCACCTCGAAAGCCGCCTGGAGGTCGCCGAGATCGGCCTCGCCGCGGCACGCGACAGCCGCGACCCGGCCGGAGAGGCCATGGCCTGGAACAACCTCGGCAACGCACTGCAGGACCTGCGGCGCTTCGAGGAAGCCGATCAGGCTTACCGCACCGCCCTCAACCAATTCCAGGCACTCGACGACCACTACCGCGAAGCCATCGCCTGGAACAACCTCGGCGGCGTGCTGCAGGGCCTGCGGCGCTTCGAGGAAGCCGAGCAGGCCTACCGCACCGCCCTCACCCAGCACCAAGCGCTCGGCGACCACCACCGCGAAGCCATCGCCTGGGACAACCTCGGCCTCGTGCTGCAGGACCTGCGGCGCTTCGAGGAAGCCGAACAGGCCCACCGCACCGCCCTCAACCAGCACCAAGCGCTCGGCGACCACCACCGCGAAGCCATCGCCTGGGACAACCTCGGCAGCGCGCTGCAGAAGCTGCGGCGCTTTGAAGAGGCCGAACAGGCCCACCGCACCGCCCTCAACCAGCACCAAGCGCTCGGCGACCACCACCGCGAAGCCATCGCCTGCAACAACCTCGGCAGCGCGCTGCAGAAGCTGCGGCGCTTCGAGGAAGCCGAACAGGCCCACCGCACCGCCCTCAACCAGCACCAAGCGCTCGGCGACCACCACAGCGAAGCCATCGCCTGGAACAACCTCGGCACCGTACTGCGTGGAAGTGGTGAGACCGGGCTGGCGGTGGAGGCCGGTGAGCGCGCTGTTGCCCTGTTCGAGGAGCTAAAAGACCAGTACCGGCTGGGAGAAGCGCTGGACGAGCTCGCCGACTCGCTGCTCGCTACCGGTCGACCAGCGAACGAGGTACGGGCCGTGCGGGAGCAGTCGGCTGCGGCGTACCGCAGAGCCGACGCTGAAGACGAAGCCGTCAAGGTACTGGAGAAGACAGACGAGTAGCCGGACAACGCGGGAGAACCCGGTCCACGGGCGAGCGTTCGCTCATCATGATCCCCGTGGAGCGGCTCGGTGAGTCTGCTCGCTGCTCAACCCAACTGCACAAACCCACCCCGCTGCCGTAAAACCGCCGGCCACAGGGTCTGAAACTACCCAAGCAACGTGAACAGCCCGCTCACTCACCTGCACACCACCCGCCACCCGAACTGCGAAGCCCATGCTCACGCCCTGCCTGACCGCACAGAAACAACGGGCAGCGACACCGGGTGGATCAGCTGGAGTCGCTGGGCATGATCTGGGCTGTCAGCGCTGCGCGGTTCGAGATGGGCCTTTCCTGGGCGCGGACGTGGGCGCGTGAGCACTACGGCTCGCTGGCCGTTCCGGCGCGGGCGCTGATCGGCAACGACTTCGCCCTGGGGCAGTGGCTGGCACGTCTGCGGACGGCCGCCGAGGTGCCGGAGGGTGAGCCGGGCGCGCTGGACCCGGCCTGGCGTCAGGCGCTGGAGGAGATCGACCCACACTGGGCGCCGCGCTGGCCGATCACCTGGCAGCGCGCCTACGTGGCGGCGCGGACCTGGTGGCAGGAGGCGGACGGCCGGGTCGACTGGCCGGCGCTCCCGGCGGAGACGGTGTTCGAGGGCGAGCAGCTCGGCCACTGGGTCGCCGCCCAGCGCGGGGCGTTCGCGGACCTGGAGCATGAGCAGCAGGACCTTCTCCTCGCCATCGGCATCGAGGAGGACCCGGCGCTGGCGCAGGCCGCCGCAGTGGAGAAGGCGCGGAAGGCGGCGGCCGCGGGCCGGCCGAAGAAGCCGGCGGTCTCGCGGGCCGACCGGTTCGCGCTGGGCCTGGCCGCGCTCGCCCAGTTCGTCGCCCGGGAGGGCCGGGACAAGCCGGTCCCGCGGTCGCACATAGAGGTGCTGGAGCGGGTGGTGGTCGGCCCGGACGCGGTGGAGAGCACCGGGGCGACGCCGGTGAAGCTGGGGAGCTGGGTGGGCAACCAGCGCACCCGCAGGGCCTCGCTGAGCGAGGAGCAGATCGCGGCGTTGGCCGAGCACGGCCTGGTGCTCGGGTAGATCAGGGCGGGGCCGGTAGGCTCCTGGAGTACTGAGAAAGTCGTGGAGGCCGTCACCTGCGGGTGACGGCCTCCATCGTTCCCGGTGCGGAGCGGCCCCGGCCGCCGTCGTGACAGGCCGGGGCCGTAGCGGTATTGCCTACGGATCAGGGCGTCGCGGACGCCCGCTGGTCGGCTGTCTGCGCCTCGGCGAACGTGCCGTACTCGGTGGAGCGGTCCACCAGCGTCAGGTCCATGTCGCCGGCGGTGAAGCGGCTGGTGAAGTAGCTTCCCTCGATGCTGCGCGGCGCGCGCCCGGTGACGGACAGCTGGCACGAGCCGGTGTGCCGGGGGCTGCGGGCCTGGTGCTCGGTGCGCGGGACGTTCTCGTAGAGGAAGCGGACTTCCGCGATCCCCGAGCCGTCCGTCTTCACGATCGTCGCGTTGTTCGAGCGCGACATGCTCTCCGCCGTACGCAGGGTGGCGTGCAGGGTCCAGTAGGTCTGTTCGATGGTGAGGTAGGTGGTGATGGGGCCGCGGTTGCCGCCCGGCGGGATGTGGCTCTCGGGGGCCGGCTTGAGGATCGAGCGCCAGGTGCCGCCGACCCAGGGGTGGCCGGTGAGGCGGTGGATGCCCCACCAGCGCCAGGCCCACTTGTCGAAGACCAGGAGGCTGTAGCCAATCAGCGAGGGGAGGTAGGCGAAGAGGTACTTGGCGTTCTGGGTGGGCGTGATGCCCAGCAGCGGCAGGGCGACGGTGTAGGCGGTGGTGAGCAGGGAAGCCGTCGTACGGACCGTGGTGGCAGGGCTCATGAGGCGTCAGCTCCCGTATCCGAGGTAGTCCCACGCTGCGGCGACCAACTTGCGCCCGTCGTCCTTGGTCCACTTCTGTCCGGAACCGAACAGCTTCTTGATCCCGTTCGGCTCAACCATGTCATCCGGCCTGGCCTGCCAGGACCAGGGGTTGAATTGGACGCCGAGGTGGATGAGGGCGCCGCGGAAGGCGTCGTCGAACGTCCCCGTTCGCAGGACGTCGTTGGGGACGTTGTATATCAGGCACTCCATGAAGTACGACGGGAGATCCTTGATCACGCCCATCGCGGAGAGCTCGTTCTCGACGGCCTTGAGCACGCGCACCACGTACTTGTAGCGGCGGCCGGTGTCGTTGTTCTTCTCGCGACCATTCACCAGCTGCTGCTGGGACCAGTTGACGATGTGCTTGCCGTCCTTGGTGAAGACCACAGTTCCCTGCTGATCGACACCGAACAGCGTGGTGGGACGGCTGAAGTAGGTGAAGCACGGCACGACGTCGGTGTCCGGTCGGCTGCCCGGGACGCTGGGGACGTAGAAGGCGACGTTGTGGCTGGAGTCGACATTGGTGGACACGGTCTTCAGCGCGATGCCGAGTTCGGACCGAAACTCCTCCGGCGTCCAGCGGCCGCTGTACTCGTTGTTCTGGAGGTAGAGATCCACGAACCCCATACCGGTCACCGCACCGCGGAAGCTCCGCCGGGTGAACTCGACCTTAATGTCCATGTCGCTGTCGCTGCTGACGTTCGTGTTGTTCGCCCAGGAGCCCTTGGGCTCCACGACCAGGCCGAGGCCGGCAAACGGGGGGTGCTGCTTCACCGCGTTCGTCACCATGCGCTTCGCGCGATCCAGCCGTGCTTCCTCCGCCAGCGTCGGGGGCTTCGTCCAGCGACTGAACTTCTCGATGCGCTGCGAGGGCGTCAGTGACATGCCTGCTCCTATCGGCACATCAACAGTCCAGCCCCACGCAGTACTTGTGTGCCCGAGCGCAGCCTACGACCTGCGACCGACAAATCGGCCAGTGTGCCTCCAGCCACCCTGCCGAACCCGGCTGCCCGCACCGGGCGGTCCGACCCGGAATCGAGGGAGAATCGAAGCGGTGCGTGCCGCCGCCCATTGCCTGCGGCACGCACCCTCTACGGTCTGGACGGCCGCCCTGGGCCTACACCGTCTCGTCGGGCTTGTAGTGCCGGTGCTCGGCGAGCTTCTCGCCCCTGCGGGCGGTGCCGACGCACGTGGCGAACAGCCGCCAGCCGTCCGTGAAGTCGACCGTGACGCCGTACCGGAAGCCGGGCGGGATGGGCCTGGTGCTGTAGCGCTCGGCGCGGGCGATGGTGTCTTTCTCCGGGCCGGCGGCGAGCGCGGTCAGCAGGGCCTGCTCGATCTCGGCGACCTGGGCCTTCCCGCCGCCGGGCAGGTCGGGTGCGGGCTGCTCGGCCAGGTGCTCGCCGTCCGCGGCGGCCGGGGCGGTGTTAGACGCTCTGGTGATGGTCCAGTAGACGGTGCCGGCGTCCTTCGCGGTGACCGCGAGGCCGTACGGGCGGGCGGGCCAGGGCTCGGCCGCCTCAATCCCGGGCACGGCGGTGGGCAACTGGCTGGTCAGGAGGTACGCGCAGGGTGGCGGTCTGACCGACACCGAGAGGGCCGCGCGGGAGCGGATCCGCTTGCAGGCCGTGGAACGCTTCGAGTCAGGGCAGAAGAACAGGGAGATCACCGCCGCGTTGCGGGTGAGCGAGCGGTCGGTCGGGCGGTGGCGGAGGGCCTGGCGCGAGCGCGGAGAAGCCGGCGTCCAGTCGAAGGGGTCCCCTGGGCGCCCGAGGCTCGGACCTGGCCAGCTCACCAGACTGGAACGGGAGTTGGAGCGCGGCCCGCTCGCCCATGGGTGGGCGGACCAGCGGCGGACGCTCCCGCGGATCAAGACGCTGATCGGCCGCCTGTTTCACGTCTCGTACACGGTCGAGGGCACATGGCAGCTACTCAAACGGCTCGGCTAGTCGTGGCAGCAGCCGGCCCGTCGCGCGATCGAACGCGACGACGGCGCTGTCGAGGTGTGGCGGGAGGAGACCTGACCGCGGGTAAGAGAATTGCGGCGGAGCGCAACGCATGGCTGGTCTTCGAAGACGAAGCCGGGCAATCGATGACTCCACCGCGCGCCAGGACCTGGGGCCGGATCGGTCGTACCCCGGTCGTGCGGGTGAGGGCCTGGGGCTCCGGGCGGGGGTCGATGGCGGGGATGACCTGTTTCAAGCCGGGCGAGCGGTCCCGGCTGATCTACGCGGTGCGCGAGTACCGGGGCCGCAAGACCGAGCCGAAGGGCTTCGGCTGGCGGGACTTCCGCGACCTGATCGTCCGCGCCCGGATTCAGCTCGGCGGTCCGATCGTCCTGGTCTGGGACAACCTTCGCCTCCACTTGACGGTAGGGATGCGGGAGTTCATCACCGCGAACGCCGACTGGCTCACGGTGTTCCAGCTGCCGACCTACGCCCCCGACCTCAACCCCACCGAGGGCATCAGGTCGCTGGTCAAACGCGACATCGGAAACCTCGCGGCCGCCGACCTCGGCCAGATCACCCGGGCCGTGAAGCGCAGACTCAAGCGCATCCAGTACCGCCCCGACCTGGTCGACGACTGTCTCGCCAGCACCGGCCTCATCCTGGACAGCTGACCGACATCACCCTTTCAAGTTCAGTACTGCCGTCAGACACCGCACAGGCCCCACCGGAAGGTTCCGGTGGGGCCTGTAGTTCGCTATCGCTCACAACGCGATCACGGGCAGAGAGCCAACCTCACTCCCCCTCTGGGCGCCAAGACCCCCAGTAGAAGAATTCCAGCTGCCATTCACCGCCACCCTCAGATTCGATCGTTTCTGTCGCATTCTGGAGATACCACGACGTGTTGACGAACAGGCGCAAATCCCGACCTGCAAGAACATCCGAGTTCAGAAGCCCCACGATCAATCGGCGCGGCTTCTCCTGGAACTCGGCAGACAGCAAGTCGAAGAACCCATCCCAGCCACCACGAAAGTAGCCCGGGAAGTCAAGCTCTCGCCCAACAGCTAGAGAGGCGTCACGCTCCGATTCGAAGCTTGAGGCATCGACGCATCGGACCTGGAATCCCTGACCTTCTACGCGACGTCTGACCTCGTCTCGGCCAGCCCCTGGAAGCAGATAGGGCGGGGCAGACATCCCTGGGATGACGCTAGAGATCGGTCGCCACTGCACGTTTCCTCAACCTTTCGCCGACTCCTCATCGGAGCCGGATGAAATTTTCGTAGTGATTGGAGGTGTAGTACACCTCACCCTTCCGTCCGAATACGAGACGCTCCGCCCCTCGATTCCCCGTCCCGCTGCCGGACGGCCAAACATCGCTCTCCGTGTAGTAGCCGAGCGGCCTATCTGGGAGCTGCCCATTTCCGTTGCCATACTCTCCGGCAGGTCGACCTCTCCTGCCGCCCTGATGCGTCATGGCAGGCGGTCGCCCGTTCATGTCGTAGAAGTCAACAACCTCTTGGATTCGGCTCTGGGTTGCGGCCTTGCTCTGGCCGAAAATCCCTTCCCTGAGCGGGGCACCGAAGAGGCAGTTGCTGTTGTGAACAAGAACGGGAGTCTCGCCCGCCAGCACATAGTACGTATGAACGCCATTTACTGTGAGGTTGTAGGCGGCCAGGAGCGTGGCGGAGTGGCGGGTAGCCACCACGCGGGAGATGGTTCCACTGCTCGTGCGGAGCGCTTCTCCGGCCTGGACGTCCGATGCCTCGACCCAGCTCTTGCGGGTCTCCAGCCAGAACGGGTGGTGGTCCGTTGCCGTGATGGAGCCGGTGTCTTCGAGTGTCAGCGTGGTGAATCCGCGATCGTCAGGCGTCGCGATCGTGGCGTCGATCCTCTGTGGCGAGGCCTGACCAGTCTCGGGATCAGCGGCCAGGACGGTGTCGCCGACCTTCAGGGTCTCGATCGGGGCAGTGGCCCCGTCGGCCAGGAGCACCTCGGTGCCAGCCGGAAAACTATTGAACTCGCATGTGGTGGCCGCCCCTTGCTCCTGCGAAGACTCCTCTTTCTGGAGCTTCGAGGACTGGCCCTTGAATGTGCCGGCCGACCATCCCGAATTTCCGGTGTACGGCTTGGGCGTGCGGCTGTACCCCTCGGCGTTGAAGTTGCCGAACTGGCTCTGGAGCCAGCCTCCGCCGATGATGGCACCAGCGGTTACAGAGGCGTCGCAGCGACCGACGTCCATGCAGGAGGCGTGGAATTTGGTGATCAGGAGTTGGCTGATGTTCGAGTCGTAGGCCTGGGATCCGGGCTGGGCGTTGGTGTTGGTGACGTCGTTGCAGCCGAATTCGTGGTTCCAGCCGGCACAGTTCTTTGCGATCCGGTCGTACATGGCCTTGCGGATCTTGTCGAAGGCCGGGTTGTCGTTCCTGATGGCGACGCCGGGGTAGATGAGGGTGTAGGTGCCGTTGTTGGGGAGGTCCTTGCGGTCGGTGTACCGCATCCTGCAGGACGCGCCCTCGCAGAGGTCGTCCTGGATGGTCCCGCCGCCTTCGGTCGCTCCCGCGTACTTCATGAGGCCGCTGGGGTCGCTGTAGGTGAGGGGGTTGTTGGTGCTGTAGGTGTAGCCGGCGAGTGCTTGCGGGTCGGTGGGTGACAGGAGCGGGTCGACGCTGATGAAGCGGCCGGTGGTGGGGTCGTAGTCGCGGGCTGCGAGGTGGGTGAGACCCGTGGGTTCGGTGGTGCCGCCGAGGAAGCCTCGGTTGCCGGCCCAGGTGGCGGGATTGGTGCCGCGGGTGGCGCCGAAGGGGAGGGTGTGGCGCTGGTCGGTGGCTCCGGTGGTGGCGTCGATGTTGACTTCGGCGGTGCCGTGGTGGTCCGCGCTCTGGTAGGTGAGCTTGTTGTCGTCGGTGCGGACGGCGGTGGCGGAGCCGAGCGCGTAGTAGCGGGTGGCGGTGGCCTTGGTGGCGCCCTTGACCAGCTTGAGTTCGGTGTTGCCGAGGTACAGCGTCCAGTTCTCGGCCGCGGGGTCGGCGGTGTCGAGGGTGTGGCCGATGAGTCGGTTGCCCGAGGCGTCGTAGAGGTAGTCGGTGCTCCGGTTGGTGGTTGTGGTGGTGTTGCCGGTGGTGGTCTTGACGGTTGCGGCGAGTCGGCTGAGCCGGTTCTCGGTGTTCCAGGTCAGGGTTTCGTCGCTGCTGCGGTTTCCGGCGGGCTTGAGGTTGCGGGTGGTGGTGTTGCCGGCGCTGTCGTAGCCGTAGCTCTCGAGCACCGGTGCGCCGAGGGCCCCGGTGACGGTGCTGGTGCCGGTCAGGGCGTGGGGCCGGGCGGCGGTGGCGGCCGGGTAGGTGTAGGTGGTGGTGGCGTTATTGGCGGTATTGCCCGCCGGGTCGTGCCGGGTCTCGGTGGCCCGGGTGCCGTTGGTGTTGTAGGTCCAGCTGGTCCAGTACGGGGCCGGTCCGCCGAGGGTGGTACCGGTCGGCGAGGTGGGGCAGGTGTCGGCGGTCGGGGTGTACGCCTCGGTGAGGCGTGCGAGGTGGTCGTAGGTGAAGCACTGCCGGTCGGTGCCGGAGCGCGAGGTGTCGGTGACCGAGGTGACGTTGCCGGCCTGGTCGTAGGTGTAGGCGGCGGCGCGGGCTGCGCCGGTGACGCCGTACTGGTCGGTGCGGCTGGAGGCCAGTCGCTGGGTGCCCCACTCGTAGGAGTCGGTGACCAGGATCCGCTTGTCGCCGGTGCCGTTGAGGGTGGTCTGCCAGGGCTTGTTGGTGGGGCTGTAGGTCTGGCCGGTTTGGTAGTCGCTCAGGCCGATGACCTGGGTGGGCCGGTGGAGGGAGTCGTAGGTGAAGGCGATGGGCTCGGCCGGGAGGTTCCCGGCGGCCGGGTAGGTGAGGGTCTTGGTCTGGCCGTCGAGCCGGTAGGTGGCGCCGCTGGTGTAGGTACCGGCGAGGGGTTCCTGGCCGGGGACGGAGGGGACGGTGACGGTGGTGCGGGTGGGTCGGGACAGGGCGTCGAAGAGCGAGTAGGCGGTCTTGTACTGGTAGGTGTTCCCGCCGACGGTGGCGTGGCGGGTGCTGGAGGACAGCTGTCCCTTGTTGCCCGCCGGATCCCAGACCTGGGAGGTGAGCAGAGGGCCGGTGGGCGAGTCCTGGTGGGTCTCGGTGGGTCGGCCGAGGTTGTCGTAGACGGTGGCGATGGTGTTGCCGCGGCCGTCGGTGGTGCTGGTCAGTTCTCCGCGGTCGTTGTACCTCATGGTGGCGGTGCCGCTGTCGGGGTCGACAGCCTTGGTCTGGTGGCCGTGCTGGTCGTAGGACCAGGTCCAGACGGTGCCGGCGGGGTCGGTGAGGCGGGTGAGGTGGCCGGCCGGGTCGTAGCGGTAGGTGGTGGCGTCGTAGGCCCCGGTCGGGGTCGCGGACTTGTACTGGCGCAGCTCGGTGGTGTGTCCGGCGGCGTCGGTGATGGTGGTGGTGGGGGTGCCGCCCTGCGGTGGGGTGATGGTGGTGCGGTCACCGGCGTACTCGGTGAGGGTGCTGGACAGGGGGGTGCCGACGCCGTTGCCGGCGAGGAGGGTGGATTTGACGGGCCGTCCGAGGCCGTCGTAGGCCGTCGTGGTCTGGGTTTCGAGGTTGGTGGTGTCGTCGACGTTGCGCAGCGTGCTGGAGGGCGCGCCGGCGGTGTAGTAGGCGGCGTAGGCCAGGGCGGGGTTGCCGCGGTCGTCGTAGAAGGTGTCGGTGAGGATGCGGCCGCCGTCCGGGCCGGGGGTCTGGCTCTGGCGGGGGCGGGCGAAGCCGTCGTAGAGGGTGTAGGCGGTCTGTTGGGAGCCGTCGTCGTCGAGGGTCTTCGTGGCGATCGCGCTGGGCTTGCCGTCGGCGATGGTGTAGGTGAACTCCTGGTCGGGAGTCTGCCCGTTGGACTTGGCCCGGTCGGGGAGCCAGACCTTGAGGGTCCGTCCGAGGGCGTCGTACTGGATGTCGGTGCGGCGGTTGTTGGCGTCGAGGGAGTCGACGGGCAGGCCGCGCAGCAGGTCGAAGTCGGTGGTGGTGGTCTGTGAGGTCGCCGTGTTGCCGACGGTGGCCGGCGGGGTGGTCTTCGTGAGGCGGGCGGTGCGTCCGGCGGCCGGGGTGTAGGTGCTGCTGGTGGTACGGGCGTCGGGCGAGGCGGTGGTGACCGGGCCGGTGCTCCCGGTGGTATCGAAGACGGTGGTGGACACCAGGTCGGTGGCGGTCAGGGGCCGGCCGTAGGTGTCGAAGGTGCCGCTGCTGTCCAGGTAGGTGGCGGTGGTGCCGGTCCGGTTCTTGAGGCTGTGGGCGAGGGTGACGTCGCCCTTGGTGGGCGGGGCGCCGTAGGCCTGGTTGTCGTAGCGGTAGCGGACGTCGGACAGGACGGCGGAGGTGCCGTCGGGCTGGGTGTCGCGGTTGACGTTCGCGGAGCAGTTCGCGGCGACGGTCTCGATCTGGCTGACGCCGGCGAGGATCCAGGTGGTCGTGTTGTCGGTGTAGGTGGTGCGGGTACACGTGTCGTCGGCGGGCTCGGTGGTGTCGCCGAGGTCCTCGAGTGCGGTGACGCGGCCGTAGCCGTCGTAGGTGGTGTTGGTGCGGGTCTCGCGCCAGGAGGCGCCGGCGCCCTTGTCGAGGGAGGTGAAGGAGCGGGTGGCCGCGGTGCCGGTGAGGTTGGCGGTGGTGGTGCCCCAGTCACGTACGCGCTGTGCGGTCTGCTGCTTCCACGGGGTGCTGACCGTCTTGCCGAGGATGACTCCGCCGGGCTTGTCGAACTGCTCGGTGCGGTACTCGAAGCCGGCCCACGCCTGGTCGTCGGTGAGGGTAGTTCCCTCACCGTCGTTGACGGTGACGCTGCGCTTGGCGTTCTTGTCGGTTGGGCTGCTGCGGTCGCCGTCCATGCCGCGCAGGAACCAGTGGTCGGCCTGGGTGGACATGCCGGCGACGCCGCCGGTCTCGATCCGGGCGTGGGCGTAGCCGCGCCACTGGGACCAGGTCTTGAGCTTGTCCTTGGTCAGGCCGTCCTCGTCGTCGTAGTGCCAGGCCGCATCACCGAGGTAGCTGTAGTGGGTGACCATGTCGGGTGCGCCGCCGGTGCGGTCGGTGGCGATGACGGAGGCCACCACGTACTTGTTGAACCACTCGGTGGTGATCGGGGAGGTGTCGGAGGCCTGGTACGTCTGCGGGAAGCAGCGGGTGGTGTTGGTCTGCGGAGTGGGCAGGTTCGTCCAGTCGCACACCGCGGCCGAGTAGTTGACGTCGATCTGGCCGCCGAGCTCGTCGGTGATGGTGCCCAGGCGCTGCTTGACGAACGGCAGGCGGCCGTCGCCGGTCTGGTCGAGGCGGTTGACCATCTGCTTGTAGGCGAAGGTGGTCTTCGGCATCACGACCGCCGGGGTCGCGGAGGATCCGGTGTGCTGGATGGAGTCCAACAGCAGTTGGTAGTCGTAGTCCGCGGTGCCCCACTTGTGCTTCAGGTCCCAGGTGTCCACGGGCGTGTAGCTGCCGTCGGCCTGGAGGGTCTTGGCGACGACCTGGGTCAGCCGGGTGCGGGTGAAGAACGTCGGCGCCGGCTGCGGGCAGTCGGTGCCGTCCTTGCAGGTCTGGTCCCACGGGGTGTCGTACCAGTACTGCTTGTTGGCGTCGATGTTCGCCGGGTCGCAGGTGCCCGCCGTGCTCTCGAGGCAGCGCTCGCCCGTGCCGAAGTCGACGCGGGCCATGGGCTTCACGGTCGCGGAGTAGATGTCGGTCTGCTGCTGGCCGTACTCGATGTGGTCGAGGCGGCCGCCGCGCACGTAGGGGGTGCGGTCGGTGGGGGTGAGGTCGCGGCCGTAGTTGTTGGTCTCGGGGGTGTACCAGTACGTGATGTCGTTGCCGTGGGTGTCGACGACCAGGTCGAGGTTCCACCGCCAGCCCTGCTGGCACCAGGACGAGGCGAAGTCGGCGCCGTTGCACGGCTCGCCCGCGTTGTTGCCGTAGACCGGCAGGGTGTAGACGGACTTGGTCTCGGGCTTGCCCGCGGTCCAGTTCGGCAGCCGGTTGTAGCCGAAGTAGTAGGTGGTGCCTTCGGGGGTGGTGGCGCGGAAGTACTCACCGTCGTTGTCGCCGTTGCCGCGGCTGGCGTCGCGCACGCGGACGACCTTGGTGCCGCTGTCGTTCTTGATCCGCCACTCGTCCGCGGAGACGGGGATCAGCTCGCCCGCGTGGCCGGCGAAGCTGATGGTGGCGTTGTCGGTTCCCCAGCACTGGTCGCCCGGACTGAGGCTGCCGGTCTTCGGTGCGCCGTCGTCCGCGCACGGCTTGTAGGAGCGCTCGACGAAGCCCGGGGAGTAGCTGAAGCCGTCACCGATCCAGGAGGCCTGGTTGTTGCTGTTGGAGGTGCGGCCGTCGATGGATCCGGAGTCGTAGTCCAGGCCGAGTTGGGGTGTGAGACCGCCCGGCATCGGGGTCAGCGGCATGTCGTAGGACCAACTGAACGAGCCGCTGTTCAGCGAAGTGGACCAGGTCGAGGCGCTGGCCAGCGGCGTTGCCGCATAGGTGCCGCTCGGGCCGGCGGTTCCGGCGGTGGCGGCCAGGACCATGACACCCGAAGAGGTCTGGACGCGGGTGGATCCGGCGGCAGCGGCGGTCAGGGCGTCCGCCTTGACCGTCTGCGCCTCGGCATCGTTGCCGCCGGGCAGGGCCGTCTGGGTCCGACACTCGGCGAGTTGCGGAGTGGTCAGGGCGCAGGCGGGCAGGCGGACGAGCTTCAGGCGGGATCCGAACGCGGAGCCCGCGGCCCGGGCGAACGACGAGTAGTCGACGCTGACGCCGCTGTCCTCGTTCACACCGGAGACGGTGAACAGCAGGCCGGTCAGACCTGCCTTCGCTGTGGCGTCCTGGTCGAGGATCTCGACGTGGGCCGTGCCGGCCGTTCCGGCGGAGGTGACGGTGATCGGGAGCTTGCCGGCCTTGACCGTCTTGCCGCGCCCGGCGGGCACTTCGGCGGTGGCGTTGCCCTTACCGGGGAGGGCTCCGTGCTTGTCGTCGGTCTTGCTGGCGGTGGTGTCGGCCTTGCGGGGCTTGGCCTTGGCGTCGGAGGTCTTGACCGGCTTCTCGCGGGAGACGGCGGAGGGCGGGACGTAGGGCTGGGCCGCCGCGCTGGCGGCCAGGGGCAGGGTCGGCAGCAGCGACCCGACGAGGGTGGCCGCGATCGCCGCGGCCGTCCTGGGCCGGGTCCGCCGCGCGGCGGACCGTCCGGTTCTCATGGTGTGGTGGCTCCCGTGTCGAAAGGGATGCCCCTGCAGGTGGGCGACCGTCGGGGCGTGGAAGGGCGCCGGCCGGGCAGCTGGGTGCTGCCCGGCCCGGACCGGTGTGGGGACTCAGAGGTCGGTGGCGGTGTCCAGCTCGGCGTTGTGGTCGGCGAGGCGCAGGATCTGCGCGGGACTCAGCACGCCCTGGTAGACCCAGACGTCGTCCAGTTCGCCGGAGAAGTACTCGCCCCACGCCCCGGAGGAGCGGGTGCGGCCGAACTGCAGGCTGTCGCCCGCCTCGTACGGCTGCGGAGCCCCGGTGGAGGAGACGTGGGGGACGCAGCCGGTCGTGCCGGCGATGCAGGTCTGGTTCTCCACCTGGCCGTTGACGTACAGCACGAGCCGGTCGGAGAAGGCGTCGTAGGTGAGGGTCAGGTGGGTCCAGTTCTCCAGGACCGAATAGGCCGGGGTGTGGGCGACCAGGGTGCGGTTGGCGCCGCTGGCGTCGGAGTCACGGACCTCGGCCTGCCATTCGCCGGTGGGTTGCTGGTTGCCGTCCAGGCCGAGCGTGTGCCAGCGCAGGGTGACCGCGCTGTTGTTGGCTCCGGGCAGGGAGAGCACGGTCATGTCCCTGGTCGGGAGCCCGGCGGTGTTCGCCCAGGCGGCCAGGGTGAAGCTCTGGCCGGTGTGCACGGGCGCGCCGGTGGTCGCGGCGTAGCCGGTGGTGCCGTTCAGCATCAGGGTGCCGTGGTTGGGCAGGATGCCGCCGTCGGCGTTGACGGAGGCGCCGCCGCCGAGAGTGGCCGCGAGGGGGCCGGGGTCGTCTCCGGGGCGGGCTTCACCGGGGGTGGTGGCCGGGGTGCCGGTGACCGTGGCGAGCTTCCACCGGCCGGCCAGCTGCGGGCGCTGCTGGACCAGGGCGGACGCTTCGGGCGTGGTGACGACGCGGTCGTAGACGCGGACGTCGTCGACGTCGCCGCCGAAGTGGTCGACGTTGGCGCCCTCGCGGCTGCTGGCGCCGATCTGCAGGGGTCCGGGGGTGACCCACGGGGAGTTCTGCGTGTAGTCGGACTCGCCGACCAGGTAGCCGTTGATGTAGAGGCGCAGCTTCTTCGCGGTGGTGTCGTTCACGCCCAGCAGGTGGGTCCACTCCTCGCTGGTGGTGTCGCCCGCGTAGCACGGCACGCCGTTGATCTGGGTGCCCGGGGTGCAGTCGGGCTGGGCGGCGCGCACGAGGGTGTCGGTGGCGGTGTCCTCCTTGTAGCGGCCGAACGTCCAGCGCTTGGTGGAGGCGGAGTAGTAGAGCGCGAGTTCGCTGTTGTGCGCGCCCGTCTGGCTGAGCACGGTCTTCGCGGCGGTGTCGCTGTCCGCGAGCTTGGGCAGCTTCACCCACGCCGAGACGGAGAAGTCACGGGCACCGTCGACCTGCGGACGGGCGGTGCGCAGGTAGTCGTCCGTGCCGTCCAGGTGGACCGCCTTGCCTGAGACACCGGCTGCGGTGGTCTGGGCGCCGTTGTAGCTGGTCAGGGGGTCGGTCTCGGGAGCGCCGATGACGGGTCCGGTGCTCTCGTCGAGGTGCCACACCGCCTTGGCCGGGGCGCCGGCGGGCTGCTGGTCGGCGGCGACCGCGGTGGCCTGGGCGGCCGTCAGCGGCCGGTCCCAGAGCTTGACCTCGTCGACCGAGCCCGGCCAGGCGGCGGACCACAGGCCCTTCCACCGGTCACGGCCGATCTGCACCGGCCCGTGGCCGTCCCACAGCGAGGAGGGCACGACGGTGGATCCGGCCTGCGCGCCGTTGACGTACAGCACGAGGGCGTGGCCGGGAGCGTCGTAGACGCCGGTCAGGTGGGTCCACTGACCGGTCGGCGCCGCAGTGGACGCGCTCGCCGAGAAGGTGGTGTTGTCGGCGTCGCCGGCCGCACTCTGCACCTTGAACGTCCAACGGCTCTCGGTGTCGTTGACGATGTAGGCGCCCAGGGTGAAGGCGTAGTAGTTCTGGCCGTTCTGGCTCACCGCGACACGGCTGGTGGTCGCGCCGTTGAAGAGCACCCACGCGGAGACGGAGAAGCTCTTGGAGGTGTCGAGCACCGCCGCGTCGGTCTGCGCGTAGCCGGTGGACGGATTTCCGTTGAGTGCGAGGGCGGATCCGAGGTGCCCGGCCGTCCCGGCGGTGGCGCCGGTTCCGAGCGCGGCCGGGACCTGGGCGCCGGCGCCGTTCAGGCTGCCGTCCATGCCCCAGCCGGCACGCTGGCCCTGTCCGTTGAGGACGTTGAAGTAGTACGTCTCGGGCTGCGAGGCGTTGCCCGAGCCGTCGACCGCACGGGCGGAGACGAAGTGCAGGCCGGAGGTCTGCGGGAGCGCCTTGACGGTCTGCTGGGCGCCGCCGGTGGTGGCGACCTCGTTGGCCGAGGACGGCGCCGCATCCAGCCCCCACTGGTACTTGACGACGTCGGTGGAGGCCGACTTCAGCGTGAAGGTGCCGTAGCGGCCCACCCCGTCCGTCCAGGGGAGCACGGCGGTGGCGTCGTTGGATCCGGGGTAGTTCGGCGACGTCACCGCCGGGCCTTCGGGCGCGGAGGTGTCCACCGAGAAGTAGCAGCCGGTCGGATCGCCCTCAGACGACCAGGGGCTCCAGGCGGCGCCGTCCCAGGCCCTGGCCTCCCAACTCAGCGTGGCGCTGTGCGGGAACTCATCCGGAAGCGTCCAGGAGAAGATCGAGCCCGAGCCCTTGAAGTCCGCGTACGACGGCGGATTGTCCTCCGCCCCGGTGGACCACCAGTGGCGCCGCAGCCCGTCGCCGGCATCCCAGTTGACGGCGAACTGCACGCCGACGGCCTCTCCGTCCGGGTCGCTCGCCCGCACCGTGACCTGCGGCAAGCGGTTGATCTTCACCGGATCGCTCTGGCAGACCGAGCCCGGCGACATCGTCATGTCCCCGTTCGGAATCTGGTTCGGGCTGGCGTTGTAGTAGACCTGCAGGTAGACGCCGTCGGTGAACCGCTTCCAGCCGTTCAGGTCGCTTTCGTCCTGCGCTTTCAGGCCGAAGGTGATGGTCTGCCATCCACCGTTCGCGGCGTCCTGCACCAGGTTCTTCACCCCCGCGTCGCGGTCGCCGCCCCATTCGATCCAGCCCGCGTCACAGCCGCTGTTGCCCTTGGCCGCGGTGATGCTCTGCACCTTCCGCAGCCAGAAGTTGGAGTTGTTCTGCGAGTTCCAGGTCAGGCTCCTGGAGATCGCGCCGCTCCACCACAGCTCGACCGGACGCGGCTTCGTGCAGTCGTAGGTGTGGTTCTCCCAGGTGCCGAACGTGGCCCTGAGGATCTGCTTACCGAGGTACGGGCCGGTCGGAACCTGGTAGAACGAACGCTTCACGTCGTTCGGCGCACACCTCGAGGTGTCCCCGCAGAAGCCCAGACCCCAGTCGTGCACCGGCGTCGAGTCGTAGGAGAAGTGCCAGTAGGGCTGGTTCGGGAGGTAGCGCGAAACCCCGGCCCACTCGGAGGCGCTGGCGGTGTGCCAGGCGGGGTCGA
Organism: Kitasatospora sp. NPDC001540; assembly: GCF_042894345.1. Lineage (NCBI taxonomy): Bacteria > Bacillati > Actinomycetota > Actinomycetes > Kitasatosporales > Streptomycetaceae > Kitasatospora > Kitasatospora sp. NPDC001540. The sequence goes on from NZ_JBIAVO010000061.1 coordinate 19,532, forward strand.
TCATCACCGGGAAGACCGTCGCCGGATCGTCCAGCAGCGCCTGGTCCGGCGTCAGGACCATCTCGTTCTTCGGCAGCTCCACCTTCAGCTTCGCCACCTTCGCGCCCTCACCCGGTCCGGAGGCGGCTCCGCCGCGGGCTTCGGCGGCGGTCGGAGCGGTGTCCGCCCTCGTCTTCGCGGAGGGTGCCGAACCAGCGGCCGTCGGCGCGGCGGAGGAATCCCACATCACGGGGGTCGGCGCCTCGAACACCGTGCCGCCACCGGACTGGTCGACCGCCTTCAGCGAGCCGTCACCCTGCTGCCCGACCGCCAGGCCGTCGGCCTGCAGGCCCAGTCGCAGCCGGTCCAGCTCGGGGTTCTTCGCCGCGGCCGCGTCGTGCACCACCAGCACCTGCGTGAAGCCGGTCGCCTCAGCGGTCAGCCGTAGGTCCACACCCGGCAGGATCGACCGGTACTCGGCCGTGTTCCCGTCCAGCACCGGCGCCGGCAAGGCCTTCGGCCAGGTCAGCTTCAGCGCCTTCCCGGCCCGCTCGATGCGCACCAGCGGCTGCTTGGCTCCGCCACCGGAGAACTCGATGTCGGCGGTGGCCGCCTTCGGCGCCACCGCGCCGCCCGGCAGCACCGCGAGCGTCGGGTCGACGTCCACCCAGCGGCCGGCCTTGCGCACCCTCTTGGGCTGCACGTAGGTCGTCGACAGCAACGTGCCGTCGGGCTGCGCCACGACGTCGGAGTTCTCCCGCTTCAGTGCCTCGACCTCGACGGGTTTGCCGGTCCGTTTCGCCTCCGCGACCGCCGCACTCTCCGCGGTGTCCTCCGCTGAAGTAGTCGCTGTCGCAGGCCGGACCGGCTCCGAACCGGAAGCCGCGGCCACCGCTCCCGGAACAACGAACATCCCTGCGACCGTTCCAGCGGCGAGCAGGGCGGCGGACACGCCGCGCCCCCACCCCGTCCGCACGGATCTCCTCCGCACGCCACACCCCTATGAGATAGACGACCATCACATGTCAGCCGGATGCTCACGTGGTGCGGCAGCTCGGGCCTCCGGTCAACCACGGAGGTCTTCGTGGCACCGGGCGTCGGTGCCCCCGGCCCCGGCAACGCTGCCGGCGCGACTGCCGGTCGAGAGGACCCGGTCCTGCTGTCAGGGTTCAGATTCCCCGCATGATGATCACGGGACTATCCGTTTCGGGTTTGCGGCGGTGCACGTTTGTGGATAGTCAGTGACGACTACGCGTGGTCTCCGACGGCGAACACCCGTAGGCGGCGCGGTACTCGGCGCTGAACCGGCCGAGGTGCGTGAAGCCCCACCGGCAGGCGACCTCGGTCACCGTCCCCCTGGCGCTGCCGTCCGCGATCGCCTTCAGGTCGTGGTGGGCGTGGTCGAGGCGCACCCTGCGCAGGTAGGCCAGTGGTGTGGTGTCCAGATGCGTCCGGAACGCCTCGCGCAGCGTGCGGACACTGACCCGCGCGGCTTGCGCGATGTCGCAGACCGACACGGCGTCGCCCGCCCGCTCGTCACAGAACTCCGTGGCCCTGCGCAGGGCGCTCGGCAGCAGCGCCGCTGCGCGGTCCGCCGATTTGCTCCAGGAGTGCGGCTGGGCACCCAGCAGGGTGTCGACCAGTAGCCGCTCGAAATGCCGCACCCCCAACTCCGAGCTGCGGCTCAGGGGAGAGAGAACGAACTGCCGGAACGACTGGACGAGCGCGAGCCAGGACTGCACGGCTGGGTCCGCCGGGTCGAGCACGTGCTGGTCAAAGCGCAGCGGCTTGTGCGGAACGTCCCCCAGCCGCACCGCCAGGACCTCCTCCACGAGCTGGCGGGACATCGCCAGCGCCGAGTTGACGGCCAGGTGGTCCTGCTCCGTCAACACCGAATCCCCCGGCCCGCCGGCGCACAGCGGCGACGACAACGCAGCTCCGTTCACGACTACCGCCACACTGCCGACCCGCGGCAGCTGACAGTAGAAATCGGGCAGGTCACCCACCCGCAGCCTGACGGGGGCACCGAAGCCCAGGTCGTAGAGCCCGACCGAGCCTGCGTGGAAGACCTGGAGCCGACCCGGCAGTACCTGCTTGCCCAGGATCGTCAGCCGGTGCGGCGACAGGCGGCTGCTCACGACCTCGTGCAACTCCTCGATGTCCGCACCCTCGTAGAGTGAGAGCGGACCCGCCGTACCGTCGCCACAACCCACCGCTTCGACCACCACACGCCCCCTTCCTGCCAGGCCCGAAGTCCACCTCGCCCCCAAAGCCGGTGGAGGCCGGCTCAACCCTGTCGCAAACGTGTCCCCGGAGCAACCAAGATCACCATCGGGAAGGGGAAGACAACACTGGTCAGGGGCGGTGGCAGGGGCGCTGTCCGGCGGCCCGGGCCTGCGGACCACGGCAGCCCCCCCAGCGTCCGTGGTGGTGCTCTGCGTTGGCGGAGCGGAAGGCGAACTCGTCGCCGTCGAGCACCTGCGGTGCCTGTGTAACCGGCCGTCATTTTGGTCGTGGTGGTTGGTGACTGACCTGGGGTGTTGGGATTGGTTTGGAGTGCGGCCTGGCTTCTGAGCTTGGCGTTTATCCACGCATGTCACTCGACCTGCTGATCTGCGGTTCTTCCCGGGACAGCAGAGGCGGCCGTTCTCCACGCTTCGAGGTGTCG
>NZ_JBIAVO010000062.1:0-19653 GCF_042894345.1 Kitasatospora sp. NPDC001540
GGGCGCCCCCCCGGCGGCGGGGGCGGGCGCCCCCCCCCCCCCCCCCCCCGCGGCCCCCCCCCCCCCCCCCCCCGGGGGCGGGCGGCGCGGCGTCCCCTCACCGGCCCGGGGCTACAGCGTCTCGTAGTAGTGGCTGGCGAAGATGCTGAGGCACGGGTAGGCCGCTTCCTGTGCGGACTCGGCCTCGACCTCCAGCTGCTGCAGGGCGAGGATCTCGGTCACGGAACGGTTCCTTCCTGGTCGGGGCGGGCGGACGGCGCTCGGGACGGGAGCTCAGGACAGGTCGGTGTCGACCCACGAGCTGGCGTAGATGCTGAAGCAGGGGAAGGCCGACGCCTCCGCCTCCTCGTCGGTCGGGACGTCGAGCTGCTGCAGGGCGAGGATCTCGGTCACGGAACGGTTCCTTCCTGGTCGGGACGGGTCGGGTCGGGACGGGCGGACGGCGAAATCAGTACGGCGGGGCTCAGTACAGGGTCTCGGTGATCGTGCTGGCGTGGATGCTGAAGCAGGGGAAGGCCGCCTCCTCCGCCTCCTCGCCGGTCTCGACCTCCAGCTGCTGCAGGGCGAGCACCTCGGTCATGGACGACTCCCTTCACTTGATCGTTTCACTTGCCCGTCCACGTGACCGTGGACGGGCGGGATCCAGGGTGAACCAGTCGTCACCCGGGCCGTGGAGGACGCGGTGCAGGGCCAGCAGGACGCCGGCGCTGCCACTGGCCACATCGGCGCTGAACCGGAGCGAACCCGTTCCGAGCCAGCGGACGCCGTCCCCGTGCGGGACGGCGTACTTGAGGAGCCCGGTCGCCGTCCGCACCGCGTGCCCGCGGTCGGCGTCGTTCCGGGTGAAGTCGGCGTACTGCGCGAGCAGGTGGACCAGTCCGGCGAAGCCGTCGTGCAGGCCGGACTGCACCGCGCAGACCTTGCGGGCGTCGGCGACCACCCGGGGCAGGGCCTCGGCGCAGCGTTCGTCCTCCGCGTAGCGGAGCAGGGCGGTGCCGATCCCGGCGGAGCCGGTGGCGAGGTAGGGCATCACCCGCCGGTTCACCGCGTTGTCGGCGAACGAGAGCGAGCCGTCGGGCAGTTCCACCGCACGGTCCAGTTCCTGGTGGAGCAGGGCCCGCCCGGCGTCCCGGTAGCGCGGCTCCCCGGTCGCGGCGGACAGGTGGTGCAGGAAGAGGGCCGGCCCGGAGCGGCCGTGGAACAGGCCGCGGGCGTCGTTCGCGCCGAGCGTCGGCACCGGGTCGGCGGTGCGCAGCAGCGCCTCGCCGGCGGCGGCGGCCCGTTCCAGGTGGTCGGGGTCGCCGGTGTCCCGGTGCAGGGCGAGCCAGGCGAGACCGATCCCGGCGCGCCCGCCGGCCAGGGTGCCGGTCGCCGCCGTCAGCGGGTGGCCGTCCGCACCGCGCAGCAGGTCGGCCGCCTCGTCCGGGTGCCCGCCGCGGGCCAGCACCCGGGCGACCCCGGCGGAACCCGCCAGCAGCCCGGGCGGCAGTTCGTCCGCCGCGGCCAGCGCGTCGCGGCGCAGCCGCTTGACGACGTCGTCCGGGACGGGCAGGCCCGCCCGCTGGAGGGCGTGCACCACGCCGGCGGTGCCGTACGCCAGGCACACCGTGTTGGTGTGGAACGCGGCGGGCGAGGGCGGGAAGAGCGGGCCTGGCCGGTCGGGGTCGGCCAGGTCGAGCAGTCCGGTCGCGGTGCGCTCGGCGAGCCGCGCCAGGCAGCCCAGCGGGTCGGCGTCGACCTCCGCCGGGTCGGGCAGCGGCGCGGAGGCGCCCGGGCCGGGACGGTGGAAGGCGGTGGCACGCCGCCACAGGTCGGCGGGGACGGGCCCGGCCGCCGCCAGGTCGCGGCGCAGCAGGGCGAGGTTGGCGGCGGACAGCTGGGGCGCGTTGTGGAAGGGCGCGAGCAGGGTGAGCACGATCGCGGCCAGGCCGTAGCGGTCGGCGAGGAGCGGGTCGGCGGGGTCGGCCCGGCCCGGGGGCGGCGCGAAGCCGGGGGTGCCCATCCGGGCGGGGCGCTCGGCCAACGGGGTCACCGACTCGAAGTCGACCAGCCGGGGCTCCCCCTCGGGGGTGACGATGACGTTGCCGGGACTGACGTCGCCGAACCGCAGCCCCAGCGCGTGCAGCCGGCCGAGCGCCGCGTCCAGCCCGGCGAGCAGGCGGCGGCAGTCGGCGTGGTACCGGTCGAAGTCGGCGGCGGGCCGGTCGGTCTGGAGGACCGGCGAGTTCTGGTTGATCCACTTCACCAGCGGTCGGCCCTCGACGTGCTCCATGACGAGGAAGTCGTGCTCCCACTCGGTGAAGTGGGCCAGCGGTTCGGGACAGGCGCCCGGGGCGGCCGCGTGCACGGCGGTGAGGTTGTCGTACTCCCGGCGCAGCCGTTCCCGGGCGCTCGTGCCGTCCCAGGTGTAGCCGTTGTGCGGGCGCGCCTCCTTGATCAGGACCAGCCGCCCGGTGCGGGTGTCGCGGGCCTGGTAGGCGCCGCCGGCGTTGCTCGGCTGCAGCACCTTGACGACCTCGTAGTCGCGGAGGCGGACGGCGCCCCGGTGCGGAGCGGGCTCCTCGGTCACGAAGGGGTCATCGACGCCGTCGGGCAGGACGAAGTAGGGCCGTCGGACGTCCGGCACCTCGTGTCCCCGGCCGTCCAGCACCAGCGGCTCCGCGGTGCCGTCGGGCAGCAGCCGGCTGCGGCGGGCGAACGCGCCGTAGCGGTAGTGGACGGTGCGGGAGTCGCGGTAGCGGCGGTCGCTGAGGACGTACCCGCCCTCCTCGTGGCGCAGGGCGTCGGCGAGCAGGTCGAGCAGCCGTCCGGCGGTCTCGGTGTCGGGCGGGTACGCGGCGCAGAACTTGCCCGCCTGGGAACGGGAGGCGTGCTTGTGGTGCAGGGCGAGGAAGAAGAAGCGCGCCGACACGTGCTTGAACGGCACGCCCTCGGCGAAGCAGGTGTCCGCCACCGTGTCGAGCACCTCCTGCGCCCGCTCCAGCCGGGCCGACACGTGGACCTTCCAACCCTGCTCGGCGCGGCGGAGCCCGGGGGCGCTCCACGCCGTCCAGATGTCCCGGTCGGTGCCGCGCCAGCCGACCGGCACCCGGGTGGGGGCGAAGCGCCGCCCGGGGTCGGCCATCGTGCCGAGCGGAGCGTAGAACTGCTCGTCGGCGAGGGCTTCGGACAGTGCGTCGAACAAGGGGGCCTCCTCGAGGTCGTCCGGTGGCGGGCGGACGCGGCGGGCCGTCCTTCCTGCGAACGCGGTGGGCCGGGCCGACGGGACGCCCCCGGCCGGGGAGGGACGGGGCGTACCGGTTCGGGCCGTGCGCAGGACGCTAGGCGCGACGGGTTCGGCAGTGGTCAACTACCGGTATGGGAGCGCCTGTTCGTCCGACGCGCGGGGCCCGTGACCCCCGTTGTTCGAGCCGGCGCCGAACGCCGTCACCGAGGCGACGACGCGCTGCGGCACCCGCACCCCGTGGCCGACGGGGCTCCGGCCCCGCCGGCGTGCTCCCCCCTACGACCTGTCCGCGTCCGTGGTGTTCGTGGCCCGGTCGCGCAGTGCGGGCAGCAGCTCCTTCTCGGCCCAGTCGAGGAAGGCGGGCTGGCTGTCGCCGCCGACCTGGATCAGCGCGAGTTCGTCGAACCCGGCTTCGGCGTAGGGGCGCACGGCGTCGAGGAAGTCCTCGACCCGGTCGCCGCAGGGGATGGACGCGGCGACGTCCTCGGGGCGGACGTACTGGCTGGCGGCGGCGAAGCCGGCGGTGCCGGGGAGGTCGGCGTTGACCTTCCAGCCGCCGCCGAACCAGCGGAACTGGGCGTGGGCGCGTTCGACGGCGGCGTCCCGGTCGCGGTCGAAGCAGATCGGCACCTGGCCGACCGCGGGCTTGCCCGCGCCGCCCGCCTCGGCGAAGGCGGTGAGCAGCTCGCGCTCGGGCTGGACGGCGATCACCAGGTCGGCGAGCCGCCCGGCGGTCGCGCAGGAGACCGGGCCGGAGACGGCGACGCCGATCGGCGGGGGCTGGTCGGGCAGGTCCCAGAGCTTGGCGCCGTCGACCTGGAAGTGCCGTCCGTGGTGGGTGACGTACCCGCCGTCGAACAGCGCCCGGATGATCTCCACGGCCTCGGCCAGCATCTCCTGCCGGACCGCGACGGGCGGCCAGCCGCGGCCCACCACGTGCTCGTTGAGGTTCTCCCCGCTGCCCAGCCCGAGCCTGAAGCGCCCTTCGGAGAGCAGTTGCACGGTGGCGGCCTTCTGCGCCACCACCGCCGGGTGGTAGCGGACGGTCGGGCAGGTCACGTACGTCATCAGCGGCAGCGTGTCGGTGGCCTGCGCGACCGCGCCCAGCACCGCCCAGGCGTAGGGGGCGTGGCCCTGTTCGTCCAGCCAGGGGAAGTAGTGGTCGGAGATCACCGAGAAGTCGAATCCGGCGCGTTCGGCGCGCACCGCGTCGGCGACCAGGTCGCGCGGGCCGCGCTGCTCGGTCATGAGGGTGTATCCGATGCGCATCTGTGCCTCCTGGTGGGGTTGTTGCGGTCAGCTCGCGGTCAGCAGTTGCGGGGCGAGCGTCTTGATCAGGGTGTTGGTCCAGCGCATCTGGCGGAGCGTCTGCGGGTGGCAGCGGCTCGCCAGTTCCAGCAGTTCGGCGTCCCGGCCGGCCTGCGCGGCCTGGGCGAGCATCTCCCAGTGCAGGGAGTTGCGGGAGGCGGCGAGGTGCAGGGCCGTCAGGGCCTCCAGCAGGCCGGGGAGGCCGTCCGCGTCCGGCCGCGGGGCGAGGTCGGCGGCGGCCTTGCGGCGCAGCCGGGTGAGGGCGGTGGGGTCGCGGTCGGCGGGCAGGTGGAGGTCGCGGGCGGCGGCGGTGGCGGCGATCAGGCGGGCGTGTTCCGCGGACCAGCGGGCGGTGTCGGTGGCGACGTGGTGGAACTCGTGCTCGGCGCGGTGCTCCTCGGCGGCGGCCAGCAGGTCGTCGCGGAGGGCGAGTTCGCCGTCGTGCAGGGTGCGCAGGACGGCTTCGACGGGGTTCACGGGGTGGCCTCCGGTGCGGGTGCGGGTGCGGGCCGCTGGTCGGCGAGGGCGGCGGGGCCGCCGGTGGTGGGGGGTGCGGCGGTGGGGTCGGCGGGTGCGGCGGCGCCGGTGGTGGGGGCGGGGGCGGGGGTGCCGTCGGCGGGGGCGAGCCGGGTGAGGCGGGCGGCGGCGGTCTTGAAGAGCGGTTGCTTGGAGACCGGGTCCCAGTCGGTGGGGGTGGTCTCGTTGGCGGCGCGCCCGCCGTCGGCGCCGGGGCCGGTGCGGCCGGGGGTGTCCCAGTAGCCGTAGTGGAAGGGCAGGAAGAGCAGTCCGTCGCGCAGCGCGGTGACCCGCAGCCGGGCCCGGACGGCGCCGCGCGCCGTGGCGACCTCGACCAGGTCGCCCTCGCCGAGGCCCTGCCGGCGGGCCTCCCCGGCGCCGATCTCGACCCACATCTCGGGTGCGGCGGCGTCGAGTTGGGGGGTGCGGCCGGTCTTGGTGCGGGTGTGGAAGTGGTAGAGGGTGCGGCCGGTGGTGAGCTGCAGCGGGTAGTCGTCGCTGACGTCCTCGTGCGGGGGCAGGTACTCGGCGGCCTTGAGCACGGCCTTGCCGCCGGGGTTGAGCGCCCGGTACTCGGCCTCGGAGACGGACGCGCCGGTGACCAGGTCGCGCCCGTAGCTCTCGCAGGTGTCGGGGTCGGCCCAGGAGATGCCGTCGGTGTAGAGGCGTTCGGTGCCGTCGGGGTGCTCGGCGTTGCAGGGCCACTGGACGCCGCCGCGCTCGCGCAGCAGTTCGTAGCCGAGGCCGGTGTAGTCGCAGGGGCGTCCGGCGGAGCAGCGCTGCCAGGCCGCGAACGCGCCGGGGGCGTCGTGCCAGCCGATCAGCGGGGCGCCGTCGCGGTCGCGGAAGTCCATCCGGCGGGCGTAGTCGAGCAGGATGTCCAGGTCGGGGCGGGCCTGGCCGGGCGGCCGGACGGCCTGTTCGCAGAGGTGGACGGTGCGGTCGGCGTTGGTGAAGGTGCCGGTCTTCTCGCCCCAGGTCGCGGCGGGCAGCACCACGTCGGCGAGCAGCGCGGTCTCGGTCGGGTAGAGGTCCTGGACGACGGTGAACAGGCCCTCGGAGCGCAGGAGTTCGCGGATCCGGGCGAGTTCGGGCAGCGAGACCGCCGGGTTGGTGCCGGAGATCCACAGCAGTTTGATCGAGCCCTGTTCGGCGTACCGGAAGATCTGCATCGCGGGGGTGGGCGGGCCGTGGTGCAGAATGCGGTCCACGTCCACGTTCCACAGCTTGGCGAGTTCGGCGACGTGCGCGGCGTTCTCCCAGTTGCGGAAGCCGGGCAGGTCGCCGTCGGCGCCGCACTCGCGGGTGTTCTCGGCGGTGGGCTGGCCGTTCATCTGGAGCACCCCGCAGCCGGGGCGGCCGAGCATGCCGCGCACCAGCTGGATGTTGTTGACCTGGACGGCGGCGGCGGTGGCCTGGTGCGACTGGTAGACGCCCTGCAGCACGGTGGAGAGCAACTTCCGCGCTTCGCCCAGCAGTTCGGCGGCCCGCCGGATCTCCCGGGCGGGCACGTCGCAGATCCGGGCGGCCCACTCGGGCGTGCACTTCTCGACGCCCGCGGCGAGCTCGGCGTACCCGACGGTGTGCGCGTCCAGGTACGCGTGGTCGATCCGGTCGGTGCGGACGAGTTCGTGCAGCAGCGCGTTGAGCAGCGCGACGTTGGTGCCGATCCGGGGCGCGAGGTGCACCTCGGCGCGGGCGGCGACGGGCGTGGGGCGCGGGTCGACGCACAGCAGCCGGGGCGGTTCGGAGCCGGCGAGGCGGTCCAGCACCCGCATCCACAGCACCGGCTGGGTCTCGGCCATGTTGTGGCCGTACAGCGCGAGGGTGTCGCAGTGGTCGACGTCGGTGTACGAGGCGGGCTGGCCGTCGCAGCCGAAGGTCTCCTTGAGCGCCTCGGCGGCGGTGGCGGTGCACAGCCGGGTGTTGCCGTCCAGGTGGTTGGTGCCGATGCCCGCGCGGGCGATCACCGCGAGGGTGTAGTACTCCTCCAGGAACAGCTGGCCGGAGGTGTAGAAGCCGATCGAGCCGGGGCCGTGCGCGTCCAGCAGGTGCCTGCTCCGGTCGACGACCAGGCCCATGGCGGTGTCCCAGTCGCTCTCCTCCAGGCGGCCGTTCCGTCGCACCAGGGGCACGGTGAGCCGGTCGTCGGCGTGGTTGGCCTGCCAGCCGAACAGGTCCTTGGGGCCGAGCCGCCCCCGGTTGACCCGGTCGTCGGCCCGGCCGCGCACCCCGACGATCCGGCCGTCGCGCACCGCGACGTCCATCGCGTCGCCGTTGGAGTGCAGCAGCGAGGCGGTCGGCACCCAGCGGTCCACCCCGTCCCCGGTCAGGTACGCGTCCCGGCGCACCGGCCAGGGCTGCCCGGGCCGGTAGGGGGTGCGGTCGCCCCAGGGTTCGGCGATCCGGTCGATGCGTTCGCGCACGTCTCCACCTCTCTCGTCACGGTCCGACGGCTGGCGCGTGTACCCGGCGGGCCGTCCGGCACGCCTGTCAGGGGTCGAGCAGGTCGAGGACGGCCCGTTCGACGGCGGGCCCGGCGCCGGGCGGGCCGGGCCCGTCGGGGCGGGCGGCGAGCTCGGGCAGGGCGTCGGCGAGGGTGGTGCCCCGGTCGTACAGCTCCAGCAGCCGCGGGTTGACGTAGGAGGCCCGGCAGACGGCCGGGGTGTTGCCCAGGTGGTCGGCGACCTCCCGGACCACCCGGGCGGCGGCCCGGCGGCGGGCGGCGGCGGAGCGGGCGGCCCGCGGCCGGGCGGCGGCCAGTCCGACGGCGGCCAGCACGGTGGCGTGCCAGGTGCGGAAGTCCTTGGCGGTGGCGTCGGTGCCGGTGTGCTCGCGCAGGTAGCCGTTCAGGTCGGCGGCGGTCAGCCGGTGCCAGCGCCGGCGCTCCCAGTGCGCCAGCAGCACCGGGTCGTCGTCGCGGCGGCGCAGCAGGGCGCGGACGGTCCGGGCGGCGGCGGGGTCGGCGAAGGCGATCTCGCGGTGCCGACCGGACTTCGCGGGGTACGAGAAGCGCAGCCGCTCGCCGCGCACGGCGGCCTGGTCGCGCAGCAGGGTGGTGAGGCCGTGCGAGCCGTTCTCCTTCGCGTAGGACGGGGAGCCGATCCGGAAGGAGCCGAGGTCGAGCAGGCGCACCGCGCAGGCGGCGACCCGGTCGTGCCGCAGGCCGCGCAGGTCGAGGTCGGCGGCGGCGCGGGCGCGCAGGGCGGGCAGGGTGCGGGCGAAGGCCAGCACGTGGTCGTGCTTGGCCGCCTCCTGCCGGGCCCGGAACTCGGGGTGGTACAGGTACTGGCGGCGCCCGGCCTCGTCGGTTCCGGTGGCCTGGAGGTGGCCGGTGGGCCTGGGGCAGATCCACACGTCCCGCCAGGCCGGGGGGACGGCGAGCGCCCGGATCCGGGCCAGGGCGCCGGGGTCGCGCAGCGGGGTGCCGTCGGTGTCGCGGTAGGAGAAGCCGCGGCCCTGCCGCCGTCGGCTCCAGCCGGGGGCGTTCGGGTCGCTGGTGGTCAGCCGTGCCATCCGGTGCCTCCGGTTCCTTCCACTCCTGGGGTCCTCACTCCTGGGGTCTTCACTCCTGGGGTCTTCACTCCTGGGGTCTTCACTCCTGGGGGCGCAGCGCGTCGCGCAGCAGGCGCAGGGCGGCCTCGACGGCGGTGGCCCGGACGTCGGCGGGCCGGTCGGTGGGCGGGTCGGGGCGGGCGGTGCGGGTGCCGCGCGGGCCGCTGACGGCGACGTGCACGGTGCCGACGGGGCGGCCGTCGTGCGGGGCGGGCCCGGCGACGCCGGTGGTGGCCAGGCCGTAGGTGGCGCCGGTGAGGGCCCGGGCGCCCTCGGCCATCTGGGCGGCGACCTCGGGGTGGACGGTGCCCTGCTCGGCGACCAGGGCACCGTCCACCCGCAGCAGCCCGGTCTTGACCTCGGCCGCGTAGGCGACGACGCCGCCGAGGAAGACCCCGCCCGCGCCGGGGGCGTCGGCCAGGGCGGCGGCCAGCCGCCCGGCGGTGAGGGACTCGGCGGTGGCGACGCTGTGCCCGGCGGCGGCGAGCGCGGCGGTGACCTGCCGGGCCAGGACGGCGGTGTCGGGCAGGTCGGGGTGGTGGGCGCCGGTGCTCATGTCTCGCGGGCGACCTTGACGGTCTTCAGCTCGGAGTCGGCGCTGTCGGGGACGAGCATGCCCGCGTCCAGCCCGGTGCGCAGGTAGTCCAGGACGGCGTCGTTCAGGCGTTCGCCGGGGACGACGGCGGGGATGCCGGGCGGGTACGGGGTGAGCATCTCGGCGGCGATCCGGCCGGACGCCTTCGCCAGCGGCACGTGTTCGGTCGGCCCGAAGAACGCGTCGCGCGGCAGGTCCGCCTGCTCCAGCCGCAGCTCGCCCGGGTCGGGGACGTCCACGGTGGTGGCCGGGCGCAGGGTCGGCACGGCGTCGACGAGTTCGCGCAGGCCGTGCAGCAGGGCGTCGGCGGTGGTGCTGTCGTCGGCGTGGGTGAGCTGGGCGCTGATCCGGCGGTGGTCGCAGATGTGCAGGGTGAGCTGGTGGTGGGAGCGCAGCCAGTCGCCGGCCCGGTAGCCGGTGGTGCCGAGCGCGGAGATGTCGATGATCACCTGGAGCGGGTCGAGGTCGGCGGCCAGGTCGGGGCCGCAGAAGTCCTCGCGGCCGTGGACGTGCAGCCCGTCGATGGCCTCGATCCGCTCGCGGACGTCGGCGGCGAGCGCCAGCGCGGCCCCGTACAGCTCGTGACCGTGCTGGACCATCTGGCGGCGCCAGCCGTCGAGCGCGGCGTAGATCAGGGTGGAGGGGCTGGTGGTGCCGAGCAGGTCCTCGCGCTGCTTGAGGACGTCGGGGGCGACCAGGTCGCCCTGGAGGTGGAAGACCGAACTCTGTTCGAGGGCCGAGCCCATCTTGTGGACGGAGGTGACGCAGACGTCGGCCCCGGCGTCCATCGCCCACTGCGGCAGGTCGGGGTGGAAGGGGAGGTGCGCGCCCCAGGCCTCGTCCACGATCAGCGGTTTCCCGGCGGCGTGGCAGACCTCGGCGATGCCCGCCAGGTCGGCGCAGGTGCCGTACGGGGTGGGCGAGGTGACCAGCGCGCCCTTGACGTCGGGGTGCCGCTCCAGGGCGGCGCGGAACGCCTCGGCGCGCGGCGGGTGGGCCAGGTGCAGCTTCGGGTCCCAGGACGGGTCGACCCAGACCGGGCGGATGCCGGCCAGGATCAGCCCGGCCACCACGGACTTGTGGGCGTCCCGGCTCACCAGCAGTTCCTCGTGCGGCCCGGCGACGGAGAGCATCGCGGCCTTGACCGACAGGGAGCTGCCGCAGGTGGAGAAGAAGGTGTGCTCGGCGCCCACCGCCTCGGCCATCAGCGCCTGGGCGTGCGGCAGGATGCCGCGCGAGTCGGTGCGGTCGTCGAGGCCGCCGCTGGCCAGCACGTCGGAGCGGAACACGTCCGGCCCGAGGGCGCGCAGGACGCGCGGATCGGCGCCCCGTCCCTGCTTGTGGCCGGGCGGGGTGAAGACGGTCAACGGGTTGGCGTGGAAGGCTGCGAGGGCTTCCAACACCGGCGCTTGCGACTGGTCCATGCGGGCGCGTGTGCCCCCGCTCCGGGCGACGAAACGGGGCCGGACGGGTGCGGCGGGCGGTCGGCGGCGGACGGCGGCTCAGCGGCGGACGGCCGTGACCAGGTGGGCGGCGGTGCGCAGCCGGATGCCGTCGGGACCCTGGTGGGGGCGAGGGCGGCGGTGGAGGCGGCGTCGCCCGGCGGGTGGAGCGGGCCTGGCGGGAGGGCGCGCCGGGGCCGGGCACGGTGGAGGCCGCGGTGGCCGCCTACCTGGTGGGCGGGCAGCGGCCGGGCCGCCTCTCCCCCGCCGCCGACGGCCCGATGCTCGCGCTCGCCCTGGTGGGCACCGTCCACCACCTGCTGAGGCACGGTCACGCCGGGACGGACGTGCCCGCGGAGCTGATCCGCCGTCTGGTCGCCGCGCTGGTACCGGCACCCGAAGGGGGTAGTACCGCGGTACCACCGAGCGGCGAATGATCGTCCCCGGGTGCCGCCGTCCCGGCCCGCTCCGCGCCTAGCGTGGCCGTACGAGGCCGCGCCCGGCGCGGCCGTACGAGGCGGTCGGGACGGTCCCGGCCGGGTGGCGGCAGGGAGCGGGCCGATGATCGAGGCGCAGCAGTTGACGAAGCGTTACGGCGAGAAGACCGCCGTCGACGGGCTGGACTTCACCGTCAGGCCGGGCAGCGTGACCGGCTTCCTCGGCCCGAACGGCGCGGGAAAGTCGACCACCATGCGGATGATCGTCGGCCTGGACGCGCCCACCGCCGGGTCGGTTCGGGTCAACGGCCGCCGCTACGCCGAGCACGCCGCGCCGCTGCAGGAGGTGGGCGCGCTGCTGGAGGCGAAGTCGATCCACCCGGGGCGCTCGGCCCTCCACCACCTGACGGCGCTGGCGCACACCCACGGCATCCCGCGCTCCCGGGTCGAGGAGGTGATCGGCCTGACCGGCCTGGAGTCGGTCGCGCGGAAGCGGGCCGGGGCGTTCTCGCTGGGCATGGGGCAGCGGCTGGGCATCGCGGCGGCGCTGCTGGGCGACCCGGCGACCGTCATGCTGGACGAGCCGGTCAACGGGCTCGACCCGGAGGGCGTGCTGTGGATCCGCAACCTGCTCACCGGCCTGGCAGCCGAGGGGCGGACGGTGTTCGTCTCCTCGCACCTGATGAGCGAGGTCGCGCTGGTCGCCGACCACCTGATCGTGGTCGGCCGGGGCCGGCTGCTGGCCGACACCACCGTGCGGGAACTCGTCCGGCAGGCCGGCGGCGACCGGGTCACGGTCGCCTGCGCCGACCCGGCGAAGCTGCGCGGACTGCTCACCGGGCCGGGCGTGGAGATCACCGGCCGCAGCGGCGCGGAGGAGCTGGAGGTGACCGGCCTGACGGCCCGCCGGATCGGCACCGTCGCCGCCGAACACGGCATCGCCCTCTACGAGTTGGCCACCCGGACGGTCTCCCTGGAACAGGCCTTCATGGACCTCACCCGGGACGCCGTGGAGTACCACGGCTCCGCCACCACCGACACCTCCACCACTTCGAGCCCTTCGAGGAGCGCCGCGTGAGCACCATCGCCCCGACCCCCGCCGCGCCGTCCGCCGCCGAGCGCCCCGCCCGTCCCCCGTACCGGGTCACCGCCGTCCGGGTGGTGCGCTCGGAGTGGGCCAAGATGTGGTCGCTGCGCTCGACCTGGATCACCCTCGGCCTCGGGCTGTTCTTCCTGGTCGCGTTCGGCCTGATCGCGGCCTTCCAGTTCAAGTCCCGGCTGGACTCCGGCCGTCCGATGGAGCGGGACTTCGCCGAGGCGAACGCGCTCACCCTGTCGCTGTTCGGCACCAACTTCGCGCAGCTCGCGCTCGGCGTGCTGGGCGTGCTGATCGCGGCGGGCGAGTACTCGACCGGCACGATCCGCTCCACCCTGGCCGCGGTGCCGCGCCGCCTGCCGGTGCTGTGGGCGAAGGCCCTGGTGTACGGGGTGGTCGCGCTGGTACCGGCCACCGTCGGCGTGTTCGTGGCCTTCCTGATCGGCGGCGACGTGCTCTCCGGCACCCGGGCCGCCCTCACCTTCGCGGACCCGGGCGTGGTGCGCGGCCTGTTCGGCGCGGGCCTGTACCTGGGCCTGGTCGGCGTGATCGGCGTCGCGCTGGGCATGCTGCTGCGCTCGGTCGCGGGCGGCATCTCGGTGCTGGTCGCCTCGCTGATGCTGGTGCCCGGCCTGGTCTCCCTGCTGCCCACCTCCTGGCACAGCCACATCAGCCCCTACCTGCCCAGCAACGCGGGCCAGGCGCTGTTCGCCCTGCACCACGACGGCACCACCCTGTCGCCGGGCGCCGGGCTCGCCGTGTTCGCGCTCTGGACGGCGGCGGCGCTCGCGGGCGGCGCGGTGCGACTGGTCCGGCGCGACGCCTGACGCCGCTGCCGCGCCCGACACCGGCGCGGCGCCTGGCACACTGACCTGTCGCGGGGGGGGGGGGGGGCGGGCGCCGCCCCCCCCCCCCCGCCCCCCCCCCCCCCGGGGGCGGGCGCCCCCCCCCGCGGGGGGGGGGCCCCCCCCGCCCCGCCGGCCCCCCCCCCCCCCCCCGCGGCGCACCCCGTCCGACCACCCCTGGGGCTCCTGTGCACGATCCGCTCCTCCCCCACCGCCCGAAGGGCCCCGAGGGCGCGCCGCTGCTCGACCTCCTCGCCCGGGCCGGGCAGCGCCTGCGCGGGCCCGCCGACCGGCACCCGTGGCTGCTGGACGCCGCCGTGGTGGCCCTCTCCTTCCTGGCGTTCTGCGTGCCCGATCTGGTGCACGACGGCGACGGCGAGGGCCCGCGCGGGCACCGCCCGGCCTTCGCCCACCTGCCGCTGCCCGCCGTCCTGGCCTTCCAGGCCGCGCTGCTGCTGCCGCTGCTGTGGCGCCGCCGCCGACCGGGCACCGCGTTCGCCGCGGTGACGGCGGTGTTCCTGCTGCAGTGGTCGCTCGGCGCGGCCCTGCGGGCGGACGCGGCCCTGCTGCTGGCGCTGTACGCGCTGGCCCTGCACGGGCGGCTGCGCGACCTCGCCCGGGCGCTCGGCGTCACCGCCCTGGGCATCGGCCTGGTCGCGGCCCGGCTGTCCTCCGCCGCCCCGGTGTGGGACGTGCTGTTCTTCCTCACCGCCGCGGTCACCGCCGCCGTCGCCCTCGGCATCGCGGTGCGGGTGCGCCGCGCCCAGCTCGCGGGCCTGCGCGAACGGGCCGCCCGGCTGGAGCTGGAGCGCGACCAGCGCAGCCGCCTGGCCGCCGCCACCGAACGCGCCCGGGTCGCCCGCGAGATGCACGACATCATCGGCCACAACCTGTCCGTGATCATCACCCTCGCGGACGGCGGCGCGTACGCGGCCCGCTCCTCCCCCGAACGCGGCCGGGAGGCCCTGACCCTGATCGGCGACGCGGGACGGCAGGCCCTGGGCGAACTGCGCCGGATGCTGGGCGTGCTGCGCGAGCACGGCGACGGCCCCGCGCTCGCCCCGCAGCCCGGCATCGCCGACCTGGCCGACCTGTGCGGTCGGATCCGGGCCGCCGGGCCCGAGGTGGTGCACCGCACCGAGGGCGCCCTGGAGACGCTGGACCGCGGCGTGCAACTGACGGTCTACCGGATCGTCCAGGAGGCCCTGACCAACACCCTCAAGCACGCCGGGCCGTCGACCCGCGCCCGGGTCTCCGTCGCGCTCTCCGGCACCCGGCTGCGGGTCCGCGTCGACGACGGCGGCCCGCCCCGCGGCGTCCCCGCCCCCGCGACCGCGCCCGGCGCGACGACCGGCGCACCGTACGGCGAGGGGCAGGGCGTCACCGGCATGCGGGAACGGGCCGCGCTGTACGGTGGCACCGTCACGGCGGGCCCGGCCCCCGGCGGGGGCTGGTCGGTGGTCGCCGACCTGGACGTCACGCCCGCCGCCGACCCGGAGAGCGCCCTCCCCGCCCTGCCCGTCCTTCCCTCCCCGTCCGTCCTCGACCCGTCCGCCCTCGACCCGGCCGGAGGCCCGGTGTGACCACCGTCCTGATCGTCGACGACCAGCCGCTGCAGCGCTTCGGCTTCCGGATGCTGCTGGAGAGCCAGCCCGACACCTCGGTCGCCGGGGAGGCCGGGCACGGCGCGGAGGCGGTCCGGCTGGCCGCCGAACTACGGCCCGACGTGGTGCTGATGGACATCCGGATGCCCGGCATGGACGGCATCGAGGCCACCCGGCTGATCGTCACCTCGGGCGGCCGCTCCCGGGTCCTGGTCCTCACCACCTTCGACCTCGACGAGTACGCCCACGCCGCCCTGCGCGCCGGAGCCAGCGGCTTCCTCCTCAAGGACGCCCGCCCGGAGGAACTCCTCGCGGGCATCCGCGCCGTAGCCTGCGGCGACGCCGTGGTCGCCCCCGCCGTCACCCGCCGCCTGCTCGACGCGTACGCCCACCACCTCCCCGTCCGCCCGCCCGGCCCCGCCACCGACGACCCCCGGCTCGCCGCCCTCACCGGCCGCGAGCGCGAGATCCTGCTCGCCGTCGGCCAGGGCTGGACCAACGGCGAGATCGCCGAGCGCCTGGTCCTCTCCGAGTCCACCGTCAAGACCCACGTCGGCCGCGTCCTGGCCAAGATCGGCGCCCGCGACCGCGTCCAGGCCGTCATCCTCGCCTACGACCTGGGCCTGACCCGCCCCAACCCGCCCGCCCCGCAGCGCACTTGACCCACCCCGCTCCTCACGGCACGACCTGACGGCACCCGGCCCGCCGAACCGCGCCCTCCGGGCCTCCCTCCGCGCAGCGGGTCTCAGTCCGCCCGCTGCCCCGCCCCCGGCAGGGCGGTGCGGAAGGTGGTGGCCGGGCCGTCGAGGATCGTCAGGGTGCCGCCGTGGAGGGTGGCGATGTCGCGGGCGACGGACAGGCCCAGGCCGGTGCCGCCGTCGTCGCGGCTGCGGGCGTCGTCGAGGCGGGTGAAGCGTTCGAAGACCTTCTCGCGGTCGGCGGGGTCGATGCCGGGACCGTCGTCGGTGACGTCCAGCAGGACGGTGCCGTCGGCGGGGTCGGTGCCGACCCGGACGGTGACCCGGGTGCGGGCGTGGCGCTGGGCGTTGTCGAGGAGGTTGGTGAGCAGGCGGCCGAGCCAGAGGCGGTTGCCGAGGACCAGGACGCCGTCCCGGGCGTGCAGTTCGACCCGGGGGCGGGCGGCGACGGTGGTGCGGGCGGCGACGGTGGTGCGGGCGAGTTCGGCGAGGTCGAGCGTCTCGCGGGGAGCGCCGTGGCTGGTGGCGTCGAGGCGGGCGAGCAGCAGGAGGTCGGCGGCGAGGGACTGCAGCCGGTCGGTGTCCTGGAGCGCCCCGGCGACCATCTCGGCGCGGACGCCCGGGTCGGGGTGGGTGTGGGCGACCTCCAGCTGGGTGCGGAGCACGGCGAGCGGGCTGCGCAGTTCGTGGGAGGCGTCGGCGATGAAGCGGCGCTGCCGGACGCCGGCCGACTCCAGGCGATCGAGCATGGCGTTCATGGTGTGGGCGAGCCGGGCGATCTCGTCGTCGCTGCCGGGTTCGGGGACCCGCCGGTCGAGGTCGCGGTCGCCGATCCCGGCCACCTCGGAGCGGATCGCCTCGACGGGTCGCAGCGCGCGTCCGGTGGTGTGCCAGGTGACGACGCCGACGGTGGCGACCAGGACGGCGCTGAGCGCGGCGAGCCCGACGGTGGTGAGGTCCTCCGCGGTGTCGGCGGTGTGCAGGGAGGCGCCGACCCGGATGGTGAGCGGACCGTTCGGGGTGTCGGCGGTGACGGTGGTGACGCGCTGGTGGTGCTCGTCGCCGAGGGCACCCAGGTCGAAGGTGGAGTGGCCGTCGCGGATGCCGGTGGGGGCGAGGGCGGGGCGGCCGGCCAGGTTCTGGCTGGCGGCGACGACCTTCCCGTCCGGGCCGGTGACCTGGATGAAGTCGGTGCCGTGGTCGAGCGGCAGCTCGCCGGGCAGGTGTCCGTCGGTGGCGAGGGCGGCGACGGCGAGGGCCTGTTCGCGGGCCCCGGCCTCGACGCTGCGCTGCAGGTCGGCCCGCATCAGCAGCAGGACGGCGGCGGAGGCGACCAGCAGGACGACGGCGACGGCGGCGCAGGCCGCGATGGTGGTGCGGGCCCGTACGGAGCGGAGGGCGGAGCGGGCGAGGCGGCCCCGGAGCGCGGCGGACCGTTCAGCCACCGTCGGGCTCCAGCCGGTAGCCCGCGCCGCGCACGGTCTGCAGGGCGGTGCGACCGAACGGGGCGTCGATCTTTCGGCGCAGCGCGCTGATGTGCACCTCGACGGTGTTGGGGTCGCTGTCGGCGGCGGCGTCCCAGACCTGCTCGAGGATCTCGCGCTTGGAGACGGCCTCCCCGGCCCGCCGGGCCAGGTGGTCGAGGAGGGCGAACTCGCGGGGCGTCAGCGCGATCGGGGTGCCGCCGCGGGTGCAGGTGCGGGCGGCGGAGTCGACGACCAAGTCGCCGAGGACGGCGCGGCGCGGGGCGCGGGAGCCGATCCGGCGGGCGAGGGCCTTGAGCCGGGCGACCAGGACGACGAAGGAGAACGGCTTGGAGAGGTAGTCGTCGGCGCCGGTGTCGAGCGCCTCGGCCTCGTCCCACTCGCCGTCCTTGGCGGTGAGCATCAGGATGCCCGCGTCGCTGCCCGCCGCCCGCAGCCGGGCGCAGACCCGGTAGCCGTTGAGGCCGGGCAGCATGATGTCCAGGATGATCACGTCGTAGGAGTGGTCGGTGGCCCGGGCCAGGCCGGACAGCCCGTCGTGGACGGTGTCGACGTGGAAGCCCTCCGCCTCCAGGCCGTGCTTGATCGCCAGAGCGAGCCGCCGTTCGTCCTCCACCACCAGTACGCGCATGCCTCCAGGGTGGCAGGCCCGCGGGGTGGGGGGCTGAAGGTGTCTTCAGGTCGGCTCGGCTACCCTTCAGCGCGCCCCGGTGTCACGGGGCCCGCCCGGGCGCGGTGCCCGGACGCGCAGGGGGGACGGGAGTCGGGGACGTGGACGAGCAGGATCAGCCGGGGCAGCCGGTGACGGCGGGGCGGTCGGCGGCGGCCGGACGGGCGCTGCCGGGGTGGCTGCACGGGCGGGCGGCGCGCTGGGGCGGCGGGGTCGCGGTCGCGGCGCTGCTGGTCGGCGGCGGGGCGGCGGCCGTCGCCGCCGGGCACCACGGGCCGCACGGGCATCACGGTGGGAAGGCCGCGGCCCGCGACGGGGGGCACGACGGGCGGCGGCCCGGCGACGGGCCGCGCGGGGGGCGGCACGACCGGGGCGGGCGCGAGGGCGGGCGCGAGCAGCGGCCGCAGGACCGCGATCGGCGGTCGGACCGTCCGGCGCCGGCGCCGCTGCCCTCGCTGACCGCCGCCGACGCGGTGGCGAAGGCGTCCGCCGCGGTGCCGGGCGGCCGGATGGAGTCGCTGCGCGCGGTCGCCGCGATCGACGGCGGCCGGGCCTGGGAAGCCGTGGTGCTGGGGCCGGACGGCGTCCGGCACCTGGTGACGGTGGACGGCGCCACCGGCGAGCCGACCGGCAACACCGCCCTCGGCGGCTGACGCCCGCCGCCCGCGGCGGACGGGCGGTTTCCTGAAGGCGTCTTCAGGTCTTCAGGAGCCGTTCAGCGCGGTTGGACCATGCTGGTGCCGACGGGGCCGTCCGGCTCCGGCGCTTCGCGGAAAGGCGCTTCGACGATGCTCCCCTCCTCGGCCCTGCTGGCCGTCAACCCCTTGGACGCCGGGTCGTTGCTGGCCTCGTTCGGTGCGCTGGGCGTCGCGGTGGTGATGTTCGCGGAGACCGGCCTGCTGGTGGGGTTCTTCCTGCCGGGCGATTCGCTGCTGTTCACCGCGGGGCTGTTGTGCACCACCGGCGGGCACGGCGGGCCGCACCTGAACCTGGGCCAGGTGCTGGCGGCCGCCGTGGTGGGCGCGCTGGCGGGGGCGCAGACCGGGTACCTGATCGGGAAGCGGGGCGGCCGGACGCTGCTGGCCCGTTCGCGCAACGAGCACCTGCTCCGGGGGGCGGAGCGGGCCGAGGAGATCCTGACCCGGTACGGGCACGCGAAGGCGGTGGTGCTGGCGCGCTTCGTCCCGGTGGTGCGCACCGTGCTGAACCCGCTGGCGGGCGCGCTGGGGGTGGACGCGCGGACCTTCACGCTCTGGCAGGTGGTCGGCGGTCTGCTCTGGACGGCGGGGCTGGTGCTGGCGGGGTACGCCCTCGGCTCGTCCGTCCCGAACGTGGACCACTACCTGCTGCCGATCGTGGCCCTGGTGGTGGCGGTGTCGCTGCTGCCGCTGGCCCTGGAGCTCCTCCGTTCCCGCCGCCGGGCCGGGGCCCGGTGAGCGGCGCGGAGCCGCGGCGGCCCGCCCGGTGGGCCGCCGCCTGCGGCGGGGCGTTCGCGCTGCTGGCGGTGGTGCTGGCGGTGCACGGGTGGCGGCCGTTCGCCTTCGAGGCGGCGGCGGTGCGCTGGGGCGTGGCGCACCGGCCGGAGGGGGCGCGGGAGGCGGCGGTGGCGGTGACGGCGCTGGGCACCGACGTCTTCCCGTACGTGCTGGCGCTGGCGGCGGGTGCGGTGTGCGTCCGGTCGGGCGGGCGGTCCGCGGAGCGGCGGACGGCGGCGGTGCTGCTGGCGCCGGTGGTGTGGCTGGTGGCGGGGCAGTTGCTGCGGCAGGGGCTGATGCGGGGCTTCGCCCGGCCGCGGCCGCCCGCCGCCGGGTGGGCGTTCGACGCCTCGGGGTTCGCGTTCCCGTCGGGGCACGCCTTCACCTCGGCGCTGTCGGCGGGGCTGCTGGCCTGGGCGGTGGCGCGGGCCCGGCCGCGGGCGGCGCGGGGTGCGGTGGCGGGGGCGGTGCTGTTCGCGGGGGTGATCGGCTTCACCCGGGTCTTCCTGGGCGTGCACTGGCCGCTGGACGTGCTGGGCGGCTGGCTGCTCGCGGGCTGCTGGCTGGCGCTGGCCGGGGGGGGGGGGGGCCGCCGCCCCCCCCCCCGCGCCCCCCCCCCCCCCCCCCCCCCCCCCCCCCCCCCCCCGCCCCCCCCCCCCGCCCCCCCCCCCCCCCCCCCCCCCCCCCCCCCCCCCCCCCCCC
>NZ_JBIAVO010000063.1:0-19168 GCF_042894345.1 Kitasatospora sp. NPDC001540
TTCACCCGCTGCGCGATGCCCTGCAGTTGCAGCAGGGCGGTGTCGGTGCCGATCGCGGCCAGCACGTCCAGGCCCTCCACCGCCCGCTGGTGGGCACTCTGGCCCGGCCACTCACACAGCACCGGCGCCAGCCGCCGCGCGGTGTCGTCGTCACCGCACTCCCCGAGCGCGTACAGCGCCCACCCGTCCGGCGAGGGCATCCCGGCCTGCCGCCACTCCTCGAACACCGCCCAGCAGAACGCCGCCACCGTGTCGGCCCGCAGCGCCGGTAGGACCGTCGCCAGGCCCGGGTAGGGCTCGCGCAGCTTCCCCAACTGCAACACCGTCAGCAGGTGGCGCACCGCCTGCCGGGGCAACGCGCCACTCCCGTCGGCGAGTTGCACCTGCGGCAGCACCTCCAGCCGCAGCCAGGAGGGGAGTTCGGGCAGCTTCGCAGGCAGCGCGGCCTCCAACGGGTCGAAGTGCAGTGCGTCCGCGACCACCTCCCCGACCTGCGCGCCGTAGCGCTGCGCCACCGCCGCCGCCAGCACCTGCGTCCCCTGCTGGACGGCCACCAGCCGCAGCGCGTTCTCCGCCGCCGACCGGGCCCGGCCCGCCTTGCCGACCGCCGCCGGAACCAGCAGCAGCGCCCCCGCCACCCCGTGCCGGGCGAACCACGAACGGGCCACCGGCTGAACGGACTTGAGCCACAGCAGGGCGTCCGCCATCACCCCCGCCGCGACCGCGCTCCGCACCGGCAGCAACACCTGCGCGACCTCGGCCGGGCGGGCCGACGCGGCGCCGAGCACCAGCCGCAGCGCGGCCGTGCCGTACTTCGCCAGCACCGGCGCCAACAGCTCGCCGCCGGCCGCCATCTCGCGCGGGTCCCAGGAGTCCAGGTACGGCGCCATCAGCTCCGCCGGGCCCTTGGCCAGCAGGCGGCAGCGCTCGTCGATCCATCCGTTCCGGTCGAGCCGCCGCAGCTCCTCCGCCCAGTCGGTGTCCGCCGAGTAGTCCCGGTAGTGGTAGGGGGTGGCCGCGAACGCCGCCGACTCGCCCTCCTCCCAGTGCAGTTCCGACCCCTCGTCGGCGATGACACCGGTCAGCACCTTCGGCTTGCGGACGGCCCGCCGCCGCGCCCACGGCGGGTCGACCAGCAGCGCGGGCAGCCGGTCCGCCGCCGCCTCCGGCAGCGGCTCCCGCGCCCCCGGCAGGCCGAGCACGTACGCGGCGCTCTCCTCGTCCAGGGTCGGCAGGATCTCCGGCAGCCGCGAACGCACCACCGCCACGTGCCCGTTGAGCATCTGCCGGGCCGCCGCCGCGTCGGGGCCACCGCGCCGCGCCGCCGCCGACAGGACCCGCACCGCCCGCACCGGGAAGCGTCGCACCGCCTCCAGCAGCACCAACCGGACGGGCTTCGAGGCGATCCGGTCGACCAGCTCGCCCATCGCCTCGTCGGTCGGGAACTCCGCCACGTACCCGGCGTACTCGCGCACCCGGTCGCCCTCGCTCCCGTGGTGCCCCAGCACCTCCGCCACCAGCGGCGCCGCGGCCGGTCCCACCCCGTCGGCGAGGGTGGCCACCAGCTGGCGCGTCCAGTACAGCCGCACCCCGCGCGTCGCCGCCTCCCACCGCCGCGCCTGCTCGGCGCTGCCGAGCGCGGACACCAGCAGCTCGCACAGCAGGCCGGTCACCCCGCGCGCGTGCCCGGACAGCTCGGCCAGACAGGCATCCACTCCGTCCGCTCCGGCACCAGGAACGCACCGGCCGCCCGGCGCAGCGGGGTGCCCCGCAGCTCGGCCACCTCCGCCACCACTGACGCGTACTCGCCCTCCGGCGCGGCGGCCAGCGCCCGGCGGGCGGCCGCCAGCACCTGGAGGCCGAAGCTCGCGTCGGGGCAGTACGGGGAGTCCGGGTCACGGACGGTCACCCGGGCCCGCCCCCAGTGGGGCGCCTGCGACTCGGAGGCGTCCACCTCCAGGGAGACCAGGGCGGCCCGCACCGCGAGGCTCAGGCCGAAGCGCGCCGTCCAGCCCGCGAAGGCCCGCCCCACCCAGTCGCGATCGCCCCAGTCCTGGAGCATCGCGGTGACCGCCGCCAGCCCCACCGGGTCCGGCGCCCCGGCCCGGTACGCGCGGACGGCGGCCACCACCCCGGGGTCGGACCCCTCCGCGGTCAGCACCTGCTCGACCGCCCGGTGCGGCCGGGTCATGTGGAGGTCCTCCGCCTCGGCCACCACCGCCGCGTCCACCACCGGCCACCACTCGGGCAGCGGCACCGGCACCCCGCCCCGACGGCGCGGCAGCACGTGTGCGCGCCACGCCTCGGGCAGCACGAAGGCGTCCTCGTCCGGGAACCCGGCGGCGGGGGCGGGCAGGCCGGAGACGGGCAGGCCGGGGGCGGGCACGTCGGCCTCACGGAACTTCGCCGAACCGCCGTCGACCGACTCCCAGCGCCGCATTCCGCCCCTCCAACCCCGACCGGCCGACCACGAACCGGCCGACCACCTGGCGGCACCCTAGTGGGCGGTCCGGACACCCCTGCCCGGGAGGGTCAGAGCATCCGCTGCGCCTCCGCGGCCCGGGCCAGCAGGGCCCCGGCCTCGGCGGTGCGGCCCTGGGCGGTGAGGATCCGGGCCCGGTACTCCATGGCGTAGGCGTCGCCCAGTTCCTCGGCGCGCCGGAAGGCGTGCACGGCCCGGTCGAGGTCGCCGTGGTCGCGGAAGGCCACGCCCAGCGCGGTGATCGGGAACGCCTCGTCCTGGGCCAGGACCTCCGGCGCCCAGCGCTCCACCCCGGCCGCGTCGCCGCGTTCCAGGGCCTGCTTGACCAGCCCCAGCATGGCGTCGGGGTCGCCGAGGGCGGCGACCTGCTCCCAGAGCACCTGGGCCCGGTTGCTGTCACCGGCCATCTCGTACTGCATGCCCAGGTTGAACCCGGACACCGTGTTCCCGGCCGCCCAGGAGCGTTCCCACAGGTGCATCGCCCCGGCCTGCTGGCCGCGCAGGTGCAGTTCCACCGCCAGGTTCCCCATCGCGACGTCGTCACCGCGCTCCACGTCGGCCAGCAGGGCGACCATCTCCGCGTCGGACAGCCTGCCGGGCACCCCGCGCGCCGGGGCCGCTTCCCGCTCTCGCCGCCGCCTGCCGAACCACCAGCCCACCGCAACCCACTCCCGCCCGCATCCGAACCCCACGCCCGGCGATGATGTCACCCGCCCGACCCGGTTGGTTCCGCGGGGGGCGGGGCGGGGCATTGCTTGGGGGACAGCGGTGCGCGGGGCGGGTCGTGGCGAGAGGGGCCGTGGTGGGTACGGAGTGGGCGAGTGACGCGGTGCTGTACCAGATCTATCCGCAGAGCTTCGCGGACGGGAACGGGGACGGGATCGGCGACTTCGCGGGGCTGACGGAGCGGCTGGAGTACCTGCAGTGGCTGGGGGTGGACGCGGTCTGGCTGAACCCGTGCTTCGCGTCCCCGTTCGGCGACGCGGGCTACGACGTGGCGGACTTCCTGACCACCGCGCCCCGCTACGGGACGCCGGAGGACCTGGCGAAGTTCACCGACGCGGCCCGCCGGGTCGGCATCCGCGTCCTGCTCGACCTGGTGGCGGGCCACACCTCGGACCGGCACCCGTGGTTCGTCCGCTCCGCCGCCGACCCGGACGACCACCGGTACGTGTGGGCGGACCGCCCGGCGCCCGGGTACGTCGCCTCGCCGGGCAGCCGTCCGGGCTGGTACAAGCCGAACTTCTTCGACTTCCAGCCCGCGCTGAACTTCGGCTACGCCCGCACCGACCCGGCCGAGCCGTGGCGGCAGCCGGTGGACGCCGAGGGCCCGCGGGCCAACCGGGCGGCGCTGCGCGAGATCATGGCGCACTGGTTCGCCCTCGGCGTTGCGGGCTTCCGGGTCGACATGGCGTCCTCGCTGGTCAAGGACGACCCCGGGTTCGTGGAGACCGGCCGGCTGTGGCGCGAGATGCGGGCCTGGATGGACGCGCACCACCCCGACCGGGTCGTCCTCGCCGAGTGGGGCGACCCGGCCCGCTCGGTGCCGATGGGCTTCCACGGCGACTTCTTCCTGCAGTTCGGCGGCCCCGGCGACGGCGCGGCGCTGCGCTCGCTGTGGAACAACGGCGCGGGCACGGTGCACGAGGAGTGGCCGGTGGAACCCTGCTACTTCGACGCCGAGGGGCGCGGCTCGATGCGTCCCTTCCTCGCCGAGTGGGAGCGCGCCGCGCAGGCCGCGGCCGGGCACGGCTTCGCCGCGCTGCCGACCGCCAACCACGACTTCTCCCGGCTGGCCTGCGGCCCGCGCACCCGCGAACAACTCGCGGCGGCGTTCGCGTTCCAGCTGACCTGGCCGACCGTCCCGGCGATCTACTACGGCGACGAGATCGGCATGCGCTTCGTCCCGGGCCTGCCCGACACCGAGGGCAGCGTGCTGGGCCCGCACTACAACCGGGCCGGTTCGCGCACCCCGATGCAGTGGGACGCGACGGCCGACGCCGGGTTCTCCTCCGCGCCCGCCGAGAGCTTCTACCTGCCGCTGGACCCCTCCCCCGACCGTCCGGACGTCGCCTCCCAGCGCGCCGACGAGACCTCGCTGCTGCACCAGGTGCGGGAGTTGATCGCGCTGCGCCGCGCGCACCCCGGCCTGGGCCCGCACGCGCCGGTCGAAGTGCTGCACAGCGGCTACCCGTTGGCGTACCTGCGGGGCGGGCGCTACCTGGTGGTGGTCAACCCGCGGCGCGCGCCCGCCTGCCTGCCGGTGGAGCGCGAGCTGCCGGGGCGGCTGCTGCACGGGCGGGGGGTGTCGCTGACGCACTCGGTGCTGCGCGCGGAGGGCTTCTCGTACGCGGTGTTCACTCGCTGAGCCCGGCTGCCGGGAGCAACTGGCCCTCTCCGCAGAGCAGTTCGGCCGCTGCCGTGCGCAGGTAGAGCACGCTGCGGCCGGTGCGGTGGCGGGCGGCCAGGCCCGCGTCGTGCAGGGCGGACAGGTGGTGCGAGACGGTGGGCGCGGACAGGCCGGTGCGGGCGGCGAGTTCGGTGGTGGTGGCGGGGGCGTCGAGCTCGGCGAGCAGCCGGGCCCGTGCCCGGCCGAGCACCCGGGCCAGCCCGTCGGGGGCGGGCGCGGCGGCCTCCCAGAGCGTGGCGACGCCGCGCGGCGGGTAGACCAGGCCGGGCTGCCAGGGCGGGTTGAGCTGGGAGAACACCCCGGGCCAGGCGAAGACGGCGGGCACCAGGACGAGTCCGCGCGCCCCGTCGAGGCGGCGGCGCTGCTCCAGGTGCCGGTGGCCGATCCGCAGCAGGTCGTGCTCCCAACTGACCGACGGGTGCAGGTCGGTGAACAGTCCGGCCGGTCCGGCCGCGGCCAACTGGCGGGCCCGGCGCAGGATCTCGCCCTCGGCCAGCCGCTCGATCCGCCCCCAGTGCGGGGCGATCGCGGCCTGCCAGTACGCCCGCGCCTCGGCCGCCAGCCGTCGCGTCCCGGCCTCCGGATCGGCGTACAACTCGGCGACCAGCGGCGGCAGTTCGCCGCTGATCCGGTCCAGGTCGCGGCGGACGGCGGCCGGGTCGAGCGCGGTCAGTTCGGCCAGTTGCCGCTCCAACGTCGGGCTGCTGTCGGCGGGCACGGGGGTGAGGAAGTCCGGCACGTACACCGTCGGCAGCCGCACCAGCTGGGAGAGCAACTCCCACTGCACGCCCGCGAGTTCGCGGCGGGCCCGGCGCACCCAGGGCAGGTGGACGGCCCGGCGGCCCGGGTCCTTGAGCACCTCGACGCTGGTGGTCAGCTCGCACAGCGGCGAGCGGGCGAACCTGGTGCGGGCCAGGTCCTGCGCGGAGAACTCCCAGGTCAGCACGGACCCTCCCGGGCGCGGCGGCGGCGAGGATTCGACCGAGGTCGAATCCGTGGGCGGGAGCGATCATCGCAGGCAGCCTCGGGCCATGACCACCGCAACCCCCCTCCCGCTCCGGGACCGCCTCGGACTGCCCGCCTCCGCGGGCCGCCACCGCCCGCTGATCGGCGCCCACCTGATCGACAGCCTGGGCACCGGCCTGGTGCTCGCCTTCACCCTGGTGTTCTTCACCCGCGCCACCGCCCTGCCGCTGACCACCGTCGGCGCGGCCGTCACCGCCGCCCGGCTGCTGGCACTGCCGGTCGCGCCCGCCGTCGGCCCGCTGATCGACCGGTACGGCGCCCGCCGGACGGCGGCCTGCGCCAACGCGCTCTCCGCCCTCGCCCACGCCGCCTTCCTGCTCGCCGACCGCCCCTGGTCGATCGGACTGGTCTGCCTGCTCGCCCAGGCCGGACAGGCCGCGTACTGGACGGCCAGCACCGGCCTGGTGGTGCTGGCCGCCCCGACGCCCGGGGAGCGCACCCGCTGGTTCGCCCTGGTGCAGACGCTGCGCAACGCCGGGCTCGGCCTGGGCGGCGCGGCGGGCGCGCTGCTGGTCGGCGACGGCGGGACGGGCGGGCTGCGACTGCTGGTGGCGCTGAACGCGCTGTCGTACCTGGCGGCGGCGGTGCTGCTGGCCCGCTGGCGGCCCGGCCCGACGCCCGCCGTGGCGGCCGCGGAGCCCGGAAGCGACTCCGAGGGTGGTTCCGGGGGTGGTTCCGGGGGCGGCGGCTACCGGGCGGTGCTGGCCGACCGCCGCTACCTGCTGATGGTGACGGTGAACCTGTCCTTCGTGCTGGCCTCGATGGTGCTGAGCGTCCTGCTGGCCGTGCACGTGACGGCCGCGCTGCACCTGGGCGCCCCGCTGGCGGGGGCGCTGCTGGTGCTCAACGGCGTGCAGGTGGTGCTGACCCAGGGGCCGGTCGCCCGCCTGCTGGAGGGCCACCGGGCGACCCGGACCGCCGCGGCCGGGGCGCTGCTCAACGCGGCGGCGTTCGCCCTGCTCGCCGTGCTGCCCGGCGACGGCCCGCGGTGGCTGGTGCTGTCCGGGCTGGTCGCGGCGGCGCTGGTGTACAACCTGGCGGAGACCGTCGCCACGCCCGGCCGCGAGGAGTTGAGCGTGGCGCTGGCCCACCCGGCCCGGCGCGGCCGGTACCTGGCGGTCAACCAGCTCTCCTGGAACGTCGGCCAGGCGCTCTCCCCCGGCCTGTTCACCCTGTTGTTCGCGCACGGCCCGGCCTGGCCCTGGCTGCTGCTGCTCGCCGTCTCGCTGGCCGCCGTCCCCGGTCTGCTCCGGCTCGAACGCCGGTCCGTCGCGCCCGCCGGCATTCCCCTGGACACCGGACCGTCCGCGCACCGATGACGTCCCCCGCCCCCGCCCCCGCGCCGCGCAACGCAACGCACCGACCGATAGCCGCCAGCGTCCGCCGCCCGGCCGGACGAAGCTCGACGGCATGAACGACAACCGATTCGAAGGACGCGTGGCCCTGGTGACCGGCGGCAGCCGGGGCATCGGCGCCGCCGTGGCGCTGCGGCTGGCCGAGGAGGGCGCCGACGTCGCCCTGACCTACCACCAGGACGCGGAGCGGGCCCAGCAGGTGGCCCGGAAGATCGAGGGGCTGGGCCGCCGGGCGCTGGCGCTCCGGGCCGACAACGCGGACGAGGCGGCGCTGACCGGCGCGGTGGAGCGCACCGTGGAGACGCTCGGGCGGCTGGACGTGCTGGTCGCCAACGCGGCGCTCTTCCCGTCCGGCCCGCTGGAGGACGTCGACGCGGCGGAGCTCGACCGCGTCCTGGCCGTCAACGTCCGCGCCCCGTTCGTGCTGGCCCGGGCCACGGCGGCGCACCTGCCGGAGGGCGGGCGGATCATCGGCATCGGTAGCAACATCGCCGACCGGGTGCCGTTCCCCGGCCTGGCCCTGTACGCGATGACGAAGACCGCGCTGGTCGGCCTGACCAAGGGACTGGCCCGCGAGCTGGGCCCGCGCGGCATCACCGTCAACCTGGTGCACCCCGGCCCGACCGACACCGACGCCAACCCCGCCGACGGCCCGAACGCCGCGACGATCGGCGCCCTCACCGCGCTCGGCCGCTACGCCGCGCCCGCCGAGATCGCCGCCGTGGTCGCCCACCTGGCCGGGCCCGAGGCCGGGTACGTCACGGGGGCGGTGGTGCCCGTCGACGGCGGCTTCTCCGCCTGACCGCGCCCGGTTCCTCGAGGTCCACGAGGCCGACCGGGAGCGCCAGTTGAGGCGCGTGACGCTCCGACAATTCAGCGGACCGCGATCACCGTTTCTGCTAGATTGCTCGCGCCGTGCACGAATGATCTGCCGGTACGCCGACACCCGCCGCGCCCCCTCGCACCTGCTGCGAGGGGGCTGGTCCGTCGTTCCTCCGCACCGGTCGCACCCCCGGCCGGGCCGCTGCGCACCGGACCACCGCACACCGCACCGATGCGCACCGCACCGGTGCGCGGTCGTCGGCGGCCCCCGCCTGGAGAGAGATGACGAACGTGACCCGACCCCTGCCGACCGGCACCCGCGCCGTCCGGACAGCCTGCGCCGGACTGGCGGCCCTCGCGATGACCACCGGCGCGGCCGCCTGTTCCTCGAACGGCGGGAGCGGCCCCTCCGCCGCGAAGGCCGAGGTGCTCACGGAGAACGGCTACCGCGGCCTGGCGCCGGGCATGAGCAAGGACGCCGCGCTGGCCGGCGGCGCACTGGAGACGGCGGCGATCTCGCTGCTCGGCGGCTGCACCGACTTCACCTTCGCGGGGTCGGCCACCGCCCGGCCCTCCCAGGACGCCTCCCGGATGGCGGCGGAGGCCGCGGCCGACGCGAAGCTCAAGGAGCTCGACGCGAAGGCGGACCAGGTGGCCGACGCCACGCCGACCCCGCTGCCGTCCCTGCGGCCGAACGCCTCTGCGGCGGAGTCCCTGGAATTCGCCAGGCGCGCGGCGGAGTCGGCCCAGCAGGCGGCAGCCGACACCAGGATCATCGCGGAAGCGGCCCAGGCCCAGGCCGACGTCATGAAGCTGCGCGAGGACCGGGACAAGGCGTTCCTGGCGCAGGGCCGGGTCTCCTTCGGCGCCGCCGGGCTGCGCGAACTCGCCGTTCCGGCCGCCGTGCGGACGGCCGCGGGCATCGGCGCCGGGTCCACCCTCGCGGAGCTCAAGCAGGCCTACGACTCCCACGGCCTCGCCCTGGCCGCGAACGGCCGGTACCGGGTGCCCGTCGACGGGAAGCCGGGTTGGGCCTACGAGTTCACCGTCGACGGGGAGCAGGTCAGCGGCCTCGCCCTCACCGACCCCGACATGAAGTGCGCCTGACCGCACGGTAGTCCGGCACCCGCGCCCAGCCCTGCGGTCCACCGGCGGCGCCCGCGTTCAGCCCCGCGCTCAGCACCGTGTTCAGCCCCGCAGCCCGCCCCGCAGCAGCAGTACCACGAGCGCGAGCGCCGCCGCCGCGATCACCGCCAGGAAGGGCGCCCGGCTGCGGGGCGGGGCGAACAGGGTGGTCAGGGCGGGCGGCGCGGTGACGGCGAGGACGGGCCAGCCGGGGGCCAGCAGCAGGGCGGCCGCGCTCGCGGCGAGGACGGCCGTCACGGCCGAGGCCCGGCGGCCCAGCCGCTGCGGCAGGCCGCGGACGCCCGCGGCCCGGTCAGCGGCCAGGTCCGGCAGGACGTTGGCGAAGTGCGCGGCGACCCCGAGCAACGCACCCGCGCCCAGCACCTGCGGGGCGGGCCAGGGCCGCCCGGGCAGCGCCAGCGTGACGAACGCGGGCAGCAGCGCGAACGCCACCGCGTACGGCAGCCAGGACCACCCGCCCGCCTTGAGCCGCAGGTTGTACGCCCAGCCCGCCCCCACCGCCACCAGGTGCACCGTCGCCGCGGCCACCCCGCAGGCCGCCGACAGCAGCACGCAGCAGACCACCGCCCAGCGGGTCGCGGCGGCGAGCCGCCCGGCCGTCAACTCCCCTGCGGCGAGCGGCTTGTCGCCCCGCCCGGCCGCCGCGTCGCGCCGCCGGTCGACCAGGTCGTTGCTCCAGCCGATCGACAACTGCCCGGCGGCGACCGCCCCGGTGGTGAGCGCCGTACCGAGCAGGCCGCGCCCGGCCGCCACCGCCATCACGGCGGCCAGCCCGGTCACGGCGGCCGCCGGGGCCGGATGGCAGGCCCGCAGCAGGACGCCGATCCGGACCCGGTCCACCACCGCTGCGCTGCTCACCCCGCCAGGCTAGGCGGTGCCCGGCCGATCGCCGCAGAGGAGCTGGAGGAACCGTCAAAAACCTTGGCAGGTACGGGACTTCTCCCGCCCGGCGCGTCCCGTCCCCCCGTATACTCCCCCGGCCCGACCACGCCGCCCACCGAAGGAGGAGCCGACGGTGCCGCACCTCGCTCTCGTCTCCGACCAGCCGATCCCCTCGTTGCTCACCGCGGAGTCCGCGAGCTGGTCCGTCGGCTACGGCGAGCTCGCCGTGGACCTGTCGCTGGTCGTGCTGCTCGCGCTGGTCGTCCGGCTGCTGTCGCTACCGCTGCTGCGCCGAGCCCAACAGACGGCCAGGGAGCGGGCGGCGGCCTCGGTGTCCGGCGCGGCACCGCCGGGCAGCGGACCGGTGGTGGCCGAGGTCGTGGCGTGCGTGGTGTTCGCGGCCGGGCTCGGCGCCGTGCTGTCCGCCCTCCCCCAGTACGGATTCGAACTCCTGCACAGTCAGCCGGCGTTCGCGGACACCGAGAGCATGGCGGAGGACCTCCACCTGAGCTCGACCGACGCGACGGTCCGCGCACTGACCGTCGGCGCGGTGCTGCTGGCGCTCTGGCTGCTGTTCGCCCACCTGTCGCGGCGCGCGCTGCTCTCCACCGGAATGCCGCCCGCGGTGGCCGCGGACGGGGGGATCCGCCGACGGAACCTGCTCCGGCTGAGCCTGTTCGCCCTGGCCGGGGCGCTCGTGCTGCCGATGGGCGTGCTGCTGGCCGGGGCGGTGTTCCAGGCGGTCGCGCTGCTCTCCGCCCGCCGCCTGCCCGCGCCGACCGGCCCCGCCGAGCCGACCGCCGACCCGTCGCACCCCGCCCCGGCGAACCCGTACGTTCCCGCCCCGGGCCCCGACCCCTTCTTCGCCGCCCGGGCATCCGCCCCCGCGTCCGCACAGGCCGCCCCGGCCCCGCCCGCGACCGCCCCGGCCACCGCGTACGTCCCCGCCGCCGCCCCGGCGCCCGCGCCCGCCACCGCCCGGGTGCCGCACCAGCCGTTGAACGGGCACGAGCCGCGCCGGATCGGCGGCTACCTGCTGCTGGGCCGGATCGGCGCGGGCGGGATGGGCACCGTCTACCTGGCGCGCCGGGAGGGGGCGGCGACCGAGGTGGCGCTGAAGACGATCAACCTGGAGCTGCTGGACGACCCCGACCTGCTGCGCCGCTTCCGGCGCGAGTCGGAGGTGCTGGCGATGGTGCCGGGCGCGTACACCGCCCGGGTGCTGGACACCGGCGTGGACGCGGGCCGCCCGTTCCTGGCGATGGAACTGCTGGACGGGCGCCCGCTGGACGCGCACCTGCGCGAACTCGGCCCGGTCCGCTCGCCGGAGGCGCTGCGGGCGCTGGCGCTGGCCCTGGCGGTGGCGCTCTCGGGCGTGCACCGGCTCGGGCTGGTGCACCGCGACCTCAAGCCCGCCAACATCATGCTCACCTCGGCGGGGCCCCGGCTGCTCGACTTCGGCATCGCCGCGCTGGTCGACGGCACCCGCCTGACCATGACGGGCGCGGGCCCGGGCACGCTCACCTACATGGCGCCCGAGCAGTTCGGCGAGGAGCGGGTCGGCACCGCGGCGGACGTCTGGGCCTGGGCCTGCTGCGTGGTGTGCGCGGCGCACGGCGCCAGCCCGTTCGCGGCGACCAGCACCGGCGGCGTGATCCGCCGCATCGTCGACACCGGCCCCGAACCGTCCGCCCTGGCCGCCGTGCACGCCCTCGACCCGGCCCTGGCCGCCGTCGTCACCCGCGCCCTCACCCCCGACCCGTCCGCCCGCCCCGCCGACGGCGCGGCCCTGCTGGCCCTGCTCGGCGACACCCCGCAGGAGGACCTCCACGCGGAGATCACCCGGGGCTGGAACACCCTGCGCCTGTAACCGACCGGCGGCGGCTGACGGTGGCGGCACCTAGGGTGCGGGGAGCCCGGAACCCCCTTCCCGCCCTGGAGTTCGCCCATGGGAGCCAAGACCGCCCTGCTCGCCCACGCCGACGGCGACGTCCCCGCCCTGCTCCGGCAGGCGGTCGGCGTCACCCCGGACCGGGAGCGGACGGGCGCGCTGATGGACCGGCTCTACCGGGGCTGGACGGTCCATCCGGGCGACCGGCCCCGCGCCCTGCTCGAGGCGGTGTACCCGGCGCAGGGCGAGGCGTACGCGGGGAGTTGGCCGGGCGTGGACCTGGTCTGCGACCGGCGCTTCATGCTCGACCGGCCCTCGCTGCTCCCGACCGAACTGCTCGCGACCGGCCCGGGCCGCCGGACGGTGCTGCACGCGATGCACAGCGTGGTCGACTGGCTGGCGTTCGCGGTCTGGGAGGACGGGCGGCTGGTCCGCTCGCTGAGTGTCTCGCCGGACGACGGCGTGATCGAGGACATCGGCGACCGGCTCCCGTTCGAACTCCCGCACTGGGCGGGCGAGCACCCGGTCGAGCCGCTGCCGGAGGACGAGGGCGGCCAGCTCTACCCACTGCCGTTCCACCCGCTGAGCCTCGGCGAGGACGCGTTGCACGCCCTGTTCGGCTTCAACGCCGAGGGCTACCCCGCGGCCGTGGACGAGACCGAGATGCTCCCCTACCTGGTGGACTCACCGGGCGCAGCACCGCGGCCGACCGCGGCAGCCCGGCCGCGCCGGTCGCAGTACTACCTGATGGGCCCCGACGGCAGGCCGATCCTGATCGGCGAAACTTCCTGACGCTCCGTCACCGCCCTGCCACCACCCGGGACGCGCCCGGACGGGCGAATTGCCTGCTTCAGGCGAAATGTTCCCTATCCTGGGCCGATGACGCGGATCGCGGCTGTGCACGGAGTGCTCCCGGCCCACCGCTACGGGCAGCGGGAGTTGACCGGAGCGGTGGCGGCGTTGCGCCCGGGCGGCGACGGGCCCGCGCGGGCCCTCGCGGAGCGGTTCGCGGCGGGCGCGGGCGTCGAGTTCCGGCACCTGGCGTTCCCGCTGGAGCGGTACCCGGAGCTGGACGGCTTCGGCCGCGCCAACGACGCCTGGCTGACGGCGGCGGCCGAACTCGCCGAGCGGGCCGCCACCGGCGCCCTGGCCGAGGCCGAACTCCCGCCCGAGCGCGTGGACTTCGTGGTCTCCACCACCGTCACCGGCATCGCCGCTCCCTCGCTGGAGGCCCGCCTGGCGCCCCGGTTGGGCCTGCGCGAGGACGTGCGGCGGCTGCCGCTGTTCGGCCTGGGCTGCGCGGGCGGCGCGGCGGGCCTGGCGACCCTGGCCGACCTGCTGGCGGGCCGCCCGGACGGGGTGGCGCTGCTGCTGGCGACCGAGCTGTGCTCGTTGACGCTGCAGCGCTCCGACGGTTCGGCGGCGAACCTGCTGGCCACCGCCCTGTTCGGGGACGGCGCGGGCGCGCTGGTCGCGGTCGGCGACGGCGTCGACTGCTCAGGCCCGGAGGTGGTGGCGACCCGCAGCCGGTTGTACCCGGGCACCGAGCGGCTGCTCGGCTGGGAGGTCGGCGACTCCGGGTTCCGGATCCTGCTGGGTGCCGAACTCCCGGAGCTGGTGAGGCTGTTCGTCGGCGAGGAGGTGTCCTCCTTCCTGGCCGCGCACGACCTCAAGCCGGGCGACCTGACGGCCTGGGCCTGCCACCCGGGCGGCCCGCGGGTGTTGGACGCGCTGCAGACCGAACTCGGCCTGCCCGCCGACGCGTTGGCCCCGAGCCGGGCCTCGCTGGCGCGCTGCGGCAACCTCTCCTCGGCCTCGGTGCTGCACATCCTGCGGGACGTGCTGGCGGCCGACCCCCCGCCACCGCCCGGCTCGTACGGGCTGGTGCTGGCCCTGGGCCCCGGTTTCGCGTCCGAACTCGTCCTCCTGCGCTGGTAGGTGCCGATGACCGCCTACACCGTCCTGATCCTGCTGGTCGCCCTGGAGCGGCTGGCCGAACTGCTGGTCGCCCGCCGCAACGCCGCCTGGAGCCTGGCCCGGGGCGGGGTCGAGTACGGGCGGGGGCACTACCCGGCGATGGTGGCGCTGCACACCGGGCTGCTGCTCGGCTGCCTGCTCGAAGTCCACTACGCGGCACGGCCGTTCGTCCCGCTGCTGGGCTGGCCGATGCTGGCGCTGGCGGTGGGCGCGCAGGGGCTGCGCTGGTGGTGCATCCGGACGCTGGGACCGCGCTGGAACACCCGGGTGATCGTGGTGCCGGGCCTGCCGCTGGTGGCCGGGGGGCCGTACCGGTGGCTGCGGCACCCCAACTACCTGGCGGTGGTGGTGGAGGGCTTCGCGCTGCCGCTGGTGCACACGGCCTGGGTGACCGCGCTGTGCTTCACGGCGCTGAACACCTGGCTGCTGGCCACCCGGCTGCGCTGCGAGGACGCCGCGCTGCTGCGCTGCCGGGTGCTCGCGTGATCGACCTGCTGGTGGTGGGCGGCGGTCCGGCCGGGCTGGCCACCGCGATCCACGCCGCCCGGGCGGGCCTGTCCGCGACGGTGCTGGAGCCGCGGGCGACGCCGGTCGACAAGGCCTGCGGGGAGGGCCTGATGCCGGGCGCGGTGCGGGCCCTGGAGCGGCTGGGCGTGGAGGTCGCGGGCCGCCCGTTCGCGGGCATCCGCTACCTGTCCGCGGACGGCGCCCGCACCGCCGAGGCCCGGTTCCGCTCCGGTCACGGCCTGGGCGTGCGCCGCACCGCCCTGCACGCGGCGCTGGCCGCCCGCGCCGAGCAGCTCGGCGTCCGCCGCCTGACCGCCCGCGCCGACGGCCTGCGGCTGACCCGGCACGCCGTCACCGCCGCCGGACTGACCGCCCGCCACCTGGTCGCGGCGGACGGCCTGCACTCGCCCGTCCGCCGCGCCCTCGGCCTGCACCGGCCCGCCCCGGCGCGGCTCCCGGCCCGGTACGGGCAGCGGCGGCACTTCGCGGTGGAGCCGTGGAGCGACCTGGTCGAGGTGTACTGGTCGCGGCACGCGGAGGCGTACGTCACGCCGGTCGCGGACGGGACGGTCGGGGTGGCGGTGCTGAGCAGCGAGCGGCTCCCGTTCGACCGCCAACTCGACGCCTTCCCGGCCCTGTTGGCGCGCCTGGACGGCGCGCAGGCCGGTCCGGTCCGGGGCGCGGGCCCGCTGCGGCAGCGGGCGGCCGCCCGGGTACGGGGCCGGGTGCTGCTGGTCGGCGACGCGGCGGGCTACCTGGACGCGCTGACCGGCGAGGGCGTCGCGCTGGCCCTGGCCTCCGCCGAGGCCGCGGTCCGCTGCCTGGCCGCCGACCGCCCCGCCGCCTACGAGCGGGCCTGGCACCGCGCGACCCGCCCGTACCGCCTGCTGACCTCCGCCCTGCTCGCCGCCCGCCACCAACCCTGGCTGGGCCCGCACGTCGTCCCGCTGGCCGCCGCCCTCCCGCCGGTCTTCGGCGCCGCGGTCAACCTGCTGGCCCGCTGACCCGCCCCGCCGCCCAACTCAGCGTGCCGCCCCGCCGCCCCGTTCGCTCAGCAGCATCGGCTGCGGCCCGGGCGACAGCACCAGCCGCGGCACCGGCCGCACCGGGCCCGGGACCGCCGGGCGCAGCCGCCACCGGCCCGCGACGGTGGCCAGCGCCAGCGCCGCCTCGGTCAGCCCGAAGCGGTCGCCCAGGCACTTCGTCGCCCCGGAGCCGAACGGCAGGTAGCCGCCCCGCGGCAGCTCGCCCGCGAACCGGTCCGGGTCGAAGCGCTGCGGGTCGGGGAAGAGTTCGGGCCTGCGCTGCAGCAGGTAGAGGCAGCAGACCACCAGCGCCCCGGCGGGCAGTTCGACCCCGCCGAGTTCGGTGGGCCGGGTGGTGGTGCGGCTGATCGCCCAGGCGGGCGGGTAGAGCCGCAGCGTCTCGCTGATCACCCGTGCGGTGTAAGGGAGTTGCGGCAGGTCCTGCCAGCGGGCCGGGGCCCCGGCCGGTCCGGCGTCCAGCTCGGCGTGCAACGCCCGTTCCACGTCCGGGTGTTCGGCCACCAGGCGGAGCGACCAGGCCAGCGCCGAGGAGGTGGTCTCGGCCCCGGCCAGCACCAGGGTGGCGACCTGGTCGGCGAGTTCGCGTTCGTCGAGCGGCCGACCGTCCTCGTCGCGGGCCGCGAGCAGCAGCGCCAGCACGTCGCCGCGGTCGATCCCGCGGGCCCGGTGGTCGGCGACGATCGCCGCCACTCCGGCGTGCCAGGTCGCCAGCGCCCGCCGGTAGCCGCGCCGCGCCGGGGTGGGCAGCAGGTCGGCCGCGGGCAGCACCACCCGCAGGTAGAGCCCGCGCAGCAGCACGTCCAGGGCGGCGCGCAGCTCCTCCGCGGCCCGCGGCGGCAGCCCGGCCGAGAACAGGGTGCGCACGGCGACGGCGGTGGTGAGCCGGAACGCCTCGCGGGTGACGTCGACGACCTGCCCGGCCCGCCACCCGGCGGTGAGCGCCGCGGCCTCCTCCGTCATCGCCGCGGCGTAGTGCGGCAGCAGCGCGTGGTGGAAGGCGGGCTGCACGATCCGGCGGAGCCTGCGGTGGTCGGCGTGCGGGCAGGAGGCCAGCCCGTTGCCGAGGAACGCCCGGATCTTCGCGTACAGCGGCCCCGTCCGGTCGAACGCCACCCGGTCGGCCAGCACCCGCTGCACCAGCTCCGGCTCGCTGACCACGTACATCTCCCGCGGTCCGACCCGCACCCGCACCGGGTCGCCGCGGCCGGGTGAGCAGCGCGGGCAGGTGCCCCAGCAGCGGCACCCGCCGGGGGCGGTGACGGGTCGAGTGGCGCGCACGGACGACCACGATACGCGTCGGGGCGGGCACCGAGGGTGAGATCGACGGGCCGTTGCGCGCGGGGCGCGGGACACTGGAGGCATGAGCGAGTCCGGAGACATATTCCACCCGCCGGTCGTGGTCCGCCCGCCGACCCGCGGGCAGCGGCCGTACCGGCGGG
This sequence comes from Kitasatospora sp. NPDC001540, assembly GCF_042894345.1. NCBI lineage: Bacteria > Bacillati > Actinomycetota > Actinomycetes > Kitasatosporales > Streptomycetaceae > Kitasatospora > Kitasatospora sp. NPDC001540. The sequence continues at coordinate 16,984 of NZ_JBIAVO010000063.1, forward strand.
TGGAGATCTACGGACGGACGGTGGGCCGGGCGACCGGGCCCGAGGACGTGGTGGAGCTGATCCGGCACGCGGGCGTCGCCGAGCCGGACCTCGACGACCCGGACCTGGTGGCCTGGCGCGGCGGCGACCGCACCGTGTGGGAGCCCCCGGGAACCTAGACCGCGCGGCGGTAGAGCCGGACGCCGAGCGGGGCGAAGACCGCGACGATGCCCGCGTCCCAGGCGAGGGCCTGCCGGACCTGGCTGCCGAGCGGGCCGCCGAGCACCTCGGCGCGGCCCGCGCCGGGCCGGATGATCGTGGTGAGGATCCGGATCGTGGTGGTCCTGCCCGCGCCGTTGGGCCCGAGCAGGCCGAAGACGGTGCCGGGCGGGACGGCGAAGTCGACGCCGTCCAGGGCGACGAGGTCCTTGAAGCGCCTGCCAAGGCCCTCGACCCGGATCGCGGGCCGGGCGGCGGCGGGCTCGGTGGTCACGGACGCGACGGTCATGGGCGCGCCCCCTCGGACGGGCGGTGCCCCTCCGGTGTCCGCCCGCCGGTGCCGGGTGGGCCTTCCGGGGCAACCGGGTCCCCCCTGGTGCGGAGCGGCCCGGCTCTGGAGTGGCCGGGTGGCGGACGACGGGAGTGGATGGTGTTCCAGTGCCGCGCCGTCCCCTGGAGCCCCGATGCCCCGTACCCGCCGTGTCGCCGCTGCCGCGGCGCTGTCGCTGACCGCCCTGTCCGCCCTGCTCTCCGCCGCGGGCTGCTCGGCGCCCGCGGACCTGAACGCCCCGCCCGCCACCGACTCCCCGTCCGCGGCCTCGCCGTCCCCGAGTTCCGGCCCGACGGTGTCGGCGTTCGCGACCTCGGTGGGCACCCGGGTGGCGCTGGCCAGCGTGGGCAGCCTGGGCCCGGTCCTGGTGGACGCGCAGGGCCGCACCCTGTACCTGTACGGCGCCGACACCACCGTGCACGCGAGCTGCCTGGACGAGTGCGCGAAGACCTGGCCGCCGGTGACCACTCCCGGTTTCCCGCTGGCCGGGCCCGGCGTGGACGACGGGCTGCTGGGCGCGGCGGCGCTGCCGGACGGGACGGCGCAGGTGCTCTACAAGGGCCACCCGCTGTACCGCTACGCGGGCGACCACGGCCCGGGCGAGGCCACCGGGCACACGGTGGCCGACCCCCGGGGCACCTTCTACGCGGTGACCTCGCTGGGCGACCCGGTGGGCGTCGACATCGCGACGCTGCGCGGGACGGGCGGCGCGGTGCCGGGCGCGGGCGCTTCGGCGGGTGCGAGCGCTTCGGCAAGCGCCCCGGCCGCGGACCCGAGCGCCGCCGACCCGAACACCGCCGACCCGAACGCCCCGGCGTCCCAACCTCCCGCCCAGCAGCCCGCCCAGCAGCCCGCGCAGACGCCCGAGCCCGCCGCCCAGCAGCCCGCGCAGACGCCCGCGCAGACCCCGGTCGAGGTGCCCCCGGCCCAGGCCCCGGCGGCCCAGGCCCCGGCCGACGGCTCGGGCTCCGGCGCCGCGGCCGACGACGGCTCGCAGGAGCGCTGAGGTGGCGCCCGGCCGCCGTCCGGGCGGGTTCGCCGGCGCGCTGCCGACGCTGCTGGCGGCGCTCGCCCCGGTGGCGCTCGCGCTGGGGCTGCTGTGGTTCGGGCGGGTGCACGTGCCGGACCCGGGGCGGAGCCTGCTCGGGGCGTCCGGCGAGGACGCGCTGCGGCTGAAGTCCTGGCTGGGTTCGGCGCTGTTCTTCCTGGCGCTGCTGCAGGTGGTGCTGGCGTTGGCGATGTACCGGCGGGGTCCGGCGGCCCGCCCGGTGCGGACGGCGCACCGGGCGGGCGGCTGGCTGGCGTTCGCACTGTCGCTGCCGATCGCCCAGCACTGCCTGCTGGCGTACGGGGTGCGGTTCACGGACCTCCGGGTGGGCCTGCACTCGGCGGCGGGCTGCTTCCTGTACGGGGCGTTCGCGGCGAAGGTGCTGCTGGTGCGGCACGGCGGGCTGCGCGGGTGGGTGCTGCCGGTGGCGGGCGGGGCGCTGTTCTGCGCGGTGGGGGTGCTGTGGTGGACGGCGGCGCTGTGGTTCCTGGACGGGTACGCGGCGCCCGGGTTCTGAGAGGGCGTTAAGTCCGTTTTTGGTAGAGGCCTCGTCGGGGCTGGATAAGCGTGCCTTGGCGGACGAGTCTGCCCAGACGGTTCCGGGTGAC
>NZ_JBIAVO010000064.1:0-18271 GCF_042894345.1 Kitasatospora sp. NPDC001540
GCACCACCCCCGATCCGGCAGCCGCCCCGGAACTGCAGCCGACCCCACGATCGAGCGATGCCGAACCATTAAAAACAGGACTTAACGCCCTCTCACAGATGCCGTTGAACATTTCGGCCAGGTGACTCACCCGGATCCGGTCGAGACGGAGGTGTCCGATGCGCGGCTTGAGGTGAAGGCGGATGTCGACCTCGTACCGGCTGACGGTGGACTTCCGGGCGCGCTTGTTCTCCAGCCAACTGTCCAGCCACTCACAGACGGTGATCCGGCCCGCCAGGTCGACGCCGCTCCTCAGCCGCCGGCGGGTCTCCTCGATGTCGGGCAGGGCCGACTTGTCGTCGGCGACCTTCTCCAGCAGCTCAGCGACGAGTGCGAGGTCCTCCGGCTCGTCCTTGGCGAGCGCGAGCAGGGAACGGACGTGGTCGAGGTCGGCCTGTGCCTCCTTGTGGGTCTCGTACCCGGCGCGATTGAAGGCGCGGTGAGTGCCGTCGGCCCGGTTGGGCAGCTCCTGGCGTATGGAGTAGGAGCCGTGCTTGCGGCTGCCGAGCTTCGGGCAGGCCTTGCCGAGGGGCTTACCGGTTTCGGTGTCGCGGCAGTAGCAGCGGTGGTACGTGGAGCCCTTCAAAGCGGTCCTTCCTGGGTGTTGCTGATGGAGCCGAGTTCCTCATCGAGGAACGCGAGGTGTTTCGGTAGTGGGGGTAGAGCTACCTCCCACTCGCGCATTTCGGCGCGGAGCGGGAGAAGATCCGACCGGACGGCTTCAACCAGTTGCGCGAACTTCTCGTCGGATCTGGGCGGCCACGCTTCCCGGCCGGGCAGGAATTGCAGCTGCCAGGCGTCGCGGTGCGTTGCGCGAATCCTTCTCTCCCGAGAGGAGTGATGCCGGAGGAGCTGTAGGTCTTCGTGGAGGGCGATCGATCCATCGCCGGTGAACCAGGCGAACGCCTCGGCGCGGGATGCGCTCTCGAAGGGGAGGTAAGCGACGTTGCTGGTCCCGGCGAGTGGAAAGACCAGGGCGGCCGGCGGTGTGTCGAGGGCCTGCGCGAGGACGAGGAGCTCGGGAACGGTGAGGGTCAGCCGCCGCCCGGACTCCCAGTTGGCGATGACGTTGCGCGGGATCGGGTGCCCGAGCTCCTCGCAGGCGTCTGCGAGGTCCCGTGCGGTCATGCCCAGCTCCTTTCTGAGTTTCTGGACCTCGGCGATTACTGCCTTGGTGATCTGGGTTGCCCACGGTTCCACGTCGTCGTGTGTCATATCGACACTTTAGGTTCGTGCACTCTGTTCCTGGGTTCGGCAACGCGCCGAGACCCTTCTTTCTGCTGCCTGATTCGGAGATACCTATGCGAACTGAGATGACGTCGATCGCCCTGGCGGGAATGGGTCGGGCGGAGCTACTGGCCCTGCCGGCTGCCATCGACCTGGACACGGCCAACCGGGCCATCGGGCTGGGTCGCAGCAAGGGCTACGAGCTCGCGCGCCGTGACGCCTACCCGTGCCGGGTGCTCCGGCTGGGCAAGAAGTACCGCGTCATCACGGCGGACCTCCTGCGCCTGCTCGGAATCGAGGAGCCGGGTGCAGAAGGCCTGGCGGCTGATGCAGCTTGACGTCGAGAGAGCCCGGTCCACAAGCCTGTCTGCCATCGGCGTACTCGCCCGGATGGAGTGGATCTTCCGATCCTGTGGACATAACTTCGTGGTCCCCCGGCGAGCCGAATGCCGGGGGACCACTACACAGCAACCATCCAAGAGCGTCTGCAAGTTGAGGCAGGCGTCGACGAGCACCCCGCTTGTCCCCAGCTATGCGAAGGCCCCCGGTGCTGCGAACACCGAGGGCCCGACGAAGCCACCCCAGATCAGTCAAACCATTCGAACCGGCGGCGCCCGGCTAACCCGTCGCACGCCCCAGCGAGGAGCTTCACCATGGACCCTACTTCTCCGCAGCCCGTACCGGGAGGCCCGAAGCCGAGTTGGCCCGCGACCGCGATCCCTGGTCAGCCCGGTCAGCGCCACCAGGCAATCGGTCAGAACGCCGAACTGACCGACGATGCTGACCGGGGACCGGCCGAAATGACCGGGCTGACCGACGTGACCACCGACCAGCCGGTCAGTGTCCCGGTCACTCTTGATGGACTGACCGACGACACCGACGGCTCGGTCTCCCCGGCCACACCGGGTGCGGACCTGCTGTCCGAACTCCGCTCGGCCATCGCCAGGTTCGTCATCCTGCCGTCCGCCCACGCGCTGGACGCGGTGACCCTGTGGGTAGCCGCCACCCACCTGCAGCCCGCGTGGCAGCACGCTCCCCGACTGGCGGTCATCGGCCCGGCCAAGCGGTGCGGGAAGTCGCGGCTGCTCGATGTGATCACCGAGACCGTCCACGACGCGCTCATCACGGTCAACGCGTCCACGGCGGCTATCTTCCGGTCGATCACTGACAAGCCGCCGACCCTGCTGGTGGACGAGGCCGACACCCTGTTCGGCAGCATCAAGGCGGCCGAGAAGAACGAGGACCTGCGCGGCCTGCTCAACGCCGGTCACCAGCGCAACCGGCCCACCCTGCGGGTGACCGGCCCGGACCACAAGGTGGTGAAGTTCCCCACCTTCGCCATGGCAGCCCTGGCCGGCATCGGCGACCTCCCGGACACGATCATGGACCGGTCGGTGGTCATCCGCATGCGCCGCCGTGCACCGGGCGAGCGCGTCTCCTCGTACCGCTCCGACCGGGACAATCCAGCCCTGCACGAACTGCGCGACGACCTTCGCGCCTGGCTGGTGCCGCTGACCGGCACGGCCGCCAACATGGAACCGCTCATGCCCGTCGACGACCGCGCTGCCGACACCTGGGAGCCCCTGGTGACGGTCGCCGACCTCGCCGGAGGCGAGTGGCCCGCACGCGCCCGCGCGGCCTGCCGTGCCATGACCGCGCACGAGTCCGGCCAGGACGAGGAGGGCGGCCTGAAGACCAGGATCCTCGTCGACATCCGCCGCGTATTCGCCGCGGGAGGCAACCCGGACGCCCTGTCCACCGAGCACATCCTGACGGCCCTGAACGCCGACGGCGAGGCACCCTGGGCCGAGCACGGCATCAACGGTCTGACCGCACGCGGGCTGCAGCTCCTGCTCAAGGACTACGGCATCAGCTCGGCGAACATCCGCTTCGACCGCGACACCCAGCGCAAGGGCTTCACGCGCAACAGCTTCCTCGACCCCTGGAGCCGCTACTGCCCGGACCCCGTCGAGCAACCCGTCACCAGCACCTGACCCGCCACCACCCGTACCACCCGTCCCCGCCCAGCTCAGAGCGGGGACGGGTCACTTCCCCGCAACGAGTCCAAGCGTCCCTGGATCACCACCCGTACCAGCGTGACCAGGCATGCAACGAGTGGGACGACTGCAACGCGATCCCGGTGGCCAGAGGATCCTCACGGCTGCGCGCTGGCGGCCAGCAGCTTCAGGCACGACGGAGCTACGAGCCAGAACCGCAGGCGGAGCAAGTTGTGGGGTAAGCAGTGCTTACCCCGAGCCCCGGCCAGCCGGAGCAAGTTGTGGGGTAAGGAGTCCTTACCCCGCCTCCGCCCCCACGGGGCGGAGCCTTCCGGTCGGCCCAGGGGTGCCGCCGGAGGGGGAGGAACAGCAGAGCCCGCCGCCCGCCGACACCGACCGAGCCGCAGGCGACGATCTCCGCCGCCACGCCCGGTTGCCGCTTCTCGTAGGGCTGCACCGATCGGTAAGAGGCGTTCGTCCGTCCTCCTATCAGCTCCGCGCCCGGAGCATGGCCGTGAGGCGGGGCGACTCGGGCGAGGGCTGCTGGCTGTTGATGGCCTCGTATCCCCAGGACTCGTACAGGGCCTGAACCTTGCCGTCTCCGGCGAGCGGGTTGACCATCAGGGTGACGCGCTCCTCTGTGCGACCGGCAAGGAGGTCGTCGTGGATGCGCCGTGCAGTGCCCGTGCCCCGCCATGGGACTCGAAGGCCGATCTCCTTGATCACCAGTGTGCTGACCTCGGTGAAGCCAAGGGGCAGCGGCTCGGCCATGCGCTTCCAGTACCGGTCGTCGGACGTCAGCGTGTTCCCGTAGGCGTACCCGATGGCCGTCGTGCCCTCGTACGCGATGACGGCTTCGAAGCCGGGCTCGGTCGCGTGCCGGTCGAGGCGTTCAGCGAACGCCTCGACACGGTAATTCGCCAGGTGCAGCAGCGGGGCGCGGACGTCTGCGTAGAGGTCCAGCAGGTCCTGGCGGACACCGGGGGTGAGATCGCTGTAGTGGCGGAGTTCGACGGTCACGCGGTGGTCCTCCAGGTGTCGTTGGCGTACTCGGTCCAGGTCAGAGCCGGACCGCTGCCGGCCGCCTGGGTGGTCAGCTTGGTGCCGAACGAGGCCAGCATGCCGTTGACGCGGGGGTGAGTGGAGACCGCGGCCGGCACCGACATGGCGGTGGCGACAGCGGGTTCGAAGTCGCCCTGGCCGAGTTGAGCGTGGGCGAGGCGGACGGTGGTGATCGCGTGGGAGCGCTGCATGGCACCACGGCGAAGCGCCATGCTGCGGTGAGCGTGGGCTTCCGCGTCTTCCCAGTTGCGGGCAGCCAGATGAGCAGCGAGGGCGAGGGAGTCGAGTTCGGCCTGGTCGTAGAACGCGGTGATCCACACGGGTCGGGACGCTGCGGCATCGGCGCGGTCGAGGGCGTCCTGCGCATGACCGAGGGAGCGTCGGACGGCGTTGGTGTCGCCGGTGAGGCCGTGGATCGCAGCGTGCCGGGCATGGCCGAGGGAGGCGAACAGCGGGTCGCGGCGGGCGATCGGCAGGCTGCGGGCGACGTCGTTGGCGGCGAGCGCGTCGCCGGGGCGGCCGAGGTGGCGGTAGAGGCTCCCGGCGTGCGACCAGATACGGAACTGGATGGCGGAGTCGCCGGACATCGCCGCGATAGAGGCCGCCTTCTGGTGATGCTGGAGAGCGGCGTCGAATCGGCGGCCGTCGATAGCCGCCCACATCGCGCTCGACATGAAGGAGGCCGCGCAGGCATACAGGGCCGACCGGATCCGCTGGCTTGCGGTGCCGTGTTCCTGGAGGGTGAGTGCCTCGTCCGCGAGGGCGACAGCCTTGGCCTCGATGCTGACCCGGCCGCCGTGCCGGTGGTCGCTGGCGATGACCTCGGCGAAACGGGCCTCCAGCAGCTGGATGTCGGCGGCGCCGATCCGGCGTGGTGCAGGAGCGGAAGCCGTGCCGGTGAGGGCGGCTACGGCAGTGCCGCCGGCGGCCGCTATGAAGTCGCGTCGCCTCACGTCTGCCTCCGGTGTGGTGCGGGCCCGGCCCGTGGGGGCGAAGCCGAGCTGTTCGGGCATGCAGTCGAATACTGCACCCAGTGCGACGCGGATCTTTCCCGGTGGCCACCGGGTCACGCCGGTGAGCCAGTTGTGGACCGTGCGCTCTGATACGGTGCCCGGCTTCCCGGTCAGGGTCCTGATCTCGGCATTCACTTCGCGCGCTAACTCGGCCTTGGTCATGCGGCGTTCGGCCATCCTGCGGCGGAGAGCGACGTTTGCCACCATGCGGTCAACGTAGCCGCGTTGTCACCTGGTGTGCAGGGCTTCGGGTAATGGGATCGTCAAGTTTTCCGGTAGGTGCCCGGCCATGCCGCACCGAACTTTGCCTCACCACCGAGGCGTTGGCAGTCGTTCACTGGGTGTGCGGCCGCCGCCGGTACCCCCGCGGCGGTGGCACCGACACATCCCTGCCTTCACCCCTGGAGTCCGCGATGCCGTTCCCCTCTGGTCTTCCCAGGCGAGCCCCGGCCACTACGCGGCCCAACCCAGGTGTGCCATCGTGACCGGCACGATCAGCGCGCTGGAGGAACAGGAACCAGCCTCCGGGACGAGCATCGACCTTCCCTACCGGCCGGAGTCAGCGTCGCAGGCCCGACGACTGGTCCGGGGGACGCTGGCCGACTGGAGTCTGGAAGAGCTGGTCGACGATGCCGTGCTCGTGGTCTCGGAGATGGTCACCAACGCGGCGAAGACCGGCTGCCACAAGACGATGACGCTCCAGATCGTCCGGACGACGGCCGCCTCGGTGCGGATCCTGGTGACGGACGGCTGCCGCGTCCTGCCGGTGCGGATCAAGGCGGGCAGCAGCGACGAGTCCGGCCGCGGGCTCGAGCTCGTTCACAAGCTCACCCACGGCCGCTGGGGTGCCTGCCTGGAACCGCTCGGCAAGACCGTCCATGCCGACCTCCGAATCGGTGGGAAGCCATGAGGGGCCAGCACCGAGACGTGGCGCGCGATCCGACCAGCACCGCCCTACAGACGGTCTGGATCACCGGCCACCTCGTCGTGCTCGGCCTGCTCGGCGCCCTGACCGACCACCAGCTCACCGGCGACCCACTGCCCCGGATCGCAGCTTCCACTCCCGACACCGAGCCGCCGGCACCCTCCATCTGACCCCGCGAAGGAGCCCGCACGATGCAGACCCTGGCCCACTACCGGCGCCGCATCGCCCGCCGCCCGAAGGTGGTCGTCGCGCAGCCGGACGGCTTCTGCAACCTCAAGTGCACCTACTGCTACCTGCCCGACCGCGACCGGCGCACACCGATGCCCGTCCAGGTCGCCGAGGCCGTGGCCCGGTCGGTCGCCGAGTTCGCCGACACCACCTCGGCGACACCGGTTGAGATCGTCTGGCACGCCGGTGAGCCGCTGGCCATCGGCCGTCGGCGGTTCGCCGAGCTGCTGGCACCGTTCGAGCCGCTGCGGCAGGCCGGTCTCGTCGAGCACTCGGTGCAGACCAATGCCGTACTGATAAACCCGGCGTGGTGCGACTTCCTGGCCGAGTACGGGTTCCGGGTCGGGGTGAGCATCGACGGTCCGGCCACGCTCAACCACCAGCGGATCGACTGGGCAGGGCGCCCCGCCTTCGACCGGATCATGAAGGGCATCGGGTGCTTGCGTGAGTACGGCGTGCGGTTCTCCGCGATAGCGGTCGTCAGCGCCGAGAGCATCGGCGACCCCGAGGGCCTGCTGGACTTCATGGCCCACCTCGGCTGCCACACCGTGGGCCTGAACATGGAGGAGCTGGAGGGCGTCAACACCGGCCGCGCGGTGCCCACCGTCGAACAGGCCCGCGAGTTCTGGCACCGGGCAATCGCGTGGTCCCGCCGGCACCGCGGCCTGACCATCCGCGAGGTCGACCGCCTCGGCAACTACCTGCAAGCCGCCCGCGCAGGGGGAGGAGCTGCGTGGGACGAGTTGCTGATCGACCCGATTCCGACCGTCTCCTCCGCCGGGGACGTAGTCCTGCTCTCGCCCGAGCTTGCCGGGATCAGTGATCCGGCATACGAGGACTTCCGGGCCGGGAACGTCATGGAGCTGAGTATCGGCTCCATGCTGGACCGCGCGCACGAACTCCGGTACGTGCGCGAGTTCCTGACCGGCCTGGACAAGTGCGAGGCCACCTGCGAGTTCTTCGGCTTCTGCCGGGGAGCCCAGGCCGGCAATCGCTACTTCGAAAACGGCCGTCTGGACACCACCGAGACGAACTACTGCCGTGTGTCCAGGCAGGCCCTCATCACCGCACTGTCCGATACCGTCCGAGAGGAGCAAGCCGCATGACCGTCCTTGAACTGCTGGCCGCCACCGACGCCTCCGTGGTCGCCGACCTCACCGCCGGCCGAAGCATCGCCGTCGCCGGGTTCGATAACCGGCCCACCTGGGACAACGCCGGATCGTCGTTCGACAACCGGCCGACGTGGGACAACTGGTCGAACAAGGGCAAGTAGAACCACCTGATCCACCCGGGCCCGCACCAGCGCGGTGCGGGCCCGGTCCCCCGAACCGAGAGAGCGGAGCAAGCCCGTGGACAGCACCTTCGGCCGCGTCACCGTGACCCTGCCCAGCCTGAACGAGCCGGGCCTGTACCTGTCCAACGTCAGCACGCTCGACTCCGCTCGGGGCATCGTCCAGGACTTCCAGTACGCCGACGCCAACCTGCGGGACCTGGACCTCACCGACACCAGCCTCATCACCGGCCGCGTCACCGGGCTTCGCGCCGACCGCGTCCAGCTCGACAAGGTCCGGCTCGACTCCGTCGAGTTCGACACCTGCGACCTCGCCACCGCCCGCATCACGGACGCCAAGCTCTCCCGTGTCGTCTTCCGCAACTGCAAGATCATGGGCGCCCAGCTCACCGGCGTGACCCTCGACAACGTGCTGTTCGAGAACTGCAAGCTCGACTACAGCAGCTTCGAGCAGGTCCGGGCCACCGGACCGCTGGTCTTCTCGAAGTGCGTCCTGAGCGAGGCGACGTTCACCGGCAGCGACCTCAGCCGGGGCGTCCTCGACGCCTGCAGCCTGCGGCTGGCCGAGTTCGGCCGGGGCAAGTACCAGGACCTCGACCTGCGTGGCAACGACCTGAGCACCGTCCGGGGCACCGCCAATCTCGGCAAGGTCATCATCGACCGGGCCCAACAGGCCGAACTCGCCGAAGCCCTGGTCTCCGAGCTGGACGTCACGTTCGCGGACACCCTCGACGACCGCCGGTGAGACCAACCGGGAGGAGCCCGGAATGAACCTCGCCATCGCCCACCACAACCCTGCCGCCCTTGCGGAACGGTGCGACGTCGCCGGCGTCCGCACCGCCTGCGGCGAGACGGACTACGAGGACGGGGCCGTCCTTCCCGACGGCCCCTGGCAGCCCCTCACCGCCGACCTTGCCCAACGGCTCCGACCGACTACGCTCACCCGAGACACCACGCTGGTCGAGCTGGTGAGGCTGCCCGACGGACCGGCGCCGGCCAGCCTCGACTCGCTGGCCGATCCACTCGGCGACCCGGACGCCGTCCACCTCGGGCGCGCCGCAAGCCCCGCGAAGGCCCTCACGACCACGCCGAACTACCGCGACGGCCGGCGCATCGGCCTCCACGTCGACAACTGGGACAAGCTCGCCTACCACGCCAAGCACCTGGGCCGACGCCGCCTGTGCATCAACCTCGGCCCCGGCACCCGGTACATCCTGCTCGGCGACATCGACATCCAGGCCATCTGCCGAACCGTCCACCCCGACCCCGAGAACCGCTACCCGCACACCGACGACCTCCGCGCGTACATCGCCGCTGGTCACCGGTTGAACGTGTACCGCATCCGCCTGGAGCCCGGCGAAGGCTACATCGCCCCCACTGAACTGCTACCCCACGACGGCTCCACCGAGGACCAGCCGGAACCCTCCACAGCCGCCTTCTGGCTCGGCCACTGGCCACGCGGAGTGCTCCCGACCGTAGCCTGACTGCCCACCCGGATCGCACCGGACTCTGCTACGCGCCAGTGGAGTGCAGGACCCGTGACCCGCGCCCCGGAGGGGGCGGCCGCAGCTGCGTGTGCACCAGGGAACGTGTAGGACAGGCCAGGAGCCGGCACGGCAGGCCGGACAATCTCGAAAAAGGGCCTGCTTGTGGGCTACTTGAATGGTTACATGGTTACCTGGAATGCAGACCGGGGCCAGGTCCGTAGAGCCTTCGTGGCTGCTGCCCTGTCCGCCTCGGCAGCGCTCGGGGCGTGAGCAGGCGTTCTCGGCCCGATCGAAGGTGACATGCGAGCCTTCGGGGAAGAAGAGCGAGAGCGATGGCATCAGTAGAACAGCAAGTGAAGAGCGCCGACAGCGTGATCTGCCAGAATCTTGCCAATCCAGTAGGCGACCGGGGCTTCCTCTCGCAGAACGTGCTGGGGCAGCTCCGGAATCTCGTCGAGGGACTTGCCGTCTGGGCGCACGTCAAGGATCACTCGACTGAGTTTCACTACAATCAGGTCGGGCCAGCTCTGGATGCTGTTAGGGGGATCGCCAAGTTCAGGCTGTTGAGCAGATTCCACGGCTTGCTGCAGGCTAGCGTCTCGCACTACACGCTGGATCGCGATCCGTCTGAGCGATTGATGCTGAAGTACTACGAGTACCTTCTCCGTACGCGTGTCCTGGCACAGGATCTCCTCGGAATCAAAATCCTACACAATCTCGAACAGTTTCCGGTCGATCTCGATCCTTCGTTGCGCGAATACTATGAGAAGATTGCCGCCCGCATCGAGCATCCCCAAGCGGCGGTACAGTCAAATGGACGTCGCGAGCGATATTACATTCACAGCTCGCGCCCCTTCTTCGTGTCCGGTCGCATCTATTACGAGGTGACGTTTTACCTCGCCCATAATCGGACGAGTAAGTTTGATCGAATTATTGGCTTTACCGACATCGACGTCACCGACAAATATGCAGCCAGTCTAGAGTTGGCGAGTGACGAGATTGAGGTCCTCGGGCAGAAAATGCCGATCACGCTGATCCGCTCATGGGAGGTATCAATCCGGCCGTGTGAGTTCGACAACTTCGCACGCCTCTTCGATGCCTCGTATGGAAAGGTCAGGGCGTCGAATTCCGAGTACCGAAATCTGATGCGGTATCTTACGATAACGCGGTCAAGTCTGCTCGATCTCATGGATATGACCGACGCCGCATACGGGGCGTTCCGCTCCTGGGCGCTGAGCGGAGCCCAGCGAGATGCGGTTATCTTTCCTGTTCTAGACCGCGCACGGTCACTCATTCGCCACGACCAGCCAGGTTCTCGTCTGCTGCGGTACCTCATGCTGCGGATGAACAATCGTGTCATCAAGGCACAGTTCGATGCCGCCGGGTGTTCTTTCCTCTCCGGGCTTCGCGTTTCCTGGAGTTGCAGGCCCTTCGACACGATGCCGTTCTGCACATCACCGCGCGGACACAATCCGCCCTTTGGGGACCTTGCCGAGAGTCTGGACGCGAGGACCCGGCCTCACGAGTTGCTGGCCAGACGAGTCAAGGGCAATGTCGAGCAGCACGGTGTGATCTACACGCCGGCAGGCGAGCTGGAGGACCTTGGTGACGTCGATGAGATGATCGCGCGCCATAATCGGATGCTGCCACCCAATGAACGGCACGCGCGGCGGAAGCTGGCTCATGAAAATGGGCACGTGTTCGTCGTCGGGTACGAGGACGATACGGTCTCGATCATCAACAGGCTCCGAAATATCTCTGCCAGTGGCGTCTCCCAACACAGCAGTAATGTGCAGGCATGGATTGATGCGAACCCAGGTGCCATCGATGACCCTTTGAAGGCTGAGGCGCTGACGGAATTGTTTGAGCGCTCGAAGGTCGCCCTCGTTTACGGCGCAGCCGGTACGGGAAAATCGACGATGGTGAATCACATCGCAAACTACTTTGCTAGCGTGCGGAAGCTTTTCTTGGCGCATACCAATCCGGCTGTTGATAATCTGAAGAGGCGAGTGCAAGCGCCGAATGTCGAATTCAGCACGATCAACAAGCATGTGCGTAGCGGTACGTCATCCGGAGCAAAGTACGACGTGTTGGTGATCGACGAGTGCAGCACGGTAAGCAACGCAAGCCTGCTCGATGTACTTGAGAAGACATCCTTCGATCTGCTCGTACTTGTTGGCGATGTCTATCAGATCGAGTCGATCGAATTTGGCAACTGGTTCAGCATCATCCAGTCATACATCCCAAGCGAGTCCGTCTTCGAACTTACACAGCCCTTCAGGACGACCGACCAGGGTCTTCTCACGCTGTGGGACAGGGTGCGGAACCTGGACGACCGCATCGAAGAGTCGCTCTCCAAGAACGGCTACTCGACGATTCTGGGCGACGCACTATTTCGGCGTCGAAGCGACGATGAGATCGTGCTTTGCCTTAACTATGATGGCCTATATGGAATCAACAATGTTAACCGATTCCTGCAGGCTGGCAACCCGAATCCAGCTGTGGCTTGGGGGGAGTCTACGTACAAGGTTGGCGATCCCGTACTTTTCAACGAATCAGATCGATTCAGCCCGGTCATCTTCAATAACCTGAAGGGCAAGATCGTCAAGATCGATCGGGCGCCCGGCCGCATCACTTTCGATGTGACCCTCGAACGAGATTTCAGTGAACCCGAAGCGATTTTCTCGGGTCTGCGTTGGGTCGAAGGCTCGACGGTCCAGTTCGATGTGTTCGAACGCGGCAACAGTGACGATGACGACGACTCGGTCACCACCATGGTGCCGTTTCAGATCGCTTACGCCGTATCGATCCACAAAGCACAGGGCGTTGAGTATAAGTCGGTCAAGATTGTTATCACGGATGCCAACGAGGAAAGCATCTCCCACAGTATCTTCTACACCGCGATCACCCGCGCTCGGGAGCGTCTCGAAGTGTTCTGGACTCCAGAAACACAGCATCGAATCCTGAGTCGTCTCGCAGTGCGTGAGAACACGAAGGACGAGCATCTGATGAAGGTCCGCCGAGGTTTGGTCCCTGTCGAGAAGCGGCCGAAGCGCCATAAGACGCGCCAGCTGCCGTAGACAGCAGGTTGGAAGGCCCCGAGGCCAACAGTCGGCAGCTGACCCTCGGCGTTTTCTCCGGTTCAGAGGGCCCTGAACTCCAGGTCTGTTGCAAAGTCCCGTGACCAGCCGACTCATGCGCTGAACGGGACTTTGCAACACTCCTGCCGGCTTGGCCGGTCGAGAATGTGCGGATCCGTATGGCGCGGCCAGCCGCGTGGGCGGTGCGCCCAGAGGTGTGGGCCGTTGACGGCACCGGGTTCCCCAAGAACGGCAAGATCTCGCCAGGGGTTGCCCGGCAGTACTCGGGTACCCCTGGCACCGCGCCGCTAGTATCCGGTAGGCGTCACGGGACGGCGGACGGAGTCAGGTCATGGGCGGCACGGATGAGGCAGCGGTCAAGCGGAAGTTGGGGATCCCAACCTGGCGGAACCTCTCCAAAGCCAAGGTGCTCAAGTTCGCGGCCGCGATGCCCGAGATGGCCACCGAGGTACGGCTCAAGCTCATCGAGCAGTTCCCCGCCTTCAAGGACCTGGGCAAGGCCGACATTGATACGGTCAAGGAGGCTCACAAGTCCACGCTCGCGGCCAACGAGAACAGCCAGGACCACTTCTACAAGGCCTCGCAGGACCAGCGGGACGCCTTGCGGGCTGACCTCGGCCGAGACGACCTCAGCTGGGAGCAGCGAGAGGCCCTTCACGACCGCCTCGACCGGAACGTGGGGCAGGTGTACGAGAAGGACAGCGAGAGCAAGCAGTTCCTGGGGACGGGGATGAAGGTGGTGGCCGCCACCGGCGCGGCCGCCCTCGTACTGGGCGTGGTCTTCGTCGGCGGCAAGGTCGCTGGTACGAGTGAGGATGGTTCTGAGGAATCCCAGCAGGACTAGCTAGTCGGGCTCGTCGAGTGGCTGCCCGAGAGCGTCGGTCTCCGGCCTCCTCCACTCGCGGAGAGCGCGCTCCTGCGTGAGCGATGCGTGAGCGGACTGCGCGGCAGTGACCGCCCGACACCGGATGGGGCGTCACTGTGCGTGCCGACGCACCGCAGGGATAGCAGTAGGTAACCAGTTCCGGTCCGTCGGATCACGATCCGTGTCGATCTTTTAATCCGTAGGTTCAGGGTTCGAACCCCTGGCGGCCCACTGCGGTCCAGGCCAGGTCAGACACCGTCTGACCTGGCCTTGTTCGTTCCCCGGGTGGTTGGGGGCCTGTCCGGAGGGCTCGGGATGATGCCCGGAATGACCCGATTTCGGATCGGTGCGGGGATAAAGCGGGGATAGCGCCGCCGAATCGCCCCCGCGGACCGCCTTTCCACCCACGTTCGCCCCCGTCCAGTCAGGCCCGGGCCCGTCGCGTTGCGTCATGACCCGTGGGCTGGAACGCCCGCTCGCGGAGGGGGGGGCAGTGGGATGGCCGGGGTGTCGGCTTCGTCCTTGCCGCCGGCATCCCGATGTGCCTCTGCGGCCCGCCGGCCCTTGGGGCGCCTCTTGGATGGGCCGCTCCGGGGACGCCGGCCCGGATCACCCGTATACGGACCGATGCTGCCGGAATATGACCCTGCGTCATGAGTAAATGCGGAGTGTTACTTCCCGATGATGGATTCCGGCGAAAGGGCACAGCCATGTCTTCGACCGTGCGCAGGACGACGAACACCCCCGGGGCGCGGCGGTTGGCCGCTGCCGCGCTCGCGCTGAGCAGCTGTCTGGCGCTCGCCGCCCCGGCGGCCACCGCATCGGCGGCCCCGGCCGCGGATGCGGTGCCGACCGTCTTCTTCGGCGACTCCTACACCGCCAACTTCGGCCTGTCTCCGGTGAACCACATGGACAGCGAGCGGGGCTGGTGCTTCCAGGCCAAGGACAACTACCCCGCCGTTGCCGCGCGGACCCTGGCGGGCAAGGGTGTCGACCTCACCGTGCAGAGCGACGTCTCCTGCGGGGGCGCCGTCGCCGCGAACGTCTGGACGAAGCAGCAACTGCCCTTCGGCGCCGGGGAGGTGGACGAGCAGTGGAAGGCGCTCAAGGGCGACACCAAGCTGGTGGTGGGCAGCATGGGCGGCAACATGCTGGGCTTCGTGGAGATCATCAAGCAGTGCTCCGACAAGCTCCGCGAGCCCTCCCTGCTGCCCGGCGAGCCCGTGGACGGGGACAAGCCGGCCGCCGAGTGCAAGGACTTCTTCGAGACCGGCGACGGCAAGCAGTGGCTGGACTTCAAGCTCCAGGTGGCCGAGGACGACCTGGACCAGATGATCCAGGTCCTGCACTACAAGGCCTGGGACGCCGACGTCGTCCTGGTCGGCTACCCGCGGCTCGTGCCGCAGGACACGGCCAAGTGCGCGAAGGCCGCCCCCGGCCAGAGCGAACTGCCGTTCGCCGACATCCCCCAGGGTGCGCTGCCCGTCCTGGACCAGGCCGAGAAGCGGCTCAACGACGCCATGAAGAAGGTCGCCGAGGAGAACGACGCCGCCTTCGTCGACCTCTACGCCCAGACCGGCAGCAACACCGCGTGCGACGGCGCCGACCGCGCCATCGGCGGCCTGCTGGAGCCCTCCAACCTCGACCTCATCGGTCAGAAGGTGCCGTGGTACGCGCACCCCAACGAGAAGGGCCGCGACCTCCAGGCCCAGCACGTGGCCGCCAAGATCGAAGAAGTCCTCAAGGGCTGACCTGGCCGTCTGCCTGAGGTTCGCAGCGGGGACGGAGCCCCGGGCCGCGCGACAGCACCCCGCACGCCCTCACCCCGAACAGCCGTCACCGACAGCGGTGGCTGCCTCGCGGGTTCCCCCGGGGCAGCCACCGCTGGTCGGGGTCCGGTCAGATCCAGGTGTAGTTCCGGTCGGTGATCGGCTCCAGCTCGAACCGGGTCACCGGGGCGGTGGGGCTGTCGAGTTCGGCGATCTGCCGGCCGATCGGCGGGAAGAGCGGCAGGCCGTCGACCTTGCGGTAGTCGTGCCACTCGATGGTGCCGATCTCGTGGGTGCCGTCGGGGAGTTCGTCGAACTCCCGGGTGGCGAGGCGGGCGCGGACCTCGGGGGTGACGTGGAGGCGGTAGACGAGGTGGAACTTGCGGGGCGGCGGGGTCGGGCCGGGGCGGCTGATCCGGGCGTCGGCGATCCAGATCAGCTCCGGCTCGGTGGCGTCCAGGTCCGGGCCGAGGCCGAGTTCTTCTTCGAGCTCGCGCAGGACGGCCTCGCGGTAGTCCTCGCCGTCCTGCACGTTGCCGCCGATGGCGGTGTAGTGCACGGTGCCGGGCCGGGTCCGGCGCAGCAGCGCGACGTCGTCGCCGCAGAAGACCAGGCCGGTGACGCGGACCTTGATCCTGCTGAACGGCTTGGGCGGCGGCACTTCGGTGGTGCTCATGGGGTTGGTTCTCCTTTCCGGGGACGGTGGTGTGCCGGGGTTTCCCGGCGGGCCTCCCGGCTCAACGGCCGTGAGGAGTCGGCGGGTTGAGGGGTTCCAGTTTGCCCGGGGAAGCCGTGGACGCCTTGGTCGCGTTGACGGCGGCCCGGTACGGCAGCGCGGTTGTCCCCACCAGGAACCCGGATGACCTCACGGCCTACCTGAAGGCGTTGGCCGCCCAGGACGTCCATGCGGTCCAGGTCTGATCCCGAACTCGGAACAGAACAGCGGGAGGAGGGCGTCGGACCCTGCGCCCGGCCGCGCTCCGGGGGCGGGACCGGCTGCCGTCGACGGCGCGTCGGGCATCAGGTCAGGGGCAGCAGGAGGAGGGGGGCGCCGGTGGGGTGCGGGGAGCCGCCTGCCGGTTCCTCGGTGACGCCGACCCCGGAGGCCGCGTCGACGGGGCCGGCCAGGACCGTTGCGCCGTCGGAGGGGAGCAGTCCGGCGGGGCGCATGGTGCCCGCGTCGTCGAACCAGAGCTGGTAGACGCGGTCGCCGGGCAGGGCGGGCAGGCCGGAGGCCCAGAACCCGGCCCGGCCGAGCGTGGGCGACCACACCGTGGTGCCGGTTCCGCCACCGGTCACGGGACCGGTGGAGAGGTGGGCGTCCGGAGCGGCGAGCAGGGTCGTGAGGGTGGCCTGCTGCTGTCGTGCTGCTGCCGCTTCCGTCCGGGCCCGCTCGGTCTCCCGGTGCTGTTGGACGGCGACCGCGCCCGCGCCGACCGCGACGGCGAGGCAGGCGGCCAGGGCGAATCCCTGCCACCGCCGGGAGAGTCGGCCACCCGGACGGGGCGCGGAGGCGGGGGTGACCCGCGGGGCGTCCTGCCGGGTGGTGGGCAGGGCCGCCATGACCTGGGCCTTGAGGCGGGGCGGGAGAGGGACGGCTTCGGCGCTGCCGAGCCTGGCGAGGGTGGCGGCGAACTCGGCGACCTCCTGCGTGCAGGAGGCGCAGTGCGCCAAGTGGTGCTCGAAGGCGGCGCGTTCGGTGTCGTCGAGGGCGTGGGCGGCGTAGGCGCCGGTGAGGGTGTGCAGGTCGGCGGTGGCGTTCATGAGTCCACTCCCAGGCAGTCGCGCATGCGGATCAGGGCGTCGCGCATGCGGGTCTTCACGGTGCCGAGCGGGGCGCCGAGGGCCTCGGCGACCTGCGGGTAGGTGTAGCCCCGGTAGTAGGCCAGGGTGAGGGACTCCCGCTGGAGTTCGGTCAGCGTCCTCAGGCAGCGGCGGACCTGCTCGCGCTCCAGCCGGCCCTCGACCTGTTCGGCGACCTCGTCGAAGGCCGTCGTGTGGGAGGTGGCCGCGGCGCGTCGGTCGCGGTCGGCCGCGGCCTGGGCGGCCCGGACGCGGTCGACCGCGCGGTGGTGGGCGATGGTCATCACCCACGGCATGACCTTCCCGTGCTCCGGCCGGTAGCGGGGGGCGGTGCGCCACACCTCCAGCAGGACCTCCTGGGTCACTTCCTCCGACTGCGCGGGATCGCGCAGCACCCGGCGCACCAGCCCGAGCACGGGCCCGGCCACCGCGTCGTACAGGCGGGAGAAGGCGTCCTGGTCGCCGAGGGCGATCCGGCCGATCAGTTCCTGGAGGTCCGGCCCGGGGCGGCCGGGATCGGGGAGGCGGACGACGCTGCTCACCACGGAGCGGCTCCGGAGCGTCGGGCGGGGGGTGCTCCCGGGGTGGTGGGTGACATGGGCGCCTTCCGTCGGAGGGCCGCGTTCGGCGGCTCGTGCGGCAGGTGAGCGGTTACCTGCTCCTACTCGGCGTTCGACGCCGCGCGGTGCACGGATTGGTCGCCCCGTGCACGGGGCGCCACCGTTTCCGCGGGGTTCTGACCGCCGGGACGATCGAAGGAGAGCGGACGGCCGGAGCCGGGAAGTGCGACCAATCCGCGCCCGTCCGGGCCTCGAAGCGGGGGTGTGAGCAGCCAACCGACGCCTTCCGCCGCGCTGTCCCGCGGACCGCTGCGGTCGTCCGGTGCCGCCACGGTCGGGTCGGCGGCGATCGACCCGACGCCGACGCCGCCCGAGGAGTGTGCGGTCCGCACCTTCGGCACCCGCGACAAGGCGGTGCCGCCGGGTGGGATCCACCCGACGACGGCGCTGCTCGCCGTGCAGCCCGAGAGCCGCGCCGCGCCCTTCCCCGCCGGGGCGACGGGCCGGCACAGCACCGTCGTCACCGTCACCTGACCACCTGACCACCTGACCACCTGACAACCACCCCACCCGTGGCACCACGTCACCCCAGCACCGAGGAGAGATCCGCCATGTCCGCGCACACCCGCAACCGCCGCACCCTCACCGCCCTGCTCGCCGCCGGGGCCCTCGCCCTGACCCTGGGCGCGTGCAGCAGCAGCGGCGGCTCCAGCTCCTCGTCCGCCTCGGCCTCGGCCACGGCCCCCAGCTCCGCCGCCAAGTCGAGCCCCACCGCCTCCGCCGCGATGGCCGACGCCCCGTTCGGCGCCGCCTGCGCCGCCGTGCCGAAGGACGGCGCCGGGTCGTTCACCGGCATGGCCAAGGACCCGGTCGCCACCGCCGCCTCGAACAACCCGCTGCTGTC
>NZ_JBIAVO010000065.1:0-17716 GCF_042894345.1 Kitasatospora sp. NPDC001540
CAAGCAACGGGCCCCACGCCACAACGTCGGCAAGACGGCCAAACGAGCCGACTCGATCAAGGAACATCAAAGCCGACGAGGATAAACGCCAAGCTTAGAAGCCGTTGTCTTTCCGAGAGTGACGGGTGCGTTTCCGCTGGTCAGGCATAGTGGCGGTGTTTCGGTGGCAGGGACGGGGTGTCGTGTCGTCTCTTCGGTGGAGGTGCCGGGATGCCGTCGGTGATGGGGTTGCTGGAGGAGCGTGAACGCGCTGCCCGGCGGCGGGTGGAGGCCCTTCAGGCCGAGCTGCGGGAGGCCGAGGCCGTGTGGGAGCGGTTCGTGATCGCCCGTGAGACGGTGGCCGAGGTCCTGGCGGAACCTCTCGCAGGCGGGGAGGTGCCCCCGGTCGTGGCGGCCGGCAAGCGGCAGGCGCGGGCCGTGGCGGCGGTGCCCGGTTCGGTGGTGCCGCACTGGCGGGAAGGGCTCGCCTCGACGGTGCTGGCGCCGGACTACCGGCGGATCATGGACATCCTGGCCGGTGGCGGCGGGTCGGGCGGGGAGACGATGGACTGTCGGCAACTCGCCGTAGCACTCGGCCTGGAGCCGGTTCCGGCGAAGGTGGAGGGAGTGCGGTCGAAGGCGAAACGCCTGGCCGCGCGGGGCTGGCTGGTCGAGACGAGCCCGGGACTGTTCAGCGTGCCCGCCGGGCGAGGCGGCGGCTCATGACCATGCTCATCGACCAGCGGATTACCGCCTCCGAGCTGTCGGTGCGCGTCTCGTAGTCGCGGGCCAGGCGGCGTGAGCGCATCAGCCACGCGAACGACCGCTCGACCAGCCACCTCTTGGGCAGCACAGTGAACCCGGTGACGTCGTCGTTGCGTTTGACCACGCTCAGCATGATCCGCAGGACGTCGCGGGTGAAGT
Source organism: Kitasatospora sp. NPDC001540 (assembly GCF_042894345.1). Lineage (NCBI taxonomy): Bacteria > Bacillati > Actinomycetota > Actinomycetes > Kitasatosporales > Streptomycetaceae > Kitasatospora > Kitasatospora sp. NPDC001540. Next base: position 904 of record NZ_JBIAVO010000065.1, read on the forward strand.
CGACCAGGCGTCCGGTGTAGCCGCCGTCGGCCCACACCAGCGTGATGCGCCAGTGTCGCTGACGCAGCCGGGCCAGCAGGGCCTGCCCCGCGTCCCGGTCGGTGACAGAGGCCGCGGTGACCAGCACCGCCAGCAGCAGCCCGAGGGTGTCGACCACGATGTGGCGCTTGCGGCCGTTGACCTTCTTCCCGCCGTCGAATCCCCGCGTGGCGGCCGGCACGGACGCGGCGCCCTTCACCGACTGGGCGTCGATGATGCCCGCGGTCGGCTCCGGATCCCGGCCTGCCGCCTCGCGGACCCGGTCCCGCAGCCGGTCGTGGAACTCGCCGACCAGACCCTTGTCCCGCCAGCGCCGGAAGAACGCGTAGACGCGGTCCCAGGCGGGAAAGTCCGCGGGCATCGCCCGCCAGGTGATGCCGCCCGCGACCAGGTAGCGCACCGCGTCGACCATCTGCCGGTGGCAGTAGCCCTCCGGCTGCCCGCCCCTGCCCTCCAACCACCGCGGAACGGGCATCGCGTCACGCACCACCGCCCACTCCGCGTCGCTCATGTCGGACGGATATCTCGGCCGCCTGTACGGCCGGTTGCCGGCGTTCCCGAACCGGTGAGCGAGGCAATCACACTCACGAGCCGCCGAGTTGGAGCCGACCGGCGCAAGGGCGTACAACTGCGACAACAGGGCCTCCTGGCGCGCTCAAGGTCTCGACAACCCCGAGCTGCACCAGAGGCCCTGTCTTCATGCTCGGCACGCGGCAAGATCACCCGACCGAGCTGTTCCAGTCGAACCTACGTCCACCAAGATCGGGTCTGTCCATTGAACGGTGTAACTCGGTTGGGTTGAGTTAGCGGCGGTCGGCGGAGAGTCGGCCGTCGAAGGCGATTTCGAAGGCGTTGAGCGCGGCCTTCCAACGGGTCGTCCAGCGTTTGCGTCCGGCTCCGGTCGGGTCGAGGGACACGATCGCCATGTAGACGCACTTCAGGGCCGCCTGCTCGTTCGGGAAGTGCCCGCGCGAGCGGACGGCCTTGCGGATTCGCGCGTTCACGGACTCGATCGCGTTCGTGGTGCAGATGACCCGCCGGACCTCGGCGTCGAAGCTCAGGAACGGCACGAACTCGGCCCAGGCGTTCTCCCAGAGCCGCACGATCGCCGGATACTTCCGGCCCCAGGCCTCGGTGAACTCCACGAACCGCTCCAGTGCGGCGTCCTCCGTCGGCGCGGTGTAGACGGGCTTGAGCGCCTTGGAGACCTTGTCCCAGTCCTGCCGGGCCGCGTAGCGGAACGAGGCCCGGATCAGGTGGACGATGCAGGTCTGGGTGACGGCCTGCGGCCAGACCGCGGCGATGGCATCCGGAAGGCCCTTGAGCCCGTCGCAGACGACCATGCAGACATCCGCGACGCCGCGGTTCTTGATCTCGGTCAGCACGTGCAGCCAGTACTTGGCGCCTTCCCCGCCGTCGCCGGCCCACAGTCCGAGGATCTCCCGGGTGCCCTCGACGGTGACCGCGAGCGCCACGTAGATCGGCCGGTTGGCGACCTGGCCGTCGCGGAGCTTCACGTGCACGCAGTCGATGAACACCACCGGATAGACCGGGTCGAGCGGCCGGTTCTGCCACTCGGACATGCCCTCGATCACCTGGTCGGTGATGGTGGAGATGGTCTGCTTGGACACCTCCGCGCCGTAGACGTCGGCCAGGTGCGCGGAGATCTCACCGTGCGTCAGACCACGCGCGGACAGCGACAGCACCATCTCATCGACCCCGGAAAGGCGCCGCTGGCGCTTGCGGACCAGCTGCGGCTCGAAAGAGCCCTCGCGGTCGCGGGGGACGTCGATCTGAACCGGACCGACCTCGGTCAGTACGGTCTTCGAGCGGATGCCGTTGCGGGAGTTGCCGCTGCCGGACCCGGCCGGGTCGTGCTTCTCGTAGCCGAGGTGGTCCGTCATCTCGCCCTCGAGGGCGGACTCCAGGAGCTTCTTCGTGAGCTGCTGGAGCAGACCTCCGGTGCCGGTGAGCTGCAGCCCGCTCGCGCGGGCCCGGTCGACGAGCTGCCCGATCAACTGGTCGTCCAGGGCGTCCGACTGCAACTCCACCGGCCGCACGGCCTCCACGGCCTCGGCCGAGACGGTCACGTCTGTCATCAGGTGCTACTTCCTTGATCGGGAGTTACACCGTTCTTTTTACAGACCCCCTGACAGTTGACAGCGTGGGCCGCAGCCACGGCCCAGCCCACGGTGCCGCCCTGGTCGAGGGGTGGGGCTGCAGGGCGCCGTAGGGTCGAGGGCGAGCGGTAGCAGCGCGGTGTCGAGGGAGGAGATGCGCAGCCTGACAGGTTCGGCTCTGAGCATTCCCGGCGCGGTGACAGCAGCCCCGGCGGCCGATGGGGGTGGTGGTCATCGGTGGTGCCGGAGATGGCGAGCGTGGTGGCGGTGTCGGCGAGCGCGGCGGCCGCCATGATAGCGGTAAGCCCGAGGGGTGGCTCACGCCCGGTGGTCGGTGCGTTCCAGGAGGGCGTGGACGGCGGGTTGTGCGGCGTTCGGGCGCAGACGGGCGCGCATGGCGGTGACGGCCCGGTCGACGCGGGCGCTGGAGAGGTGAGGGCTGAGGTCGAGGGCGTCGTGCCAAGTGGCGGTGGCCTCGGTGAGGTGTCCGGTGCGTTCCAGCAGGACGGCGAGGTCGGTGAGGACGATGGCATACGAACGGACCTCCTCGGGCGGCCGGTGGGGAAGCGAGTGCTGAAGAGCGGTGACCGCGCCGGCCAGGTCGCCGAGCAGTTCGCGGACGGCGGCTTCCTGCCGCAGGAGCGCGGCCTGGTGGAAGACGCCGACCGCGGCGTCGGCAGGACCGGTGGCCCGGTCCAGGAAGCGTTCGGCCGAGGTGAGCGCCCGCAGGGCTTGGTGGCGGGCGCCGTTCCGGGCCAGCGCGACGGCCAACTGGCCTAATAGGAAAGACCGTTGACCGGCTGGGGCGGCGCAGCGGGTGGCGGCCCAGGCCAGGTCGAGGGCGCCCGGGCCGTCGCCGAGCGCGAGGGCCCTGACGGACATGCCGCGCAGCACCACGGCGCGGTCGGTGGGCACCCCGCCGAGGGTGGCCAGGCGCAGCGCGGTCGCGTAGTACCGCCGGGCCTGCTCGTGGCGGTGGTCGTCGATGTGCATGAAGCCGCACAGGTAAGCGAGTTGTCCGGCGACCTGGTACATCCGCAGCCGCACGGCAGTCGGGCCGGGCCGTCGGAGACGGGGCAGGACTTCGCGAGCCAGGTACGCGGCCAGCTGGCGGCGGTCCCGGCCGCCGCCGTGGGCGAGGTCGGAGCGGTGGAAGGCGAGGAGGGCCGCCTCGGCCCGTTCCACGTCGGCGGTGCCGAGCGGACCGGTGGAGAGCAGGGGGACGGCGAGGGGCGGGGCGTCGACTGGGCGCCCGGGGCGGTGGGACCCCGGCGTGCGACGGTTCTCTGCGGTCATGCGATTACACCAGCCAAGGAGAAACGTTTCATCAACTGCCTTCCCTTCCGAGGGCTTTCGCTTGCGGCGCACTGTATGCCAGGTCCTCGGACTGGTGTATCGGATCGATGGAGGGGTAGTGGGTCACTTCCGGGGGTACGGAGTCGTGGAGGGCGCGGCGGGGTACACCTCGTGCGCCGTCTGTTCTCCGGCGAGTGGTCCGGGCGCCCTGGGTGGTGGAGGGCTGCGTCGTTGTACGGGGGTGCCCTTCCCAGCGTCGGTCCTGTTTCACCATTGCGATTGGTGGCGGGCCTCATCCTTGGCGCACTGAGCAGAAAGCTTCGGGCCGGGAGTCCCGCCTACTACACCCCGGACGACGACTTGCCCGCCCGCCTCGTCGGCTGCCTGACCTGCCCACCTGCCTGCCCCGCACACTCGCCCCTGGTCGCGGCCGGTTTCCGCTACTTCATCGAGGCAGGTCCGGGCAGCGTCCTGGCCTGCAGCACTGCCGCATGCCTCCACGGCACCGGTTCGGAGATCGGCACCGTCCTGGCCGCCCTGTTCGCCACGAACACCCGGCGGCCCGCTGACACAGCGGGTCTGTCAGGGCTGGTGCTGCAGGGGGACGCGTGGGCCGGCCAGGCGGTGCAGCAGGCCCCGTACCCGGGCGTCGTCGGCGTACGGGCGCAGCTGTCCGCGCACGGCGGTCAGCGCGCGGTCCACTCGTCGGCTGTGCAGGGGCGGGTACTCGTCGAGCAGGCGGTGCCAGCTGTCGACCGCCTCGGTGAGGTGTCCGGCCTGAAGGTGCAGGCGGCCCAGGTCGGCCAGCACGACGGCGCGCGAGCGGTGCTCCTCCTGCGGGCGGAAGCGCAGCGATCTCCCCAGGGCCGTCAGCGCGCCGGCTGGGTCGCCGAGTGCCTCCAGCACCGTGGCGCGCTGCCGCAGCAGCGCACCGCGGTGGTAGCGTCCGACCACTTCGTCCGCTGCGTTGTTGCGCCCGTCCAACAGGTCGTCGGCCGCGTCGAGGGATCTCAAGGCCTCGGTCCTGGCGTGCCGATGGGCCTGCGCGACGGCGAGCTGCCCGTGGACGAAGGCCTGCCGCAGCGGGTCGTGTCGCAGGGTTTCCAGGGCCCGTTCGGCGAGCGTGGTGGCCTCGGCGCTGTGCCCGAGCGCGTCCGCCTGCACCGACAGGCCGCGCAGCGCGATCGCGTAGTCGAGCGGTGAGTTGTTCTCCGCGGCCAGTCCCAGCGCCACCAGGTAGTAGCGCTGGGCGAGGACCTGGAGGTTGTCGTCGAAGTGCATGAACGCGCACAGGTAGGCGAGTCGGCAGGCGGCGGTGAGCAGGCGGCGGCGCAGCGCGGGCGGGGCCGGGCGGCGCAGCTTGGGTCCGAGGTCGGCGGACAGGTAGCCGGCCAGGGCGGTGCGGCTGTGGCCGCCGCCGAAGGTGATGTCGCAGGAGTGGAAGAGCTGGGCCAGCGTCTCGACCGCCTCGACCTCGTGCCGCTCGACGGGCCGGTGCGACGGGGGAGTGGCGGGGGGCGCAGGCCGTGGGCCGGGGACGTGGGCAGCGTCCGTACCGTCGGCGGGTGCCAGGCTCGGGAGGTCGAGCAGCGCGACGGAGTAGGCGGCCGGTTCCTCCGTCTGCCGACTCGCCCGCCGACTCGACTGGGCGAGTTGGCGCAGGGTCAGTTCGACCGGGCGGGCCGGGGCGGCAGGCAGGGCGGGCACGGCGGGCGCGGTGCGGTCCAGGCCCGCCTCCGCCAAGGTGACGACCCGGCCCAGGCGGCGGGAGAGCGCCTCAGTGATCAGCTGCGGGGTAGTTCCGCGGGGGCGGGTTCCGGAGAGCCAGTGGGCGACGGTCGAGCGGTCGAAACCGAGGGGCCTACCGCTCTCCCAGCCGGCCCGGTTGACTTCGGTGGCCAGGTCGGCCGCGCTCCAACGGGCCTCGGCCAGCAGGGCCCGTAGCGAATCGTTCGGGCGGCGCGGCGATGTCATGCACACCCCTTACGTCCGGGTACGCGTGCGGGACTCCGGTCGGGTTCCAGTCCGCATGGTGACACGTCCCGCTGCCGCACCACCAGAAAGGCGGTGGCCCGCGGTGGAGGCTGCCGCGGGCCACCGCGGTGACCAGGGAGGACGGCCGGAGGGCGGTTTCAGCGGACCGTGATTTTCAACGCCACGGGCCGCACCAGGCGGCGCACCCTCCCTCCGCCTTCGCCTTCGCCTGCGTGCCGGTGCCCGAAGGGCGCGCGATCAGTCCCGGTGCCGGGGCGCGCGGTCGGCGCAGACGGGCGCGGACGGCGCTGTGGGAAGGGGGACCACCTCGGTCCACACCCGGTGCTCGACGATGCCGAGCGGACCCAGCCCGGTGAGTACCTGTAGGACCGCGTCCAGCAGCGCGGTGTCCATGTCGTCCCCGTTCGCCGTGCCGACGGCAGGAGCGGCCGGGATCAGGCCGACGGTTGCGGCGGCGGCGAGTTCCGCCGGCAGCAGGTCGCCGAGCCCGCGGACCCGGCGCACCCGCGCGCCCGTCGGCAGGGTGGCGGCATCCACCCGGGCCTCTCCGAGCAGCAGGGTCAGGTCGCTCGCCGCGGCGACCGCCCGGTGCGCCCAGCGGGTCGCGGAAGCCCGGTGGCACCACTGGTCGGGGTGCTGGCCGCGCAGTTCGGGGAACCTGGCCCGCAGCGCGGTCAGCAGAGGGGTGACGTCGTCGACGACGGCGCAGGGCCGGACCACGAACGCGGGCCGGACGCCGACGGGCAGCACGAGCCGTTCGACGTCCTCGACCCGGGCCAGTTCGAGCACACGGCCGTCCGGGGCCCAGGGCCGGGAGCGGCCCGGGCCGACCAGCAGGACGGCGTCGCCCTCGTCGAGGTAGCGGCGGACCGCGGCCCCGGCGAGGGCGGGCGCGGGGCAGGGCGTCGCTGCGCCGGGGTGGGCGGGCGGTGCGGAGCCGTCGCGCGGGACGGGTAGCTCGACGACTGCGTAAGGGCTGTCGGGGCAGGGCCGGGGCGGGCGGGCCACCATCGCGCGCCGGGTCCTGAGCGCTGCGGACCAGGACCGGACCAGGGCCTGCGCCGCCCCGGTCCGGCAGGAGCCGCCGACGACCGCGATCCCGGTCGCGTCGCCGTCGCCGTCCAGGTACGTCGTGCTCACCAGCACCCCGGACCGGCCCGGGCCGGCCGACCCGACGGGAACCGGGCCGAGGTCCCGAACCGCCAGGGGGAGTCCGTCCTCCGTCGGCACCGCGGCGACCAGCGGGGCGGCCGGGCAGCGCACTGGGCCGCGGACGGGATGGACGAAGCCGCTGACCGCGTAGAGGTCCTCGTCCCCGAGCCCTGGCAGCGCGAAGACTTCCGAAAGCCGTGTCCTGTTCATGGGTTCCTGCTTCTTGCCGATTCTTCGATGTGTCAGTTCCGCTGCGCTCAGGCGTCTTTGCGCCGTGGCGGGGCGAGGAGGCGGACGAGGACGGTGTCCAGGTCGAGGTGCAGGTGCTCGGCGCCGACGGGGACCAGTGCGTAGGCGTCGGCGAGGAAGGCGCCGAGGTCGTCTGTGGGGACGACGACGGAAGTGGAGCCGTGGGCGCCGTGCAGGCGAACGATCACGGTGCCGCTCTTGCCGGGGGCGATGGTGACGTCGCCGAGGCCGGCCTCCTGGTGGCGGCCGATCTCCAGCAAGCCCCGGCAGAAGTACCGCTCCACGAAACCGTCGTCGAAGGGGAAGGTCAGGCACACCGCGAACGGGTCCTGGCTGGCGTAGCGCAGCAGCGCGTCCACCTCCAGGTCCGGGGAAGGGCTCTCCGGGAACCTGACCCGCACCGCTCTCACCGTCCAACCGCCCACCACGCCACCCCTTCCGGGCCGATCCGCGCACCAGCCGGCCGCACAGCACTCGCACGGCCGGTGGGAGCCGACCACGCTACGCCCGCCCCGGCCACGTCCGGCCGAGGGCGGGCCGCGGGTGCGCGCTGGTCGGCGAGATGTTGACGCGCAGGTCGGCTTCGGCCCGTAGGGGACGGCGCCGCTGCCGGCTCCACTGGCAGGGCGTACACGATCGGGTGGCGTCGGGTTCGAAGGTGACCGCGCTTGGAGGGGACCTCGCGGCCGAGCAGGTCGCAGCCCGGCCCGACCGGAGCCGACCAGGGCCCGCCCTTCTCCGGTCCGCGGTTGTTCCCGGGCGCGGTGGGGCGACCTCGCTGCAAGCGCGTCCCTCTTCCGCCCGGACCGGGGCTCGGCCGGGTGCGCACGGCGCCACGTGCGGGCAGGCCGGGCGCGAGGCTGCGGCACGTCGGGATCGGTCGCCCCTCGTTCCGGCGGCGGCAGGGGCGCGGGGGAGAGCAGGTGCGCCCGTACGGGCGTGCGCATGGCGTGCGGCGTGCGGCACCGGGATCGCAGGGGGAGGGAGGCGGGCCCTCCCACTGGCCCTCCCGAGCAACCCCAGCCCCAGCAGTCGCACCATGGGCCCTGTCGGTCTCATGGGTCACACGGGTGGCCCGCTCCTGGGCCCGCGGTTTCAGCGCGTGCCGGGTTTCACCGCAGACATCTTTCCGGAGGTATGAAAAAAGATCCCTCCGAGGCTTTAATCGGATCAGGTGGGGAACGCGCGGAGCGGTCTCGCCCCATGGGGAGCGAAACAGGACGAGTTGCCGCCGATCCGAAGTTCCGGCGGGCCGACACCTCGAATGCCCCCGGCTGAATTCACCGGATTGATCACCCATCGCGGATCGACCGGCGTATTCGGGCCCCGTGTCGGTGGTGGCTGTTTTCCGTGGCCCCCGGACATGGAGATCCATCCTCGGAAAGCAAGGAGAGTGATCAACCGTTGTACGGATTCCACCACCGCGCCGTGATCGGCGTACGGAGCGGACCGGGGGCGGCCCCGCCCTGACCGGGCACCTCGCCGTCCTGCGGGTCCGGCGGCCCGGCGGAGCATCGCCGGGCCAGGGTGCGAAACGGGCCTCACCGGCACCCCTGCTCGTAGTGGCAGACGTGCCGGGTGCCCACTCCGGAGCCAGTGCCTGAGCGCTTTTCGGGACAGCAGTCTCGACGAAGAGCGGTAGTGCCCTCTGCCCCTGCGCGAGGCGGGCCTGCCGCTGGGCGCGGCAGTCGGTGTGGACGGCGACGCTCGACGGCCTTCGACCAGCCGCCGCCGGATCGCCACGGGCCCGCGGGTCGTCGGTGAATGAATGGCATCAGTTCGCCTGCATCTTTCCCGTGGTGCGTCCCGTGCGTCGGCGACAGACACCCGACCGATCTGATCGGCTGGCTGGTCCGGCATTCCTTCCCGAGCCGTGCTCGTACGGTAAGGCGCCGCAGGGCGGGAAACCGGCGTATTTGATTGACCGGCCGATCGTGGCGAAGCGTGGTCGGCGGTATTTCCGGCTCATGGCGTGCGCGGTCGAAAAATCTCCCCGCCATTCGCTGAAATGAAAAGCTGAACGAGAACGTCTGGAGTTGACCATGGAAGCAAAGGTGACGGGCCGCGAGGTGGAAGCCATCGCCGTCGTCGGGGCCGCCTGCCGGTTCCCGGGCCGGGCGGCAACGCTCGACGGGTACTGGAAGCTGCTGCTGGAGGGCGGCGAGAGCGTGGGCCCGGTTCCGGAGGAGCGGTGGGCCGACTACGCGGGCCGCGGCCCGGCGCAGGACCGGGTGCTGGCCTCGGCCACGCGGTCGGGATCGTTCCTCGCCGGGGACATCTACGGCTTCGACGCGCCGTTCTTCGGGATCGCCCCGCGTGAGGCGAGGTTGATGGACCCCCAGCAGCGGATGGCCCTGGAGGTGGCGTGGCAGGCGCTGGAGCACGCCGGGATCGATCCGCAAGCGCTGGCGGGCGGGGACGCCGGGGTGTTCATGGGGGTCGGGTCGGACGACTACGGGCGGCCCCTGCTGGAGGACCTGGCCGGGATCGAGGCGTGGACCGGGATCGGTGCGTCGCTGTGCGGGGTGGCGAACCGGATCTCGCACACCCTGGACCTCCGCGGTCCGAGCATGGCCGTCGACACCGCCTGCTCCTCGTCGCTGGTCGCGCTCCACCAGGCGTGCCTGAGCCTGCGGGCAGGCGAGTGCCCCCTGGCGCTGGCCGGCGGCGTGATGCTGATGACGGGACCGGGGTTGACCGTGGTGCTGGACCGGGCCGGCGCGCTGGCCCCCGACGGTCGTTCCAAGCCCTTCGACGCCGCCGCGGACGGCTACGGGCGCGGCGAGGGGTGCGGGGTCGTGGTCCTGAAGAGGCTGTCCGACGCGGTGCGGGACCGCGACGAGGTCCTCGCGCTGATCAGGGGTAGCGCCGTCCACCAGGACGGCCGCACCGAGGGCATCATGGCGCCCAGCGGGTCCGCGCAGGAGCACCTGCTGCGCCGCGCCTACGCCGCGGCCGGGGTGGACCCGGCGGAGGTGGACTACGTCGAGGCGCACGGAACGGGCACCCGCGCGGGAGACCCGCTCGAAGCAAGGGCGCTCGCAGCGGTGCTGGGGCCGGGTCGGGCCGGGAGCGGGCCCTGCCTGGTCGGTGCGGTGAAGGGCAACATCGGACACCTGGAGGCCGCGGCCGGGATAGCCGGGCTGATCAAGGCCGTGCTGGTCCTGCGGAACCGGACGGTCCCGCCCAACCAGGTGTTCTCCGGCCCGACGGACGCCATCGACTGGGAGGCATCGGGCCTGCGGCTGGTCACGGGGCGCACGGCGCTGGCGCCGCGCGACGGACGGCCGCTGCGGGCCGGCGTGGCGTCGTACGGCTACGGCGGCACCATCGCCCACGTAGTGCTGGAGGAAGCGCCCCACCGGCGGGCCGCCGCACCGGACGGCCCGGCCGCACCGGCGGCGCAGGAGCCGCGCGTGTACCCGCTGTCAGCGGGCAGCCCCGCCGCGCTGCAGGTCCACGCGCGTGAACTCGCCGAGGCGCTGTCACGGCCCACGGCGGAACTCGCGGACATCGGCCACACCATGGCGCTGCGCCGCGCCCACCTCCCCTGTCGCGCGGCCGTCGTGGCCGACGACCGGGCCACCCTGGTCGCCGGTCTGCGCGCAGTCGCCGATCCGGACGGCCCCGGCACACCGGGCGCGGTCATCGCGGACGCGCCCGCCGCGCAGGCGCAGGACGCGGTCTGGGTGTTCTCCGGGCACGGCTCGCAGTGGGTCGGGATGGGCCGGGAACTCCTCGTCCAGGAGCCCGTGTTCGCCCGTACCATCGACCGGCTCGGCCCCTGGTACCAGGAGGAGATCGGCTTCACCCCCCGCCAGGTCATCGAGGACGGATCCCTGGACGGCGTGGACCGGATCCAGGCCACCCTGGTCGCGGTGCAGCTGGGACTCGCGGAGCTGTGGCGCTGGTACGGGCTGCGGCCGGGGGCGGTGATCGGCCACTCCGTGGGGGAGATCTCCGCCGCGGTAGTCGCCGGCGTGCTGACCGAGGAGGAGGGGGCCCGCCTCGTCTGCCGCCGCTCAGCCCTGCTGCGGGCCTTCGACGGCCTGGGTGCCATGGCGATGGTCACCCTGCCGTCCGAGGAGGTCGCGCGCGACCTGAAGGGGTGCGAGGACATCTCCTGCGCGGTCGAGGCGTCTCCCACCACGACCGTGGTGTCCGGAACGGCCGAGGCCGTAGAACGCTGGTGCGGGCAGTGGGAGCGGGCCGGACACGGAGTACGGCCGGTCAAGTCGACCGTGGCCTTCCACAGCCCGCAGATGGAGGTGCCCGCCCGGCGGCTCGAACAGGCCCTGACCGACCTGAGCCCGCGCGCACCGCGCCTGCCGCTGTACGCGACGGCCTGCGACGACCCCCGCTCGGCCCCGCCCCGGGACAGCGCCTACTGGGCGCGGAACCTGCGCGAGCCGGTGCGCTTCGCCGGGGCGGTCCGGGCAGCGGCGGAGGACGGTCACCGCACCTTCCTGGAGGTCTCGCCGCACCCGGTGGTGGCCGGATCCATCACGGAGACCGCCCCCGTCGACGGCACCGTCGTCCTGCCCACGCTACGCCGCGGGCGCGGCGAACGCGCCGTCCTCCTCTCCTCGCTGGCCGCCCTGTACTGCCAGGGCGCGCGGGTGGACTGGGAACGCCTGCACCCGCACAGCCGACTCACCCGGCTCCCGGGCACGGTCTGGGAACGCGCACACCACCGCGCCGGACCTTCCGCCGCACCGGAGCGGTCCTGCGCGCGGTACCACGACCCGCAGGCGCACACGCTGCTGGGCGAGGTGACGGCCGTTCACCACCCGCCGCTACGGCTGTGGCGCACCGTACTGGAGCGGGACAGCCGCCCCTATCCCGGGGCGCACCCCGTGGCGGGCACCGAGATCGTCCCGGCGGCCGTGCTGCTGCACACCTTCGCCCACGCGGCCCGGGAACTGGGCGACGGCGATGCGTTCCCCGACCTGATCGACGTCGACCTGCGCATCCCCGTCGCCGTGCCCCACGAGGGTGCCCGCGAACTGCAGGTGCTGGGGCAGGCCGGAAGGCTGACCCTCTCCTCGCGCCTGCTCGACGACTCCGGCCAGGCCGATACGGAGGCCTGGCAGCACCACTGCTCCGCCACAGTGGCCACCACGTCCGCCAACGCGTCCACGGCGGCGTCCGGCACGCGGGACTGCGCGGCCCCGGCCCTGCCCGCGGTCCCGGCAAACCAGGCCCTGCCCCGTGACTGGGTGGTACGGCAACTGTCCGACCTCGGCGTCGCCGCCATGGGTTTCCCTTGGCACATCATCTCCCTGCACCGAGGCGAAGGGGTGCTGCTGGCCCGCGCCCGGGCCGTGCCGGAGGGGGACGAGTTCCCGGCGAGCTGGGCCAGCCTGCTCGACGCGGCCCTGTCGCTGGCGTCCCTGGTCTTCGGCGGCGCGCCGCTGCTGCGGATGCCCGCGCACCTGGACCGGCTGTCCCTGACCGCCCCCGCCCCGACGGAGGCACGGATCGAAGTCCACCGGCGGCCGGACAGCCCCGACACCGCCGACGTCCGGCTGACCGGCACCGACGGACCGGCCTCGGCCGAACTGCACGGCCTGCGCTACGCCCCGCTGGAGGACCCCGAGCAGGACGCCGCCACCTTGGTGGCCGCCGACGTCGGCTGGCTCCCCGTGAACGTGCCGGCCGCCCCCGTCCCGCCCCGCGTTTCCCGTGTCCTGCTCGTCGGTGACCGGCAGCTGGAGGACGAACTGCGGCACCACTGGTCGCCGACCGAGGCCCTCCTGGAAACGAGCACGGACCTCCGGCCGGAGCAGTCGGCCCGCGCCGACCACGTCCTCGTCGCCCGCACCGTGGACGGCCTGCCGACGGCCCAGGCGGCCCATGAAGCCGCGGCAGCCTTCTCCCGGCACCTGCGCGCCCTCCTGGGTCCCGGCCAGCCGCCCGGCGGGCCCCGGATCTGGTGCCTGACCCGCGGGGTCCGCGAGGCCGAGGGATCGGCCGCGCTGGCCCGGTCGCCGCTGTGGGGGATGAGCCGGGTCGCGGCAGGTGAGCACCCCGACAGGTGGGGCGGCACCATCGACCTGCCCGCCAGCGCCCTCACCGATGCCGACGCGTCCACGGTGCTGCGCCTCCTGACGGCGCGGCCCACCGAGGACATCCTCTGCCTCCGGGAGGGCGGCGTGCAGGCGCGGCGCCTGCTCCCCAGCGGCAGGTCCGCCCGACCCCGCCCGGCAGCCTGCCAGTCCGACGCCACCTACGCCGTCACCGGCGGGCTCGGAGCCCTGGGCCTGCTGACCGCCGCGACCCTGACAGCCCAGGGCGCCCGCCGTCTGCTCCTGCTGTCCCGCTCCGGCCTGCCGCCCCGCGACACCTGGGACCGCGCCGAACCGGGCTCGCCGCTCCAGCGGCGGATCCGCGCCGTGCGGGCCCTGGAGGCCGAGGGGGCGACCGTCCTGGCCCCGGCCGTCGACGTCGCCGACGAGACAGCCCTGCAGCGACTGCTGCGGAGACTGGAGCTCCCCCCGGTCCGGGGCGTGGTGCACGCCGCCGGAACCGTCGAGAGCGCCATGCTGCAGCACCTCGACGAAGCTGCGCTCGGTCGCGTCATGCGGCCCAAGGTGGACGGGGCCCTCGCCCTGCACCGCCTCTTCCCGCCCGGGGAGCTGGACTTCATGGTCTTCTACTCCTCCCTGGGACCGCTGCTCGGCCTGCCCGGGCAGGGCTCCTACGCCGCAGCCAACTCCTTCCTGGACGCCCTGGCCCGGCACCGCAACACCGGCGGCCACCACGAGACGGTCAGCGTCGCGTGGACCAGCTGGCGCGGCCAGGGCATGTCCACCTCCGCGGCGGCCACCGACGCCGAACTCGCCGCCCGCGGCACCGCCGACATCACCGCCGCCCAGGCCCTGCGCCACCTGCCGCACCTGCTCAGCGCGCCCACCGTCCCCGCCGCCGCGGACTTCGCGGTGCTGGCGCTGAAGCCCCAGGCCGCCGACCTCCGCCCGCCCCTGCTCGGCGCCCTCCCCCTGCCCACCGACGACCTGCAGGCCCCCGCGCCGCAGGCCGATCCCCTCGCCGGACTCGACGGCGCGGAACTGGAGCACGCGATCACGGCCGAAGTCCGGCGGGCGGCCGCCCGCGTCCTCGGCGGCGAACCGGACGCCCTCCCGGACAACCGCCCCCTGTCCCAGCTGGGAATGGACTCCCTCCTCACCGTCCGCTTCCGTGTCCAGCTCGAACAGCGCCTGCACACGCCGATGCCGGCCACCTTGGTCTGGAACCACCCCACCGTCGCCGCCATCGCCCGCTACGCCGCCGGGCAACTCGCCCGCAGCGACTCGAACGCGCCCTGAAGCGCGGCACCCTACCCAGGAGATCGACCATGACCGCACAACCCCCCCAGCAGCGGTACGGCGAGTCCCTCTACGCCAGCGCCAACGCCGACGAGGGCGAACGCCTGGGCTACCTGGCCACCGTCTTCGACCCGGCCAGCCGCGCCGTCCTCACCGGACTGGACATCCCCCCGCACGCGACCTGCCTCGACGTCGGCGCGGGCACCGGCACCATCAGCACCTGGCTGGCCGCAATGCCGGGCGGCCCGTACCAGGTCACCGCTCTCGACCGCGACACCCACTTCCTGCTCCGATCCGCGCCGCCGAACGTACGCGTCCTGCAGGGCGACGTCACCGACCCCGGCCTCGACCCGGGCCGGTTCGACCTGGTCCACTGCCGCTTCACCCTCATGCACCTGCGCGAACGCGACACCGTCCTGCGGCGCCTGGTCTCCTGGCTCAGACCCGGCGGTCTGCTCGTCGTCTCCGACGCCGAGGCCACGGGCGGCGAACACTCCCACCACGACGCCTATCGCACCAGCGTCCAGGCACTGTGGCGGAACCTGGCCGAGACCATCGGCACCGATCCGCACTGCGCCTCTCGATGGCCGGGCGCCTTCCACGACCTCGGACTGCGGGACATCAGGACAGCCGCCCACTTCCCCACCGTCCACACGGAACCCGACTGCAGCCGCTTCACCGCCCTCACCCTCCGCGAGGGCGGACCCGCCATGCTGGCCGACGGCTTCGCCCCGGAGACGCTCCGGGACGCCCTGCGCCACCTCTCCCGGCCCGGCACCCACGAACCGTTCATCACCATGCTCACCACCTGGGGACGCCGCCCCGAGCGCTGACCCCCCGGTTGCCGGAGCCTGCGCCGCAAGCCCCGGCAACCGGAACCGAGTGCCTCCGACCCAACCGCCAGCACACCCTGAAGAGAACTCCCCCATGAACAGGACGCCCCCACCGAGGCAGAACACGCCGCCGCAACCACATGCTCTCGCTGCTCGGCGGCATCCACATCTCCCGCGCCCTGCACGTCGTGGCCGAACTGGGGATCGCCGACCTGCTCGCCGACGGCCCGGTGACCACCCGGGAACTGGCCCGGGCCACCGCCACCCACGAACCCACGCTCCACCGTGTCCTGCGGCTGCCGACCGCCCTGGGGGTGTTCGAGGAGACCGGCTCCCGCACCTTCGGCACGACCCGTCCTGGGAGAGCGGCTGCGCACCGGGGTGCCGGCCAGCATGCGCTCCTGGGCCACCCTCCCCGAGGTGCTCGGCGGCGTGGCCCCGTTCGCGCCCATCCTGGACACCGTCAAGACCGGCGAACCCGGCTTCGACGCCGCCCTGGGTACGGACCTCTTCTCCTACCTGCGCGACCACCCGGACCACGGGGCCGCCTTCGACGCCGCGATGGCGGAACGCACCGCCGCCTTCGCCCCCTCCGTGGCCGAGGCCGGAGACTTCTCCCGGGCCCGCACCGTCGTCGACGTGGGCGGCGGCAACGGGATGCTGCTGGCACAGATCCTGCGGCAGCACCCCCACCTCGACGGCGTGCTGTTCGACTCCCCCGCCGTCACCTCCCGCCCCAACACGCTGCTCACCGCCCCCGACCTCGCCGGCCGCTGCCGGATCGAGCCGGGCGACTTCTTCGACCGCGTCCCCACGGGGGGCGACGTCTACGTCATGGCCAACATCGTCCACGACTGGGACGACACCCGCGCCGCCACGATCCTGCACGACTGCGCCCGGGCGATGAACGAGGACGGCCGGATCCGGATGATCCCCGACAGCCCCGCAGAGGCCGTTCCCGCCCTGGTCAGCGACATCAGCATGCTCGTCCTCACCGGCGGCCGGGAGCGGACCGTCACCGAATACGCAGCCCTCCTGGACGCCGCCGGCCTCACCCTGCGCAGCGTCCGCCCCGTCTCCTTCCCGTACGGCGTCCTCGAAGGCACCCGGTGAAACGCTCCTTCCGCCGGTGGCCGTAGGCATTGTCGGCGTGCAACTTGCCGGGCCTGCGGCGCCAACTCGTCGGCGTCCGCCGCGGCCGCGCGGCGCACCGAGGC
The DNA here is from genome assembly GCF_042894345.1 of Kitasatospora sp. NPDC001540. Taxonomy (NCBI): domain Bacteria; kingdom Bacillati; phylum Actinomycetota; class Actinomycetes; order Kitasatosporales; family Streptomycetaceae; genus Kitasatospora; species Kitasatospora sp. NPDC001540. The sequence continues at coordinate 17,133 of NZ_JBIAVO010000065.1, forward strand.
GGCAGTGGGCTGGGTTCGGGGTGCGGGCGGGCGGACGGTGGCGTGGGTGGCGGCATGCTCCTGGAGGAGGTGGCGAGTGGAGTCGCGCAGGTGGAGGCGGTGCAGGTCCTCGGGGCTCACCCAGTGGAGCAGGACGCCTTCGCGTAGGTCCGCGTCGTCGGGGTGGCCCTCCCGGCGGGTGGTGAAGATCTGGATGGGGACGGCCAGGCCGTGCCGGTCTGTGGTCCATTCGACGGTCAGCGGCTCGACCGCGCCGAGGCGCAGCCCGGGGGCCTCCTCGGCGAGTTCGCGCCGCAGCGTCGCCTCGATCGTGGCGTCGCCCGCTTCCCGGCCACCGCCCAGCAGACTCCACTCACCAGGCGCCCAGATATGTGCGAAATTGTCCCGCAGGTGCAGCAGGTACTCGCCGCGGCCGTTGTGGATGACGGCGGAGGCGTTCACAGGCTCCGGCCGGCCGGTCAGGCCCGCCGCCGGGAGCTTGGCGCGCAGCTCAGAAGCCGTTGTCTTTCCGAGAGTGATGGCTGCATATCTGCAGTTCAGGCATAGTTTTGGCGTTTCGGCGGCAGGGACGAGGTGTCGTGTCG
>NZ_JBIAVO010000066.1:0-13519 GCF_042894345.1 Kitasatospora sp. NPDC001540
CCGGAAGCTAAGCCTCACAGCGCCGATGGTACTGCAGGGGGGACCCTGTGGGAGAGTAGGACGCCGCCGAACAATCTTTGTGGGAAAGCCCCCTGGCGGGAAGTCAGGGGGCTTTCTCGCGTTTCCGGATCGGAAGGCGGGAGAAGCACCCGCAGTGGCGGATCGACGATGCGATCTTCTACGTGGTGCGGACCGGATGTTCTTGGCGGTAGGTGCGGAAGGACTTCCCGCCCTGGCCGACGGTGTACTGGTTGCTTCGCCTGGTGGCACGGCGACGGCACCGTGAAACGCCTCCACGACGCCCTGCGTGGCCAGGTCCGTGAAGCCGACGGCCGCGCCGCGGAGCCGAGCGTCGGGCTGATCGACTCGCAGGCCGTCCGCTCCGCCGACACGGTCCCCGCCGTGACCAGGGGCTTCGACGCGGGCAAGAAGGTCAAGGGCCGCAAGCGGGTTCATCGTCATAGGCGCCCTCGGCCTGCTCCTGGCCGTCCACGTCGTCGCGGCGAGCATCCAAGATCGCGACGGGGCGAAGCGGCCGCTGCTGTGAACCCGCCTCGACCATCCGGGCGTCAAGAAGGTCTGGGCTGGCCTGGGCTTCGTCGGCCGCCGGGACGCCTCGCGCGGAACCCCGAGACCAGCTCCGCCCGTTCGGAAGCGATGATCCGCTGGGTGATGGTCGGCATCATGGTCCGCCGCCTCGTCCGTGGCCGGCCCGCCGCGCGACCAGGCCCACGGCCCTCACACGCTCGCCATGAGACCTCAAGAACGGTCTGACCAGTCAAACCGTCTGGTTGCCCAGCCATCGGAGTACGAAGCGGAACGGTCCACTCGGCATCCACGGCCACATCTGGCCGGGGTGGAAATTTCTTGAAACCCGTGACCCCAGGGCCGCCCAGAACAGTGCCGCAGGCGGTCCTCGGAAGGCCGCGGCGGCCTTGCCGCGGCAGCGTGCACCCCTCGGCGGCCGGTTGCTCCTGATTGCCCTTCAGGAACCTGTCCACGGCCTCACCAAATTAGCTCTGACCTGGTGTTTTCTCTGAAATCTCCTAGGCTGGGGAAGCTCTGTCGAACATCCTCAGAGGGGGCATCATGAGCGAGGAATCGAAGACGTACGACGCCGGCACGATCGTGGTTCTGGAGGGCCTGGAGGCGGTTCGGAAGCGGCCCGCGATGTACGTCGGATCGGCAGGCGAACGAGGCCTTCACCAACTGGTGTTCGAGGCCGCCGAACAGGCGTTGAACGAGATCCTCGTCGGCACCGCCGGCCAGGTCGAGATCACCCTCACCGCCGACGGCGGCGTTCGGGTCGCCGACGACGGCACGGGTCTTCCGGTAGGGGTAGGGCACGCCGACCGTGCCGACGGCCCTTCGATGGAGAGCCGGTTGACCGTGCTCTACTGCGGGGCGCGGCCTGTCGACCGGCGCTCGTTGTCCAGCCGGTTGTCCGGCGTGGGACTGGCCGTCGTCAACGCGCTGTCAAGCCGCCTGATGGCAGAGGTGCAGCGCGACGGCTCCTGCCGGGTGCTGGAGTACGAGCGGGGCGTGGCCGTCGTGACGTCCGCGCGCACCGGACCGACCGACGGCAGCGGGACCGTGATCACCTTCTGGCCCGATGCCGAAATCTTCGAGACGCTGGAGTTCTCGTTCGACACACTGGCTGGGCGTTTCAGGCAACTGGCCTTTCTGAACCGCGAGTTGGACATCACCTTGACCGATGTTCGTGACCTCGCGGCGCCCCGGTCCGTTCGCTTCCGCTTCCCGGGCGGAGTGAAGGACTACATCGTGGAACAGAGCACCCCGTTCCACTCGGACGTGATCGGCTTCGAGTGCGAGTGCTCCGAGATGGAGGGAACCGTGGAGGCGGCCCTCTGCTGGTGCGACTCCCCCGAGGAGCAGATCGAGAGTTATGCCAACAACCGGCCGACCGCGGGCGGTGGCACACACCAACTCGGCTTCCACGACGGTCTGGCGGCCGCTCTCAATGCCCATGCCCGGGAGCGACAGCTGCTCAGCCCGTCCGACCCCGACTTCACCCACACTCAGCTCGGTGCGGGCCTGGCGGCGGTTCTGTCGGTGAAGCTCGACCGGCCCGAGTTCGAGGGGGCCACCCGCGATTACCTGGGCAACGGGCCCGTTCGCGCCTGCGTCGCCGAGGCCGTTCGAGAACACCTGACCACCTGGCTTCGCGCCGACCCGGCGCAGGCGACGGCCGTCCTCGCCCGGATCTCGGCGACCGCCCGCCACTGACAATCGAACGGCGACGCGACGTCCTTGACGAGTTGGACAGGGACGTCACGTGGTGGCGCGAGAACGCAACCAGGACGTAAGGGCTGTCCCGCAACCAGGTGGTGAGCCGAGGGTCTCTGGACTCTGGGTGGCATTCGGCGGATGATCTCGCCATGTCTGTGAACGAGGCGCTGACTGACACCGAACTCGACGCGATGGAGAAGCGCATCGCCGCCACTGCCCCCGCTCCGTGGTGGGCATGGATGGAGACTCGACACGCTATAGGCGGCGAGAGCTTCATCCAGGTCACGCCGGACTCGGACGAGGACGACGAGATCTATATCCGCAGGTACATCGGAGGGCGTGAGCTCGGCAGCCCGAATGCCCAGCTTGATGCCGACATCGATTTCATCGCGAACGCCCGTGAAGACATGCCTCGCCTGATCGCCGAGGTACGGAGGCTGAGGAGCCTCCTCGCGGCGCAAGGCGGCTGAGGCAGGCCGGGCGGGCAATCAGGCGTGGGACGTTCCTGAGGTGCCCGTCGTGATCACGGCGTCGGAACCGTGATGGACGGCCCCGTTCACCGGGCTGAGCCCGCGAGACTTCCGCAAACCGGTGACGGCGCTGCGCCGCGAGGGGGCTGATGCGGGGCGGCCCGGTCGGCCGTGGAGTCTGCTCTTGGAGGGTCGACGGCACTCTGGTTGCCACCCGTGACCACGGCGTCGCAGAGCAGTCCAAGAACTACAGGTACTCCACCGACCACCAGGTCGTCATCGACGCCCGCACCCACCTGGTCGTGACGATCGGCAAACCCCTCCCCGGCAACCGGAACGGCTGCACGGCACGGGAGGAATCCGGTGCCGAAGCCGTCGTCGGCAGAACGACCACGATCGCCGACGGCGGCTACCCGGGCGACAGGTCCACTCGCACCGAGCGCGGCGGCCCGTCGGCTCCACGGCGATGACGCGGTGAGTGGAGCGCAACCGCACTCGCGTGACGGTGGGCCGCTGGTGGGACCGGGACGCCTCCGCAGGGTGCCACGGCCCGGTCCCGGGTCCACAGCCAGCGGACGACGGGGGTGATGTCCATTCGGACGCGGTCTCAGACGACGTCGAACTCGTTGCCCTCCGGGTCCTGCATGGCTGCGGCGCAGAGACCGGTGGTCGGTTCGTCCTTGATCTTCAGTACGGTGGCGCCGGCCGCGACCAGCCGGTCCACCGTGGCCCTGACCCGTTGGGCGCGGACGTCCAGGGGGACGTCACGGCCGCCGCCGACCTTCAGGTCGAAGTGCCAGCGGTTCTTGGCGGTCTTCGGCTCCGGGACCTGCTGGAACCACACGCGCGGTCCGTGGCCCGCCGGGTCGACGATCGACTCCGGGATGTCTCCGGCCCCGGTGGGCAACTCCTCCGCGGGGACGCCGATCGCCTCCCAGTAGGCGCGCCACGTGGCGTGTCCGTCCGGTGCGGGCTCGGGCACGTAGCCCAGGGCCAGGGCCCAGAAGGCCACCATCTTCTGCGGGTCGGAGCAGTCGATCGTCAGTTGCATCGTCTTTTCCATGCCCGAAGGATCCTAGAGGGCTATGACAGGCGATCAGCCGAGGACCGACTGCGGGACGGCTCGTAGGGTCGCCCGCTGTGACGAGCCGTTCCCCGTGGGGTTCAATGTCGGGGCTACGAGTGGGGCTACGAGTGGGGAGGGCGGATGGGCTACCAGGGGTGGTGGATGCTGGGGGTGGTGCCCGACGGGGCCGCGGCGGCGGTGGGGTGGCCGGGGCGTCCGGCGGGGGCGGAGGAGCGGCTGGCGTGGTGGCGGGCGCATCCGGGGGCGGGGCGGGCGGAGTTGCGGGCGCTGTTCGAGTCCTGGGGGCACGTCGAGGAGGACGAGGAACTCGACCCCGTCCGTTGGGAGTTGCTGCGGATGCTGGAGGAGCGGCCGGAGCAGGAGCGTTGGGTGTTCGGGCTGCGGAAGGCGTTCCCGTTCCACGCGTTGGCGTTCGCGCTGGGGCCGGACGGGGTGGAGCGGCTGCCGGGGTGGGGCGGGGAGTTCGTCTGGGACGCCGGGCAGGTGCGGGAACGGCTGCCGGAGGTGGAGGCGGTGCTGGGGGTCGGCGGGGCGGCGCGGGAGTCGGCGTTCGGGCGGGCGGCGGAGTGGCTGGCGGAGGAGGGCGACGGGGAGGGGGAGGTCGCGGAGCTGTTCGAGGCGCCGTTGCGGGTGCTGCGGGCGGCGGCGCGGGCGGGGGAGGGGGCGATGGGGGTGGAGATGGTGTTCTGAGGGCGCCGGGAGAGGGGGGTTGGCCGAGGACGGGGGGATGGACGAGCAGCGGGTGACGATGCGCAAGGAGGTGCGGCGGGCGTCAGGGGCCGGGGGCTGAGGCCGCGTGGTGGTCGTTGGCGACCAGGGTGCGGGCCAGCCGGGCGGCGGTGGTGGTGACGGCGGGCCAGGCGGGGGAGCGGAGGTGGTCGGCGGGGCGGGGGTCGGGCGGCAGGGTGGCCCTCAGGGTGCGCAGGGCGGTGCCGAGGTCCGCGGTGAGGGCGGCTTCCTCGCCGGTGCGCAGGGTGTGGCCGATCCAGGGGAGCGGGTCGTCGGCGTCGCAGGCCTCGGTGAACAGGGTGGTGAGCAGCGGCGCGGGGTCGAAGGCGTCGTCCTGGAGGCCGGGGGCGGCCAGGGTGAGGACCGCGGCCACCAGTTGGTGGCGCAGCGCGGGGAGGGTGGGGCCGCGGTCGGTCACCGGGGGAGCGTACCGGCCGGGGTGGCGGGGGTCAGGCGTAGGGGGCGAGTTGGGGGTCAAGGGGGGCGTCGGTCAGGCGGTTGGCGAAGGTGGAGAGGGTGTAGGCACCGATGCCGAGGACGATCTCGAGGGCGTGGCGCGGGGTGAAGCCGTGGGCGAGGAAAGCGGCGAGATCGGGTTCGGGGACGGCGCCGGTGTGGTCGAGGACGGCGTGGACGAAGGCCCGGACGGCCTCCAGGCGGGCGTCGGGCAGGGGCTGTTGGGCGCGCAGGGCGGTGATCAGTTCGGGGGCGGCGGCGAGTCGGGTGAGGACGGCGCTGTGCATGGCGACGCAGACGTGGCAGCCGTTGCGGGTGGCGAGGGTGAGGACCACGGTTTCGCGGACCAGCGGGTCGAGTTCGGTGGCGTCGAAGAGGGCGGTCAACTTGAGGAAGCCGTCCAGGAGTTGGGGGGCGTGGGCGAGGCGGGCGGCGGCGGAGGGCAGGTAGCCGAGGTGGCGGGTGACCTGGTCGAGCTGGCGGCGGGCGGCCGGTGGGGCGGTGTCGGGGGTGAGGTCGGGGAAGTGGGCGCCGGTGGTCGGGGTGGTCGGGGTGGTGGGCGCGGGGACGGGCATGGGTGGGCCTTTCGTGGGGTGCGGAGGCGTGTCGGGGTGGCCGGGGGACGGGCCCCGGCTGCGCGTCCTAGAATGGACAACGTGGTTGACCAAAACGTAAACCAGGTTGTCGATCCGCGCAACGGGGAACCGGGCGTTCCGGTTCGGGACGGCTTCGAGCTGCCCTTGCTGCTGTTCGCCGGATTCCGCACGATCATCGACGAGTTGCACGCCGACCTGGCCCGGCAGGGGCACCCGGACGCGCGGCCCGCGCACGGGTTCGCGCTGCAGGCGATCGGGGTCGGCGGGGCCACCGCGAGCGAACTCGGGCGGCGGCTGGGGGTGTCCAAGCAGGCGGCGGGCAAGACCGTGGACCGGCTGGAGGTGCTCGGGTACGCGGAGCGGGCGGACGACCCGCAGGACGCCCGTCGCAAGCTCGTCCGGCTGACGCCCCGCGGGCTGGACCTGCTGGCCAGGTCGGCGGCCGGGTTCGACCGGATCCGGGCGCAGTGGGCGGCCGTGCTCGGGGAGCGGCGCCTGCGCGAACTGGAGGACGGGCTCGCGCAGTTGGTCGGCCCGTCCGGTTTCCGGCTGGACGCGGCGGGCTGGTTCGCCGGCTGAGCGGCGGGACGGCGGGAGGGGGTGTCAGCGCGGTGCGGCCGGGGTACGGCGAGGGACGGGACCACGTGATGCCAGGGGGAACGGATGCTCGCCGAATCGTTGATCGCCCTCGCCGGGGCCGGGGGGACGGCGCTGGTCGGGGCGATGGCCACCGACGCCTGGCAGACCGCCCGGGCCGGTGCCGCCCGGCTGTTCACGCGCGGCGGGGCGGAGCGGCAGCGCGCGATCGCCGAACGGCTGGACCACGACGCCGAGCTGGTGGCCCGGGCCGCGGAGCCCGAACGGGTGCGGCAGGCCCTCGCCCCGGCCTGGCAGGTCGAGTGGGAGGCGCTGCTGGCCGAGCGCCCCGAACTGGCGGAGGAGCTGCAGGGCTTCGTGGAGCGGACGGTGGCCGCGCTGCCCCGGGCCGAGCAGCACTGGACGCAGCACGTGACGGCGCACGGCCACGGCCGGGCCTACGGCGCGCTCGGCGGGAACGTGGTGGTGCACGAGGCGGCGCAGCCCGACCCGCCCGCGCCCGGCGGCGGGCCCGGGGAGGCGGCCCCGCGGTGACACCGGCGGGGCACGAGCCGGGCCCGGGGCCGGACGCGGGGCGGCTGGAGCAGCGGGTGGTCGCGCGGGCCGGTTTCGCCTACGGGGTGATCGGCGCGGACCTCCACGTCTTCGGCGACGGCACGCCCGTCTACGTGCTGGAGAACTGGCGCCCCGGGGAGGGTACGGAGGACGCCTGGCTGGGCGAGCTGCCGAGCCGGATGCTCAACGCCCGCTGGGAGGTGGTCGGCTTCACCGGCCGGACGGAGGAACTGGCCGCGCTCCGCGCCTGGTGCCGGTCCGGCCCCCGGCTGGCGGTCCGCTGGCTGCACGGGCCCGGCGGGCAGGGCAAGACCCGGCTGGCGGCGCAACTGGCCCGGGAGGCCGCCGCCGAAGGCTGGAAGGTCGTCACCGCGACCGAGGGCCCGGGCTCGGTGCTGCCCCCGCCCGGCAGCCAGGACCTGCGGACGGACGGGGCGCCGGGCCTGCTGCTGCTCGTCGACTACGCCGACCGCTGGCCGCTCTCCCACCTGACCTGGCTGCTCAGCAACGCCCTGCTGCACGATCCGGCCGTCCCGGCCCGGGTCCTGATGATCGCCCGCGACACCGGCCCCTGGCCCGCCGTCCGGGCCGCGCTGGCCGACCACCGGGCGGGCACCTCGGCGCAGGAGCTGGCCGCGCTCGGCGACGGCGAGGACCCGGCCGGGCGGCGGGCGCAGATGTTCACCGCGGCCCGGGACGGCTTCGCCGCGCGGTACGGGACGGCGGCCCCCGGCTGGATGACGGCCCCGCCCTGGCTGGACGGGCCGGAGTTCGGCCTGACCCTGGCCGTCCACATGGCGGCCCTGGTCGCCGTCGACGCCCACCTGACCGGGCGGCGCACCCCGACCGACACCGCCGGGCTGACCCTCTACCTGCTGGACCGCGAACACCTGCACTGGGCGCGCCGCCACGGCGACGGCACCCACCGGCTGGACGGCGACGGCACCCGCGAACCGCCGTGGACCACCCCGCCGGAGGTGATGAACCGGGTGGTGTTCACCGCCGCGCTGACCGGCCCGCTGCCGCCGCCGACCGGCGCGCAGGCCCTCGACCGCCTCGGCCTCGGGCTGCCCGCGCACCGCCTGCTGGCCGACCACGCGAGCTGCTACCCGCCCGCGGACCCGGACCGGGCCACCGTCCTCGAACCGCTCCAACCCGACCGCCTGGCCGAGGACTTCGCCGCCCTCACGCTCCCCGGGCACCGGGCCGACTACCCGGCCCGGGAGTGGGCGCCGGGCACCGTCACCGCGCTCACCGACGGCCTGCCGCACCCCGGCTGGACCAGGCGCACCCTGCTGCTGCTGGCCGCGGCCGCCGCGCGCTGGCCGCACGTCGCCGAGGCGCACCTGTTCCCGCTGCTGCGCGCCCGGCCCGAACTCGCCGTCGTCGCGGGCAGCCCCGCGCTGAGCGCCCTGGCCACGCTGCCCGGCGTCCCGTTCGACCTGCTGGAGGCGGTGGAGGACCGGCTGCCCCCGTACGAGCGCACCGACCTGGCCACGGGCGCCGCCGACCTGGCCCGCGTCCTGGCCGACCACCGGCTGGCCCGCACCAGGGACCCGGCGCAGCGGGCGGCCGTCCACGCCCGGCTCGCCAACGCCCTCGCCGCGGCCGGGCGCTACCGCGAGAACCTGGACGCGCTGGTCACCGCGGTCGAGCTGTACCGGCCGCTGGCGCAGGCCGACCCGCGGACCTTCGCGCAGCCGCTGGCCTTCGTGCTGTCCAACCTGGGCAACCGGCTGGAGCGCTACGGCGAACGGCACGCCTCGCTGGCGCACGCCCGGGAGGCGGTCGACCTCGGCCGCCGGGCCGGCCTGATGGACCCGGCCGCCACCGGGACGGGCGGCGCCGCGCTGCTGGTCAACCTGGCCAACAAGCTGCGCCGGGCCGGGCGGACCGCGGAGGCCCTGGAGGCCGAGCACGAGGCGCTGGGCCTCTTCTGGCAGCTGTCCTGGATCAAGTCGTCCGAGCGGGAGGCGCGCGCCCACCTGCCCACCTGCCTGGTCAACCTCGCGATGGCCCTGCCGCCCGCCTACTTCGGGGGCCGGGCCGTGCTGGCGGCCCTCGAGCAGGCGGTGGCCCTGGACCGCCGCCTCGCCGCGGACGACCCGCCCCGGCACGAGGCCTCCCTCGCCCACGCCCTGACCCTGCTGGCCGGGCGGCTCGTCGGCCACTACCAGCTCGCCGAGGTGATCGCCGCCTCCGCGCCCGACCGCCCCGGCCTGCACCGGCCCGTCGCCGCAGGCTGGCGGCAGCGGGCGGTGGACCTCGCCCGGGAGGCGGTGGAGATCGACCGGCGCCTGCTGCCGGACAACCCCGCCGTGCTGCGGCCCCAACTGGCGGACGGGCTGGAGGTCCTGGGCCTGGCCCTCACCGCCGCCGGGCGGCCGGAGGAGGCCGCCGCCGCCCGGGCGGAGAGCGCCGCGCTGCGGGCGCACCCCGCCGAGCCCGGGTCCGCAGGCCCGACCGGTTTCGACGACCCGCCCCCGTCCGACCACCACCGGTGGATGCTGGCGGCCACCCGGGCCGGGGTCACCCTCTTCGCGTACCTGGCGAGCGTCGACCCGCAGGCCCACCGGCCCGACCTGGCCGAGGCCCTGGAGTACGTCACCGCCGTCCCGTCGTTCGACCGCGACGGCATCCCCGACCGCGAGGCCGCCCTCCCGCTGTGGGAGGGGCTGGTGGAGGCCGACCTGCCGGCCTACGGGCCCCGCTACGCCCACGCGCTCGCCGTGCTCGCCTCCCTGCAGACCACTGCGGGGCTGCCCGAGGAGGCCGGGCGGACCGAGGCGGAGCGGGCCCGGGTGGAGGCCCTGGTCGCCGCCGTCGAGCAGGAGCGCGAGCAGGAGCGGCAGCGCGGCCGGCTGGCCCAGCGGATCCCGTGGGGCACGCCGGAGGAGATCGACGAGGAGGCCCGGCGGCTCACCGCGGCCGGGGACGACGCCAGGCTGTGGGCGCTCGCCCTGGCCGTCCCGGTCGCCGACGGCGTCCGGCTGGCCCGCGCGCTCACCGACCGCGGCCTGCCCGCGGAGCCCGCCGCCCGGGCGCTGGCCGAGCGCCTCGCGGCGGCGGGCCGGTCCGCGCCCGCCCGCCCCGCCCACCGGGAGCTGCCCGTGGTCAGCACCACCGGGTACGGCCTGCACTTCGCCCACGGCCGACCCGTGCTCGCGGTCGACGGCCTGCAGAAGAACGGCAGTTGGGCGCTGCGGACGCTCGACCTGACCACCGGACGGTCGAAGGTGCTGCACCGGGGCGGCCCGAACGAGTGGAGCTCCCTCGCCTGCCTCGGCCCGGGCCTGGCCGTCGCCGTCCGGGAACTGCCGGGCCCGCCGCACGCCCAGCTGGTCCTGCTCGACGGCCGCTCCGAGGAGCAGCTCGCCTCGGGCAACGCCCTGAACGGCGCCCGGGTGGCGGCCACCGCGGACGGCTACGCGGTGGGCCTGGCGATGATGCGGGCCGTCCTGGTCGGGACGGGCGGCGACCCGCCCGTCCCCGTCGACCTCGGCGGCAGCGGGCTGTGGCGCTGCGACCGCCTCGCCGTCGACCCGACCGGCACCCGGATCGCCCTGGTCGACGGCCGCCGGACGGTGCTGCTCGACCTGCCCGACGGGCGGGTGGTCGCCGCGGCCGACACCGAGGGCGACGTGCACGCCGCCTTCCTCGGCCCCGACGCCCTGGTCACCGCCGGGTCGAACGGCGGCCTGCGCCGCTGGGAGCCGCACGGCGGGCGGCTGCGGCAGACCGCAGTGGTGGGGACGCCCACCCTGTGGCCCCTGTTCGCGGTGCCCGCCTGGCGGGTGGTGGGGGGCTGGGCGCTCGGCCGCCCGCACTTCCACGACGCCGAGACGCTCGACCCCGTCCCCGAACCGCCCGCGACCGCCGCCCTGCTGGACGTCACCACGGCCTGGCAGAACTCCGCCGACGGCCGCTACGTCCTGCACAGCGGGTCCGGGGCGGGGCCGGGGTCCCGCACCCTGCTGCACGACCTCCACCACCCCACCGCCTGGCTGGCCCGCCCCGCGGCCGCGGTCACCCGCGCCGACCTGCCGGTGCTGGCGGCGCTCGCCGCACGCGCCGAGCGCAGGCACCGACCGCTGCTGCGGCTGCTGCACGACCTCGCCGCCCACCGGCTCGCGCCGGGCTGACCCCGGACGCACGAGGGGGCAGGGGTGCGGCGTCAGCGGGCGGCGCGGCGCTCGGCCTCCGCCTCGTCCTCGGCCTCCGCCTGCTCCAGGGTCGGCGCGCCGCCGCCCAGGTGCGCGGGCAGCCACCAGTCGTCGTCCGGCCCGGACGGCTTCGCCGGGTACTCGCGCTGCGCCCGGTCCAGCATCTCGGACATCGCGGCGCGCAGGCGGCGGGTCACCATGACGGGCTTGTCGGTCGGGGCCAGGTGGATCGGCTCGCCGATCATGATGGTCACCGGGACGTGGCGCTTGGTCAGCGTCTTCGGACGGCCCTTGGTCCACAACTGCTGGGTGCCCCACAGGATCACCGGCAGCAGCGGGGTGCCCGAGTCCGCGGCCATCCGGGCCGCGCCGGTCTTGAACTTCTTCAGCGTGAACGAACGGCTGATCGTGGCCTCCGGGAACACCCCGACCACCTCGCCCTCGCGCAGCGCCTGCACCGCCGCCTCGTACGCGGGCTGGCCGTCGGCGCGGTCCACCGGGATGTGCTTCATGCCGCGCATCAGCGGGCCGGAGACCCTGTGCCGGAACACGTCGTCCTTGGCCATGAAGCGGGTCTTGCGGCGGGCCACCCGGTACGCGCCGAAGCCCGCGAAGATGAAGTCCAGGTAGCTGATGTGGTTGCTGACCAGGACGGCGCCGCCGGTGGTGGGCACGTGCTCGGCGCCGACGATGGAGATGCGCAGGTCCAGCGCCTTGAAGGCGGCCAGCGCGGTGCGGATCACCGGCGGGTACACGAACTCGGCCACGGTCAGCCCTACTTCCTACGGGCCAGGCGCCCGGGTCGGCGGTACCCGGAGCGCGGGGGCTGGCCGAGGGGTCGCGGCACGCCGCGGCGGCCACGGGTGTTTCCCCCCGATGATCCCCCGAACGGGTACGGTCTGTCACGCCTGCGGCTACCCGGGGAGGCGACCCTCACACCGGGAACTTTCCGGCGGGGTGCGGTCTCCCCGGGCGCGGCGGCCCAGCGGCGGCTCAGACGCGCTTGAGGAGCAGGTAGAACTCGCAGCCCAGGCAGTAGTCGAAGGCGGCGTTCAGGAAGGCGGCGGCCAGGGCCAGGGCGGTGAGGACGAGGGCGGGCCAGGTCAGGCCCAGCAGGGCGGCGAGGGTGGCGAGCAGGGTGAAGGCGAGGCCGACCGCCTGGGCGAAGCGCGGCGGGCGCGGATCCTCCAGCTCGGCGGGCGGGGCCAGGCGGGGGCGGACCAGGGTGCGGTAGAGCCAGCCGTAGGGGGCGTAGCGGTGGCCGCCGAGCGCGCCCGCCGCGAAGACCAGGGTCTGCAGGGCGAGCAGCGGCGTGCTGCCGGTGATCAGGGCGGCGGCGAGGACGAGGCTGGTGAGGACGGCGGCGAAGCGCGGGCCGCGCGGGTCGATCGGTGCGGAGGGCACGGTGGGCTCCGGAGGGGTCGCTGACGGGACGTCGTACGGCGGGGACGGCGCGGGGGTGGTGCGGTCAGCGACAGCGGGTGGTGCAGGCCCGGCACAGGTCGATCACCCGGCGGCTGGTCAGCCGGGGGGTCGACGACGGGGTGCGGGCGGTCACGGGGTGATGGTAGCGGGGAGCGGGTTCCGGGCCCAGGCCCTTTCTTCCGGGGCTTGTCGGAACAGCGCACGTCGTTGGGCGCCCGGCTGGGAGTGCCGGCGGAACGCCCTCGTACTGGGTGTACTTGGGTGTTTCGCCGGTGCTTCCAGCCGGGATGCCTGGCGGCGGGCGCCCGGCAAGCCCCGGGAGAAAGGGCCCAGAGGGTGGTTTGTCAGACTGGGTGGGTGACCGGACTGGTGGTGTGCCTGGTGGTGCTGGCGGCGGCTGGCGGGTTCGGCGTGGTGCGCAGGGCGCGGGACGGGAGGCTGCGGGTGCGGGCGGACGGGGCGGTGCGGTTGACGGCGGCGGAGCTGGGGGCGCCGTTGGGGGAGCGGGCGACGCTGGTGCAGTTCTCGACCTCGTTCTGCCAGCCGTGCCGGGCGACCCGGCGGACGCTGGCGGAGGTGGCCGGGATGGTCGAGGGCGTCGCGCACGTGGAGGTGGACGCCGAGTCGCGGCTGGAGCTGGTGCGGCGGCTGGAGGTGCTGCGGACGCCCACCGTGCTGGTGCTGGACGCGTCCGGCCGGGTGGTGCGGCGGGCGGCGGGGCAGCCGCGGAAGGCGGACGTGATCGCGGCGCTGGGCGAGGCCGTCTGAGCCGGTCGAGGGGCCGGTCACGGGGGCGCTCGCGGGGGCGGTGCGCGTAATCTCACAGGCGATCTGGTGTGGAGTCAGGTGGCAGCCGGGTCGGGCTGGGGCAGGATGGGCCGGGGGCGGCCGCGTGGTGTCGGGCCGGGGTCGCGGGCAGCGTAAGCTACTGGCGAGTAGTGACGGTTGGGCTACTCGTGGGTATGCTGCCGGGCAGTCCCGGAGGGACACCTCCGCGCGCCGCTCGGGCCGCGGGCCCCGTGCGTGGGCCGAGGATCGCTCGGTGCGCGCGGGCAGCCGCCGCAGCCGCCGGATCGGACCCAGTAACAGGAGAGCAGGCCGTGAGCTTGAGGATCGTTGTCTGTGTGAAGTACGTGCCCGACGCGACCGGTGACCGTCGCTTCGCGGAGGACGCCACCACCGACCGGGAGG
>NZ_JBIAVO010000067.1:0-13000 GCF_042894345.1 Kitasatospora sp. NPDC001540
TCCCCATCATCACCCTCGACGCCCGACGCCGCGACAGCGCCAAGAGCGCCCTCATCACCCTCGTCGAACACGCCCTCCTCGCCCGACTGCGGTGACGGGCGCCCCGAAAGGGGTAATGGACACGCCAGAAGGGGGCGTGCGGAGCCTTCCGCACGCCCCCTGGGCACTTCCTCGCACCGACCGCCGTTACGGCCGCTGATCGGCCCTCAGCAGCCCGTAGGTGTACGCGTCCTCCAGCGCCACCCAGGACGCGGCGATCACGTTGTCCGCGACGCCGACCGTCGACCAGGTCGTGGTGCCGTCGCTGGACTCGATCAGCACCCGGGTCTTCGAACCGGTGCCGTGCTGGCCCTCCAGGATCCGGACCTTGTAGTCCACCAGCTCCAGCTTCGCCAGCGCCGGGTAGATCGGCTCCAGCGCCGTCCGCAGCGCCCGGTCCAGCGCGTCCACCGGGCCGTTGCCCTCGCCGGTGGCGACCTTCCGCTCGCCCTTCGCCCAGAGCTTCACGGTCGCCTCGTTGCCCGCGAAGCCGTTCGGGCCCTGCTCGCTGATGGTCCGCCAGGACTCCAGTTCGAAGAACCGCTGCCGCTCGCCGCCGTTCACCTCGTCGCGCAGCAGCAGCTCGAACGAGGCGTCCGCCGCCTCGTAGGTGTAGCCGAGGTTCTCCTGCGCCTTCACCCGGGCCACCACCCGGCCCGCCAGGTCGCGGTCGCTGGACAGGTCGTAGCCCAGCTCCTTGCCCTTCAGCTCGATCGAGGCCCGGCCCGCCATGTCGGACACCAGCATCCGCATGGTGTTGCCGACCAGCTCCGGGTCGATGTGCTGGTACAGGTCCGGGTCGACCTTGATCGCGGAGGCGTGCAGGCCCGCCTTGTGCGCGAACGCCGAGAAGCCCACGTACGGCTGGTGGGTGGACGGCGTCAGGTTCACCACCTCGGCGATGGCGTGCGAGATCCGGGTCATCTCGGCCAGCGCCCCGGCCGGGAGCACCCGGCGGTCGTACTTGAGCTCCAGCGCCGCCGCGACCGGGAACAGGTTGGCGTTGCCGACCCGCTCGCCGTAGCCGTTGGCCGTGCACTGCACGTGGGTCGCCCCGGCGTCGACGGCGGACAGCGTGTTGGCCACCGCGCAGCCGGTGTCGTCCTGGGCGTGGATGCCGAGCCGGGCGCCGGTCTCCGCCAGCACGGTGGCGACGATCTCGCGCACCCCGGACGGCAGCATGCCGCCGTTGGTGTCGCACAGGACCACGACGTCCGCACCGGCCCCGTGCGCGGTCCGCACCACGGCCAGGGCGTACTCCGGGTTCGCCTTGTAGCCGTCGAAGAAGTGCTCGCAGTCGATGAACACCCGGCGGCCCTGGGCGCGCAGGAACTCCACGCTGTCCCGGACCATCTCCAGGTTCTCCTCCAGCGTGGTGCGCAGCGCCAGCTCCACGTGCCGGTCGTGCGACTTCGCCACCAGCGTCACCACCGGCGCGCCGGACGCCACCAGGGCGGCCAACTGCGGGTCCTCGGCGGCCTTCCCGCCGGCCCGGCGGGTCGCGCCGAACGCCACCAGCTGGGCGTGCTCGAACTCCAGCTCGGCCTGGGCGCGGGCGAAGAACTCGGTGTCCCGGGGGTTGGCCCCGGGCCAGCCGCCCTCGATGAAGCCGACCCCGAACTCGTCCAGGTGGCGCGCGATGGCCAGCTTGTCCGCCACCGTGAGGTTGATGCCCTCGCGCTGGGCACCGTCGCGGAGCGTGGTGTCGAAGACGTGGAAGCCGTCGTTCGGGCGGCTGTTGGCCTCGGTCATGGCCCTGGGTTCTCCGTTCGGTGGAGTTACTGCGTCTGCCGGGATCGGGATCCGGCTCCACTGTCCAGCATCCCGCGCGCGTCCCCGGTGTCTCCAGACCCCTCGTGAGGGCCCGGTGCCGGTCCGGGAGGCAAAACAAAAGACCCCTCGCGGGTGCGAGAGGTCTGCGCGCGGGTCTGGACGCTCGTGGTCGCTCCGCGGTCGGGGTGGTGCCGTGGAGCGGTCACTGCGGACCGGCGCGCCTGCTGCTAATAATCAGCGAAAGCGAGGACACCCTCGCAGTCTTGCACACGTCCCGCGGGACGGGAGGGGCGTCTCGCCATCCGGAACGGGTCAGGCCAGCCGGCTGGTGTCGAGCTCGAATCCGAACGGTTCGGGCAGCAGCAGGGGGTCGCCGACCGGCACCGCGTTCCTCGCCTCGTAGTCGCCGTCCTCCGGGTGGCTGTACAGCAGGACCTCGTCCCGCTGGCGATCGACCAGCAGATAGAGCGGGATACCGGCGGCGGCGTACCCCTGTCGCTTGGCCTCGCGGTCCTTGGTCGGGTTGCTGGAGGTCACCTCGGCAACCATCAACACCCCCTTCGGGCGCATCCACGGCGGTTGCGCGTCGAACGCGCCCTCCTCTGCGAACGTCAGGTCCGGGATGTACCTTCCACCCGGCACGATCAGGCCCTTGTTACCGGCGACGGTGATGTCCTCGCCGGACAGCTTGAACACCCGACGCACGATCCGGCCGATGACGGCCTCGTGGTCACCGTCCGGCGGTGGCGTCACTGTGATCTCTCCCTCGATGATCTCGGCCTTGAACCCCTGCGGGGTGTCCAGGGCCAGGAAGGCGTCGAGGAGGTCGTCCTCCGGGCTGCGGTAGACGTCGGCGTCGTACATCTCGGCGGTCATGGTTCCTCCTTCCGATCCGGATCGTTCAACGAGTGGAGTGGCACCGAGGCTACCGGGCCCGGGCGATCCGCCATGGAATGCCCGGGCCCGACGGCGGATCAGACGATCTTGTGCAGCCAGCCGTGGGTGTCCGGGGCCTGGCCGCCCTGGATGGCGAGGAGGGACTCGCGCAGGCGCAGGGTGACCGGGCCGGGCTCGCCGGTGGCGACGGTCCAGTCGGCGCCGGCGGACTTGACGTGGCCGACCGGGGTGATGACGGCGGCGGTGCCGCAGGCGAAGACCTCGGTGATGGTGCCGTCGGCGTTGCCCCGCTTCCACTCGTCGGTGGAGATCCGCCGCTCCTCGGTGCGGTAGCCGAGGTCGGCGGCGAGGGCGAGGAGGGAGTCGCGGGTGATGCCGGGCAGGAGGGAGCCGGAGAGCTCGGGGGTGAGGACGGTGGCGTCCTCGCCCTCGCCGAGGACGAAGTAGAGGTTCATGCCGCCCATCTCCTCCACCCACTTGTGCTCGTTGGCGTCGAGCCAGACCACCTGGTCGCAGCCCTTCGCGGCGGCCTCGGCCTGGGCGACCAGGGAGGCCGCGTAGTTGCCCGCGCACTTGGCGGCGCCGGTGCCGCCGGGGGCGGCGCGGACGTAGTCCTCGGAGAGCCAGACCGAGACCGGCTTGACGCCGCCGGGGAAGTAGGCGCCGGCCGGCGAGGCGATGATCATGAAGAGGTAGGAGTTGGCGGGGCGGACGCCCAGGCCGACCTCGGTGGCGAACATGAAGGGCCGCAGGTAGAGGCTCTGCTCGGGCTCGCTGGGCACCCAGTCCTGGTCCTGCCGGACCAGCAGCTCGACGGCCTCGACGAAGGTCTCGACCGGCAGTTCGGGCATCGCCAGCCGACGGGCGGAGGCCTGGAAGCGGGCGGCGTTGGCCTCGGGGCGGAAGGTCGCGATGGAGCCGTCGGCCTGCCGGTACGCCTTGAGGCCCTCGAAGATCGACTGGCCGTAGTGCAGCGTCATGTTGGCCGGGTCGATCTCCAGCGGCGCGTACGGGGTGAGCTGGGCGTCGTGCCAGCCCCGGCCCTCGGTCCACCGGACGGTGACCATGTGGTCGGTGAAGACCCGCCCGAAGCCGGGGTTGGCCAGCCGGGCCCGGCGCTCCTCGTCGGACAGCGGGTGCGCGGTGGGCTTGAGGTCGAACGTGATGGGCGCCGGGGCGGTCGTGCTCATGGCTTTCTGTCCTTCACCGTGTGGTTGGGCGGGGCCTTCGAACCGTCGGGCGGGGAGAGAACGCACGACGGCACGGCCCACTGTCGATACTCGCATCCAGGGGGCCGTGCCGAACAGCCGGGCGGCTGTGCTCGCTGTGGTACCGGCCCAC
Organism: Kitasatospora sp. NPDC001540; assembly: GCF_042894345.1. NCBI lineage: Bacteria > Bacillati > Actinomycetota > Actinomycetes > Kitasatosporales > Streptomycetaceae > Kitasatospora > Kitasatospora sp. NPDC001540. The sequence goes on from NZ_JBIAVO010000067.1 coordinate 4,051, forward strand.
CGGCCGGAGGTGTGTCGTCCGGGCCGGGTGTCAGCCGGCTACTCGGGCGGCCAGCGCGTCGCCGACCTGGGAGGTCGAGCGGGCGCCGGAGCGCTCGGTGAGGTCCGCGGCGACGGCGGCCTCGACCCGGGCGGCCTCGGCGGTGAGGCCGAGGTGCTCCAGCAGCATGGCGACCGACAGCACGGTGGCGGTCGGATCGGCCTTGCCCTGGCCCGCGATGTCCGGGGCGGAGCCGTGCACCGGCTCGAACATCGACGGGAAGTCGCCGCCGGGGTTGATGTTGCCGGACGCGGCCAGGCCGATGCCGCCGGTGACGGCCGCGGCGAGGTCGGTCAGGATGTCGCCGAACAGGTTGTCGGTGACGATCACGTCGAAGCGCTCGGGCTGGGTGACGAAGAAGATCGTCGCCGCGTCGACGTGCAGGTAGTCGGTGGTGACCTCGGGGAACTCCCGGCCGACCTGCTCGAAGATCCGGGTCCACAGGTGGCCGGCGTGCACCAGCACGTTGTTCTTGTGGACGAGGGTGAGCTTCTTGCGCGGGCGGGCCTGCGCCCGGCGGTAGGCGTCGCGGACGACCCGCTCGATGCCGAACGCGGTGTTCAGCGACACCTCGGTGGCGACCTCCTGCGGGGTGCCGGTGCGCAGCGTGCCGCCGTTGCCGACGTACGGGCCCTCGGTGCCCTCGCGGACGACCACGAAGTCGATGTCCGGCTCGCCGGCCAGCGGCGACTTCACGCCCGGGAAGAGCTTGCCGGGGCGCAGGTTGATGTGGTGGTCGAAGGCGAACCGCAGCTTGAGCAGCAGCCCGCGCTCCAGCACCCCGGACGGCACGCTCGGGTCGCCGATGGCGCCGAGCAGGATCGCGTCCTGGCCCTTGAGCTCCTCCAGGACCGCGTCCGGGAGGGTCTCCCCGGTGCGGTGGTAGAGCCGTGCACCGAGGTCGTACTCGGTGGTCTCCAGCTTGGTGTCGGAGGGCAGGGCGGCGCGGAGCACCTTGAGGCCCTCGGCCACGACCTCCTGGCCGATGCCGTCACCCGGGATCACTGCGAGACGAATGGTGCGAGACATACCCCGGACAGTACAACCGTCCCACGGCCTGGGCACGGACCGTCCACGATCCGGACGCGGCGTCAGGCCAGCTCGACCTCGACCGGGAACGGCACATCGAGCTTAAGGATTCCGTGGTGGATTCCTGCCACCCCGTAGCCCTTGGTCGCCGGGTCCAACTCGTATACGTAGACGACGGGTCGGCCGTTGTCGCTCTCCACCCGCCAGAAGTGTCGGATGCCTGCGGCGGCGTACTTCCTCGGTTTGGTCTCCCGGTCGCGTTCCTCCGACTCCTCCGAGACCACCTCGACCGCCAGCATGACGTCCTCCGGTTCGCAGTACGTCTGCTTCGGACCGGTGACGACCTGCTGGTTCACCACCATCAGGTCGGGCTCGGGACGATTGCGCCGGTTGAGCTTGACGTTCATCTCCCGCCACACCTCCCACCCGGCCGGTGCAGCGTCGGCCAGCGCTTGTTCGAGGAGCCGGAGCGTACGCATGTGGAACAACGTCTGCGGACTCACGAAAACCAGGCTCCCGTCGATCAACTCCGTGTGCGGCGGGAGGTCCGGCAGCCGGTCCAGATCGTCGGCGGTGTAGCCGCCCACGGGCGGGCGGAGCCAGTCCGGGTACGGGTCCTGGTCGACGCTCATCAGTGCTCCCATGGTGGGGATTCTGGCCTGTGCTGCCAGGCTACCGGGCCCCTTCCCGCCCGGGGTCACCCTTCGGAGTGAGGAGCTGGACGCGCTGCCCGACCGGGTTCAGGTGGTGGATCACCAGGGCGTTCGCGAGCGGGGTGTGCAGCACCTGGCCGGGGTGGACGGGGGTGAGGACGGGGGTGGCCAGGGCCGGGTCGAACGGGAAGGGGCCGAGGGTGGCGAGGGCGTCGGCCGGGTCCTCGGAGGGGCCGGTCCAAACGCTGTAGCGGGGGTGGGTGAGCGGCGGCAGGGCCGCGAGGCGGACGGGCAGCAGCAGGGTGTCGGAGTCGAGCAGGGCGGTGTCGGTGTCGCCCCAGCGGCCGTTGAGCGGCTGGACGTCGAGCTCGGCGCCGGTGCGGGCGTCCAGGGTGCGGGCGACCAGCACGTCGCTGCCCTTGAGGCGGTCGGCGACCACGGTGGCGTCGGGGGTGCCGTCGCCGTCGGCGTCGAGCGAGGCGCGCACGCCGAACGTCCCGGCGGGGGTGGCGGCGGGGGCCCACAGGACGGCGGCCAGGTAGAGGGTGCCGTGGCCGTCGACGGCGGCCGCGGCGTGGCGGAGGTCGGCGGCGCGCTCGGCCGGGTCGTCGACGCAGGTCTCGGTGCCGGCGGCGGGGCAGTCGGGCCGCCGCGGGCCCTCGCCGCCCGGCTGCAGGACGGTGAGCAGGCCGGGGCGGGGGTTCCCGGAGACGGCGAAGGTGGCCGCGGTGCCGAGCGCGGTGGCGTCGGAGGCGGCCCGCGGGGCGGCGAACAGCGGGACGCGCAGCGGCGGGAGGGTGTCGTCCGCGGGGGTGAGGGTGAGCCGGCCGGAGAGTTCGCCGCGGTAGCTGCGGGCGTGCCCGGCCTGCAGCAGGTCGAGGGTGGGGTCGGGGGCGCGGCCGAGGTCGGCGCCGAGCCGGAGCGTGACGGTGACGGTGGCGCTGCCGTGCGGCGGCAGGTCGACCCGGGCGGGCGCGATCCCGAAGGAGGCCCCGGGCAGCGTGGTGGCGGGCGCGTAGCCGGTGGCGTAGGAGAGCGGCCGGTCCCCGAGGTTGCGGACGGTGACCTCGCGGGTGGCGGTGGTCGCCCCGGTGGCCTCGACCACGCCGAAGGAGACGCCGACCGCGCCGTCGACCTGCGCCGCGTACGCCAGCGCGGGGGTGCGGACGGCGGCGTCGGCCCGGACCCGGCCGCTGCCGGTGCGTTCGGGGCCGTACGCCGGGCCGGTGCCGCCGTCGTGGAGGTGGGTGTCGGTGGCGGTGTCCATCAGCGCGGCCTTGACCTCGGCGGCGTCGTAGTCGGGGTGCGCGGAGCGGACGAGCGCGGCCAGGCCGGACAGGTGCGGGGTGGCCATCGAGGTGCCGTCCTCGCGCATGCCGCCGCTGCCGCTGCCGGCCTTGGCGGACCAGATGGTCTCGCCGGGGGCGGCCAGGTCGGGCTTGACGATGCCGTCGACGCCGATGCCGCGGGAGGTGAAGGAGGCGAGGGTGTCGGTGCGCTGCGGCTGGTCCTGCGGGACGGCGCCGTGCAGCGGGTTGCCGGGGGTGGCGAGCCGGACGGTGACCGGGCCGTCGCCGAGCGCCGCCAGCAGCCGCGTCCCGTCGGCGCGGGCCAGGATCGCGGCGGGGATCCGGCCGTCCCCGGCGATCTCGCCGAGGTTGTCGCCGTCGGCGGCGTAGAGGGCGCCGACGGCTCCGGCGTCGGCGGCGTGGTCGGCGCGCGGGGCGGAGCCGCAGGCCCGGTCCGGGTCCTTGGTGGTCCAGCGCAGCACGGCGACCTTGCCGCGCAGCCGGTCGGCGTCGGCGGGCGAGAAGGGCGCGCAGCCGTCCGACTGGTCGACGGGGACGGCGAGCCGGCCGCTGACCTCGGTGTCGTCCCAGTGGGTGTACTTGCTGCTCCAGTGCGCGGGGACGTTCCCGGCCAGGGCGGCGGGGGCGAGCACGGTGATGCCGTCGGCGTCGCCGTGCGCGTCGACCGAGGCGGCGGCGGTGAGCACCCGGGCGGCGGTGCCGGGGCTGCCGCCGATGCCGTACGCGTCGCCCTCGTTGCCGGAGGCGGCGACCACCACGGTGCCGAGGGCGGCCAGCCGGTCGGCGGCCAGCGCGTCGGCGTCGCCGGGGCGGCCGTAGGGGCTGCCGAGCGAGAGGTTGACCACGTCGAGGCGGTCGGAGAGGTCGCCGTCGCCGTTCGGGTCGGCGGCCAGGTCGAGGGCGGCGGCGAGCTGGTCGGTGGAGCCCTCGCAGCCGAACACCTTGATCGCGTAGAGCTGGGCGCCGGGGGCCGCGCCGGGGGCGACCCGGAAGTCGGCCGGGTCCAGGCCGGGCCGGTAGGGGCCGCGGTAGGGCCTGCCGTCGGCGGTGACGCCGAGCCCGGCGGCGGTGCCGGCCACGTGGGTGCCGTGGCCGTTGGCGGCGCAGTCCAGCGGGTTGTCGTCGGGGTGCGGGTCGGGCTGGTGGTGGGGGGCGGCCGGGTCGGGGTCGTAGTCGTCGCCGACCAGGTCCTTGCCGCCGACCACCTTGGCGTTGGGGAACAGTCCGGCGGGCGCGGGCTTCGCGCCGTCCACCGCGCGGTACGCCTCGACGGTGCCGGGGCCGCCGAAGTCGGCGTGGGTGTAGTCGATGCCGAAGTCGACGACGCCGATCCGGACGCCCTCGCCGGTGTGGCCCGCGGGGCCGTCCCAGACCTGCGGGGCGCCGGTGAGCGGCACCGAGTACCCGTTGGCGCGCTGCTTGAGCGCGACGGGGCGGACGGCCCGCACCCCGGGCAGGGCGGCCAGCCGCGGGAGTTCGGCGGCGGGCAGCCGCAGCGCGAGGCCGCTGACCAGGGTGCGGGTGCGGTAGAGCGGGCGGGCCTCGGGGGCGGCGCGTCGCAGGGCGGCGGTGAGCGCGTCCAACGAGCGGTCGGCGGCGGCCCGTTGGGCGTTCCCCGCGCTCGCGGCGGCGCGCCGGGTCTGGTCGGGGGTGCGCAGTTCCCGGCGGGCGTCGGCCCGGGCGCGCTGCCAGGCGGTGGCGGCGGGCTCGGTGTCGAGCTCCAGGAACACGGTGGCGCTCGGGCCCCGCACCGGCCGGGCGGCGGCCGCCGTCGCGGGGACGGCGGCCGGGACGAGCAGGGCGAGGGCTGCGAGGAGGCCGAGGGGGGTGCGCACGGGCCCAAACTAGGCCGCGGCGCGGGGGCGGGGGGCGGAGGTTCACTCGATGGGTGACCCTCCGTCACCCGTCCGGCGCAGTACGGGCGTTGGGGGGTCAGTCGCCGATCGGGCCGCCGTTGTCACGGCGGTCGAGGGCGCGCTGCAGGGCGGCCGCGGTGCGGGGGTCGGCCGGGAGGGCGCGACGGCGGCGCGGGGCCGCGGCGGTGGCGGCGGAGGACGCGGCGGTGGCGGTGGGGGCGGTGGTGCGGTCTGCGACGAACGGCATACCGGGCTCCTTGGTGCGGGGGCGCAGCGGCGCGCTGGAGGGAGGATCGGGGGTACGCCGAGCAGGGGTCGCCTGCCGCACCGCGTACGGGTCGTACGGGCCACGCGCCCCGGAGTTGCGGGGGTGGCGCACCGTACGACTACTCCACGGTACGACGTGGAGGCCGCGCGGTCAGCAGATTTACTTGGATTTCCTAGTATCTGAGACGGGATTCGCTCCCGGGTACGCGAACGGCCCTTCCGCCTCAAGGTCGGAAGGGCCGTTCGGGAGTGCTGCGGGGCGTCAGCCCAGGTTGACCGAGCGGGCGAACTTGGCGCCGATCGCGGCGGCGATCTCGGCCAGGACCTCCTGGGAGACCTCGCTGTCCACGGTGATCGAGGCCAGCGCGCTGTCGCCGTCGCGGGCGACCTGCATGCCCGCGATGTTGATGCCGGCGTCGCCGAGGATCCGGCCGAGGGTGCCGACCACGCCGGGGCGGTCCTCGTAGTGGAAGAACGCCATGTGGTCGGTGAGCGCCACGTCGACGTCGAAGCCGTCCACGCCGACGATCTTCTGGGTCTGCTTCGGGCCGGAGAGCGTGCCGGAGATCGACACCTCGCCGCCACCGGCCAGGGTGCCGCGGACGGTGATCACGTTGCGGTGCTCGGGCGACTCGCTGGAGGTGGTCAGCCGCACCTCGACGCCGCGCTCCTGGGCGAACAGCGGGGCGTTGACGTAGGACACCGTCTCGGCCACCACGTCCTCGAACACGCCCTTCAGCGCGGAGAGTTCGAGCACCTTCACGTCGTGCTGGGTGATCTCGCCGCGGACCTCGACGTCGAGGCGGACGGCGACCTCGCCGGCCAGCGCGGTGAAGATCCGGCCGAGCTTCTCGGCCAGCGGCAGGCCCGGGCGCACGTCCTCGGCGATCACGCCGCCCTGGACGTTGACCGCGTCCGGCACCAGCTCGCCGGCCAGCGCCAGGCGCACCGACTTGGCGACCGCGATGCCGGCCTTCTCCTGCGCCTCGTCGGTGGAGGCGCCCAGGTGCGGGGTGGCGACCACGTTGTCGAAGGCGAACAGCGGCGAGTCGGTGCACGGCTCCTTGGCGTACACGTCCAGGCCGGCGCCGGCCACCCGGCCCTCCTGGAGCGCCCGGACGAGCGCCTCCTCGTCGACGATGCCGCCGCGGGCGGCGTTGACGATCCGCACGGTCGGCTTGACCTTGTGCAGCGCCTCGTCGCCGATCAGGCCGATGGTCTCCGGGGTCTTCGGGAGGTGGACGGTGATGAAGTCCGAGACCTCCAGCAGCTCCTCCAGGGAGAGCAGCTTGACGCCCATCTGGGCCGCACGGGCGGCCTGGATGTAGGGGTCGTACGCGACGATCTTCATGCCGAACGCGGACATCCGCTGCGCGACCAGGACGCCGATCCGGCCGAGGCCGACCACGCCGAGGACCTTCTCGCTCAGCTCGACGCCGGTGTACTTGTTGCGCTTCCACTCGCCGCCCTTGAGCGCGGCGTTGGCGGGCGCGATGTTGCGGGCGACCGAGATCAGCAGGCCGCAGGCGAGCTCGGCGGCGGTGACGATGTTGGAGGTCGGCGCGTTGACGACCATCACGCCGGCCTTGGTGGAGGCGGCCACGTCCACGTTGTCCAGGCCGACGCCGGCCCGGGCGACGACCTTGAGCTTCTTCGCGGCGGCCAGCGCCTCGGCGTCCACCTTGGTGGCGGAGCGGATCAGGATGGCGTCCACGTCGGCGATCGCGGTCAGCAGCTCGGCGCGGTCGGCGCCGTTGCAGTGCCGGATCTCGAAGTCGGGGCCCAGCGCGTCGACGGTGGCGGGCGACAGCTCTTCGGCGATCAGTACGACAGATTTGCTCACGACAGTGTGTCCTTAACTGTCCGGTTCACCCCGCCGCACGGAGGTGGCGCGCACAGGGCGGGGGAAGGTGGCATGTCGCGTAGCTAGACGCACGACGCTGTGGGCCTGACGCGTGGTTCGGAGTCTATCGGCGGGGTGGTGCGGGGACTGCTCCCGTCCGGCGAAATCACCCGGACGGGAGCAGCCTTGTTGTACAACCGGAACGGACCGGAGGATCAGGCCTCCTGGTCCACCCAGCTCATCAGCTTGCGCAGCTTCTTGCCGGTGGTCTCCAGCAGGTGCTCGCTGTCCGCGTTCTTGTACTCGTTGTACTTCGGCAGACCGGCCTTGTACTCGGCGATCCAGGTGTTGGCGAAGGTGCCGTCCTGGATCTCGGCGAGGACCTTCTTCATCTCGGCCTTGGTGTCGGCGGTGATGATGCGGGGGCCGGTCACGTAGTCGCCCCACTCGGCGGTCTCGGAGACCGACCAGCGCATCTTCTCCAGGCCGCCCTCGTACATCAGGTCGACGATGAGCTTCAGCTCGTGCAGGCACTCGAAGTAGGCGATCTCGGGCTGGTAGCCCGCCTCGACCAGGGTCTCGAAGCCGGCCTTCACCAGGGCGGCGGTGCCGCCGCAGAGGACGGCCTGCTCGCCGAACAGGTCGGTCTCGGTCTCCTCGGTGAAGGTGGTCTTGATGACGCCGGCCTTGGTGCCGCCGATGCCCTTGGCGTACGACAGCGCCAGGTCGAAGGCCTTGCCGGTGGCGTCCTGCTCGACGGCCACGATGCAGGGGACGCCGCGGCCCTCCTGGTACTGGCGGCGCACCAGGTGGCCCGGGCCCTTCGGGGCGACCATGCAGACGTCGACGTCGGCCGGCGGCTGGATGAAGCCGAAGCGGATGTTCAGGCCGTGGCCGAAGAAGAGGGCGTCGCCCGCCTTCAGGTTCGGCTCGATGGCCTCCTTGTAGACGTCGGCCTGGATCGGGTCCGGAACCAGGATCATGATGACGTCGGCCTCGGCCGCGGCCTCGGACGGGGTGACCACGCGCAGACCCGCCTCGGCGGCCGCGGCACGGGACTTGGAGCCCTCCAGCAGGCCGACGCGGACGTCCACGCCCGAGTCGCGCAGCGACAGCGCGTGGGCGTGGCCCTGGCTGCCGTAGCCGATGACCGCGACCTTGCGGCCCTGGATGATGGACAGGTCGGCGTCGTCTTCGTAGAACAGCTCGGCCACGGGGGCACATCTCCTTGCGTGATGGTGATGCCGGGGTTCCTACCGTAGGCGCACCCGGCGGACTTCGATGGCAGTGCTCAGGTTGTAAGACGCCCGCTCAGGCGGAGCGCTCCAGCGCGCGCAGCGAGCGGTCGGTGATCGAGCGGGCGCCGCGGCCGATGGCGACCAGGCCGGACTGCACCAACTCCTTGATGCCGTACGGCTCCAGCATCCGCAGCATGGCCTCCAGCTTGTCGGAGGAGCCGGTGGCCTCGATGGTCACCGCATCGGGTGACACGTCGACGGTCTTGGCGCGGAACAGCCGGACGATCTCGGTGACCTGGGAGCGGGTCTCCGCGTCGGCCCGGACCTTGACCAGGACCAGCTCGCGCTGGACGGCCTGGGACTGGTCCAGCTCGACGATCTTGATCACGTTGACGAGCTTGTTGAGCTGCTTGGTGACCTGCTCCAGCGGCAGCTCCTCGACGTTGACCACGATGGTCATCCGGGAGATGTCGGGGTGCTCGGTCGGGCCGACCGCGAGCGAGTCGATGTTGAACCCGCGGCGGGAGAACAGCGAGGCGATCCGGGCGAGCACGCCGGGCTTGTTCTCGACCAGGACGGACAGGGTGTGCTTGGACATGGTGGTCATCGCTTTCTGGTCCGGTCAGTCCAGGTCGTCGCCGAAGTCGGGGCGGACGCCCCGGGCGAACTGGATCTCGTCGTTGGAGGTGCCCGCGGCGACCATCGGCCAGACCAT
>NZ_JBIAVO010000068.1:0-12988 GCF_042894345.1 Kitasatospora sp. NPDC001540
GTCGTCGAACGCTGCTTCGCCAAGCTGAAGCAATTCCGGGCAGTGGCCACCAGGTTCGACAAGTTGGCCAACCGCTACCGGGCCGGCGTCGTCCTTGCTTCGCTGATCCTGTGGCTGCGAGCCGAAGAGCAATAACCCACCACAAGATCAATTACGAGACACGGCCTAGAAGAGCCCGCCGACCTCGAAGCGGTGTGGCCCCACAGACCGGGCAGTGACCTGGGCGGTCAACCTTCAGCGACAGAAACGAGCGTTGGTCAACCTTCGGCGGCAAACGGTCAAGGTTCAGTGGCACGAGACAGAAGAACCTGCCTGCGGGGCCCGACATAAACCCGGTTTACATCGCCGACCACGCCTGCACGGACCCGGTCTTCGCCACCACGGTGTAAACCGGGGTCTGTACAAAGAACGGTGTGACTCCCGATCAAGGAAGTAGCACCTGATGACAGGCATGACCGCCTCGGCCGAGGCCGTGGAGGCCGTGCGGCCGGTGGAGTTGCAGCTGGACGCCATGGACGACCAGTGGATCGGGCAGCTGGTCGACCGGGCCCGCGAGCGGGTTGCAGCCCACCGGCGCCGGAGGCCTGCTCCAGCAGCTCACGAAGAAGCTCCTGTAGTCCGCCTTCGAGGACGAGATGACGGACCACCTGGGCTACGAGAAGCACGATCCGGCCGGGGACGGCAGCGGGAACTCGCGCAACGGCACCCGGTCGAGATCGACGCCCCCCGCGACCGCGAGGGCTCGTTCGAGCCGCAGCTGGTCCGCAAGCGTCAGCGGCGGCTGTCCGGCGTCGACGAGATGGTGCTGTCACTGTCCGCCCGCCGTCTGACGCACGGTGAGGTCTCCGCGCACCTGGCCGACGTCTATGGCGCGGAGGTGTCCAAGCAGACCATCTCCACCATCACCGACCAGGTGATCGAGGGCATGGCCGAGTGGCAGAACCGGCCGCTCGACCCGGTCCATCCGGTGGTGTTCATCGACTGCGTGCACGTGAAGCTCCGCGACGGCCAGGTCGCCAGCCGGCCGATCTACGTCGCGCTCGCGGTCACGGTCGAGGGCACGGGAGAGATCCTCGGACTGTGGGCCGGCGACGGCTGCGAGGGCGCCAAGTACTGGCTGCACGTGCTGGCGGAGATCAACAACCGCGGCGTCGCGGACGTCTGCATGGTCGTCTGCGACGGCCTCAAGGGCCTGCCGGACGCCATTGCCGCGCTCTGGCCGCAAGCCGTCACGCAGACCTGCATCGTCCACCTGGTCCGGGCCTCATTCCACTACGCGGCCCGGCAGGACTGGGACAAGATCTCCAAGGCGCTCAAACCCGTCTGCACCGCGCCGACGGAAGAAGCCGCGCTCGAGCAGTCCGTGGAGTTCACCGAGCCCTGGGGCAGGAAGTATCCGGCGATCGTACGGCTCTGGGAGAACGCCTGGGCCGAGTTCGTGCCGTTCCTCAGCTTCGACGCCGAGGCCCGCCGGGTCATCTGCACCACGAACGCGATCGAGTCGGTGAACGCCCGGATCCGCAAGACCGTCCGCTCGCGCGGGCACTTCCCGAACGAGCAGGCCGCCTTGAAGTGCGTCTACACGGCGATCATGTCCCTCGACCCGACCGGAGTCGGCCGCAAACGCTGGACGACCCGCTGGAAGGCCGCACTCAACGCCTTCGAGATCGCCTTCGACGGCCGACTCTCCGCCAGCCGCCGCTAACTCAACCCAACCGAGTTACACCGTTCGATGGACAGACCCCAACCTGTCGCTGGAGCGAGTGGACCTGATCTCGGCCGTGCACGAGGCCGCGCACGCCGTCGCCGTGCTCGCAGGCCGCGGCCGCCTGCACCACGTGCAGCTCTCCACGCTCTCCCCGGACCCGGTCGTCGACGGCTCCAGCGGTACCACCCACTGGGACGCCCCGCTGCCCACCGACGAGGCGTTCGCGGCCGTGTTGGGGGCGGGCGAGCGGGCCGCCGACCGGTGGCTGCGCGAGGCCAGGCTGTGGACCCCCGAGCGGGCCGTGGCGGTAGAGACCGGCGTCTGGGCCGACCGTACGGCGCTCCTCGACTCGGCGAGCCCGTGCATGCTGGGCTTCGGCGAGGGCGCGGTCGACTACTTCGCCGTTCACGACCTCGCCGACACGCTGCTCGAGCCGCACTGGCCCGCCGTCACCACCCTCGCCGACCACCTCGTCCGCCACCGCTACCTGGCCGGCCATCAGATCGCCGACATCACCAGCCTGCCCAACCGCTGACCGCCGGCGGCGCTTGCCCGGCCCGTCAGCGAGGGGCCCGCCGCAAGCTCCGTCGGGGCCCTCACCCATGTCCGCGCTCGGCCGCGTCAGCTCCGTGCGGCTGGTAGCGATACCTGGCAGAGGATGTCCCGCCGGGAATCTCTCCCGGATCAAGGCCGGAGATCAGAAAATATCGCCTTCGATCCAGGTTCTAGAGATAGTCGAATGTACGCTGCTGCAATAAGAATATGACCAGAGGGTGCCGCCTATCCAAGCGTAAGGCTGAGTCGGAGCATCCTTCCCGTTTGCGCAGTGAGCCCTAGCCCGAAAAACGTTATAAACGCTGTTATAGGAGCAGTAGGCACCGAATGTAGTACCATCACTCCAGGTCTGACAGAGAGAGTCGGCCGGTATATATGCGGCCGATGCAGGGCCCGCAGAAACCATTCCAATCCCAAGCAAAAATGCAGACAGCGCCCCAATTACTGCCGTTCTGATCTTTCCCATTTCCCCTCCTTTTTCCTGGCGGTCCAGAAATTGAAGTCGAGAACTCCCGCCTCAGTGCCCTTAGATATTAAGTTGAGCCTGCGGGCGAGGTCAAGAAGTTAAAAAGGTAAAATTGTCGGGATTGTCCGATTAAAATAGGTGAAATTTGAAAAATCCAATCCCAAACATGGCATTCATCACGCCGCCGAGAGTGGAAGTTGGGTTGGGTGTCGCGCAATTCCTTGCAAGGTGGCAAACTGGCGAATTGGGTAGAAGTTTCCATGCTTAACACGATTACCGTATGAAAATCTCATATGGTAATTATTTCTCTTGGGTGACGTATCCGATGGCTGCCGCGGTGCGTGAGCGTGAGGAGCGCCGGGCGGCGGATGTCGCCGAGGCCGTCGACGCCGCCCACCGCGCCGCGGGCGCCCATGCCCTCCTCGATGCCGTGCCCGAGCAGGAGCAGCCCGGCGCGGAGCCGCTCCCGCAGGACGCCGGGGAGGCGGGGCGCGAGGATGGGCCGGGGCGGCGGGTGCTGCGGCAGACGGCCGCCGCGGCGCGCGAGCGAGCCGGGTGCCGGGCGGCGGTGGCCGCCGTCGGTACCTCTTTCCTCTGCTCGACACGCACGGCCCTTCCCCTCTCTACCTGCCACGGGGTTCACTGGATCCGCCATGAACGCACCCGCACCCGACAACAGCACCGCCGTCACCTGGACTTCCGCCCCGGCGACCGCTTCTACGCCTCACGTCGAGTGCCTGACCTGAGGATGCTTATCCAGTCAGGGGGAGATGTGACGGAGCCGTCGCGGAAGATGCAGAAGGAACTGGCCCGGGCCGGGTACCGGACGACCAGCGAAGTCGAGTTCGGAGAGGAGACGGTCTTCCTGTGGCATCCCGCCTATCACGACGGGTTCATGGCCATCGGATGGGCCGTCGGCCACGCTGGCGGATGGGGTGCCTACGGGCGGAAAGACAACGGCGACGGCGTACGCCTGGGCCACGCCAGCAACCTCGATCAGGCCTTCGTGGCCATCATCGAATGGGCCGCCGAGCACGGGCAGGTGTGAACCACGGAGTTCCGCGCAACGGTGATCCACTTCCGGATCCCGCTGGAGACGGTACTGCCCGCGCTGTCCTCCCTGCCGTGGGTGCTGACCCGTCCCACCGAGCAGGGCCTCTTGCCGACTCCTGTGGAGCGGTGTGCTCGCAGCCCTGGGCCGGGGTCGTCCATCACCCCGGGCAGGTGCCCGCCGACGTTCTGGACATCCTGGACGTCGAAGCCCGGCTCCCCTACCCGGTCCCGGCCGGCCACGAGCGGCAGCGGCTGGAGCTCCACAACGCCGAGGTCCTTCCTGGTATCCCCACCGGCGTGGGGCCGCGGTGGCAGGATGCCCGGCAGCCGGAGGGCACCTGACGGGACGGGAGTTGATGCGGGCGGCAGCAGGACCGAGAGCGGCAGCGGGTGGGTCCAGGCGTCGTCGACGCCCTCAGCCAGGAGCACGGCTGCGTATTGCGGGTCCACCAGGAGTGCTCCGGTGCCTGGCGGGTTTCCTGGCTGGACGGCCCGCCGTCATCACCGTCCGTGAGCGCCTGGCCGCCGACCTGCCCGGCCCGGCCGGGCGCCTGACCTGCTCCCGCGACCACACCACCCCCGTCGTCCTGCTGGGCGCGCTGCGGGCGCTGGCCTTTGGTTCGGCCCCCACGGACACCGACCTGCTCGCCGCCGAGGCCGCCGAGGCCGCCGAGGCCGCCGAGGCGCTGGCGGGCGTCGACGACCCGTGGGCCGCCGCCACCGAGCAGGAGCGGGTCGCTCTCCTGCGGCAGGGCGCGGTCGTGTCGGCGCCGTCGGTGGTGCCGACCGCCCGCGCCGCCGCACCCCCGGCGGATTCCTCCGCGCGGGAAAAATTGGAATCCTCCGCGCGGAGAAGTGAGGGGGCGGTCCCGGCGCCGTCTGCCGGGGCTGCGGCAAGGAGTTGCCGCCACACACCGGTCGGGGCCGGCCGAAGAAGAGCTGCAACCGGTCCTGCGAGTCGAAGGCGTACCGGCGCACCGCCGTCGAGCGCCGGCAGGACGCCCTCGCCGCCGCCCTTATTCCTCCTCGCGGAGGTAATGACGGCGGGCCGGAGAGCAGCCCGGTGCGGGCCGGCGCCCAGCGCCAGGAGCTGCTGGAGGCCGCCGCCCGAATCCAGCGCATCGCCACCGGCTACCTGGAGCGGATCGACGCCATCGCCGCCCAGGCCAGCGACGATGAGCGCGGGGTGGAGGTGCTGCGCCTGCTGGAGACCAGCCTCACCGCCCTGAGCGGCCGCATGCTGCGCCTGGGCCGCGCCATCCGCTACGAGACCCTGCACGGCGACGGCGACTGGTCGCCGCTGGCGGGGATGCCCTCCCAGCAGCAGGCGCCCGCCGCCCCCGTCGAGCCGACCCTCGTTCCTCCTCGCGGAGGTAATGGCGGAGGTGGCGAGGACGGCGCCGACGGCCGAATAGTCACGCGCGGAGGTAATGCTCCTGCTTCTCCGCACTCCCCCGCCGACCGGCCGCAGCCCGTCCCCGGCCCGGTGTCCGCCCCGTCCGGCGGAGCCGACCTCACTCCTCCGCGCGGAGGTAATCCGGCGAACCTCACTCCTCCGCGCGGAGATATTCAGGACGCCCCCGACACGGCCCCGACACCTCCGCGCGGAGAAACAGCCGCTGCCGCGCCCGCCCCCGAACCGGAGCCGAAGCCGAAGCCGGACCCCCTCGGCCTGGCCCCGATCGCCCGCCGCGGCCTGGACCTGGACACCACCGACTACGCCAGCGCGCTGACCGAGATCGGCCCCGGCTGGGAGATGCGCGGCTGGGCCACCGAGGACGACCTGTGCCTGATCGCCCGCGACGACCAGCTCGTCGGCTGGTCCGAGAACCGCGACGGCCACGGCTGGCTCGCCCTCATCGGCCTCGGCGAACCGCTCACCTACCTGGTCGACCCCCAGGACCGCCCCCTCCGGCACACCACCGCCCACCTCGCAGCCCACAGCATCGCCTTGGCCCTGCGCCAGGACCCGACCCTCGACCCGGCCCAGGCCTGAACCGCACCGCTGCACCTCACCGCCCCGGGACGGCCGTGGCCTCGGCCGCCGCGCGCAGCCGGGCCGCGACCTGGGCCGCCGCCTCCTGGGTCACCGCGTCCTCGCTGTCGGCCAGCAGCCCGAGCAGCTCCACTGCCGCGGTGAGCACCGGCACCGGCACCGCCGCCTCGCGCAGCAGCAGGAGTTGGACGGCGGCGCGATGGCTGGCGGACGCGGAAGGCCCGGTGGGTTCGGCGGCGGACAGCAGTGCGGTCAGTCCGGAGCCCAGGCCGGGCCGCCGGCGCTGGTGGGGGGAGTGCGTCATGCCCGGACAACCGCCCCGGGCCCGCCTGCGCCACGCCCACCCGCCCCGGTCCACGGACGGGTTTGTGCAGGTGAAACGCGCCGATGCCCAGGGGATTTGCGGCACCCGCCCGGCATGTCCACCGGGCAGGCTCCCGGTCCTGTCCGCCGCCGGGGCGCCCTGTCCAGCCCCCTGCCGCCCGCTACGGCCTGCCCAGGCCGGGTCGGTTCACAGCGATGAGCTGCCCGCATCACGGTTGGTGCGCACAGCCAGTCTGTATCCGTCCGATATTTCCTCGTATGGCCGACCATAGGGGGTAGATTCGAAAGAAAAACTTCGGATATTATGACGCTATGCAGCTTCCCCGTACCCCCGCCCGGACACCTCTGCGCATCGAGGACCCGAAGATCATGCGAGCCCTTGCCCATCCCGCCCGACTGGCGATCATGGCGCGCCTTTCGGAGGTCGGCCCCGGCACAGCCACGGAGTGTGCCGAAGTCACGGGCTTGTCGCCCTCCGCCACCAGTTATCACCTGCGCGCACTGGCCGATGCCGGCCTCATCGAAGAGGCGGAGCACAGTGACGGTCGCAAACATCTGTGGCGTGCCCGCTCCTCGGGCATGGTGGTCGCGGGGGCCGCTGAGGATGCCGGGGCCAGCCGGCACCTGCTGAGGGAGGTGCTCTCTCGAAGTGATCGCCAGTTGGAGGAGTGGCTCGAAGTCGAGGCGTCCGAGCCCCAGGAGTGGAGGGATGCCCTGTCCTTCCTCAATGCCCGGGTGGAGCTTCTTCCTGAAGAACTGCTCGAACTGCTCAGCCAGGTCAACGAGTTGATGGAGCGTTTCTCGAGCCGCTCGCGCGAGCGGGCGGTCGAAGGGCGGCGGCCGGTGGCGATCTCACTGAGAGCGGTTCCCGAAGCCAGTACTTCGAAGTAAGAACTTCGAAGCTTGTTGCGAAGCAAGCTTCGAAGTATTACCTTCGGAGTATGACTTCGGCCGCCACCAGCGGCCGTCTCCCCGGGCACGTGACGGCCATCGCCGGCGCGTTCCTGGTGTCCTGCATGGGAGACGGACTCGCCATCACAGCCCTGATGCTCGACTTCCACGACCGGGGGGTCGGAAGCGCAAGCATTACCGGCCTGTTCACGGCCATGTCCTTGCCCGCTATCGTCTTCGCCGATCTCGCCGGGCGGGTAGCCGACCGGTACCCCGCACGCCGAGCGCTCCTCCCGGCCGGCGCCGCCCTCGTGGCTGTCTGCTTCGGGATGGCTTTCATAAGTACTCCAGTCCTCCTGATCCTGCTGCTAGCAGCCCTCTCGGGGCTGATGGCGGTAGCCGCCCCGGTCTTCACCAAGACCGTTCTCGACGCCTCACCCGGTCCGCTAATGAGCAGAGCCGCCGCACAGGTCTCCATGGCCACAAGCCTCGGATTCCTCATAGGCCCGGCAGTCGGCGCCATCCTCAAAGACGCTGTCGGTCTCCGCGGCGTCCTGCTGGTCGACGCCGCCACGTACCTCGTGGTCCCCGCTGTGGCCCTGCTGCTCCCCGCCCACTCCGGCGCGGAGCAGGAACACACCACCTCGCAACAGCCTTCGAGTCCACCGAAATCAGGCCTCCAACACGGGCTGCGCATCCTGATCCGAGAAGCACCGGCAGCACGCGTCGTCGTCCTGGGCACCGCGCTCGCCTTCACACTCCAGATCACCAACGTCGTCGAGGTGTACCTCGTCCGGGACGACTACCAGGCTTCGTCCTTCATGTTCGGCCTGGTGACGATGGTCTGGGCCGCAGGACAGATTCTCGGTAGTGGCATCGCCGGGCGGATCCTCGCCCAACGATCCGCCCAGCCGGCTGCCACTCTGACAGTCGTCGCCGTCGGCCTTGCCTTGGCTACCGCCGCGATACTGAACAGCCTGCCAGCACTGTTCGCCCTCATGCTCGCCGCCGGAGCCGCAAACGGTGCTTTCGGAGTCGCACGCCAGACCACACTGGGACGAGCCGTCGAACCCGAGCACCGCGGAAGCGCAGTCGCTGCGCACTCGGCACTCCTCAACACTGCCACAGTGCTCGCGCTGACAAGCTCCGGTGTCCTCGCCACCATGGTGGCGCCCCGCCCTCTTTACGCTGCCGCAGGAGCTCTCCTTCTGCTCCTCACAGCCACCGTCTACCTCGTGCACCGTAAGCCTGTGCCACGTGAAGGTGCGGTTGAAATCGCCCGGGTAGCCCGGGATGTGACGTCGTAGAAGCGTCGCCCACAGACTGGTCCTCGCTCCCTGCACGGAGCGCCGGACCGACCGCGGACCAGCCGTGCTGCACCTGTGCCGCCCGGAATGGTCTGGGGGTTCGTACCGAACGCGGGACCTGCACGTCCCGCGTCACCCAACTGATCCACTCTCACCAAGGAGTATGGCATGACCACTCTTGAGCTGCGCCTGCAGGCCCTGAACGCGGAGCTGGCCCAGGGCGAGCCGATCATGGTCCACGAGGACAAGGTCGTCACCGCCGGCGACCTGCTCTCGGACGAGAACCTGCCCGGCCTGTGGAACATCCTCAACGGCGGCTGCTTCTGACTCTTTCACTACCGGCTACCTCGTGCACCGTAAGCCTGTGCCACGTGAAGGTGCGGTTGAAATCGCCCGGGTAGCCCGGGATGTGACGTCGTAGAAGCGTCGCCCACAGACTGGTCCTCGCTCCCTGCACGGAGCGCCGGACCGACCGCGGACCAGCCGTGCTGCACCTGTGCCGCCCGGAATGGTCTGGGGGTTCGTACCGAACGCGGGACCTGCACGTCCCGCGTCACCCAACTGATCCACTCTCACCAAGGAGTATGGCATGACCACTCTTGAGCTGCGCCTGCAGGCCCTGAACGCGGAGCTGGCCCAGGGCGAGCCGATCATGGTCCACGAGGACAAGGTCGTCACCGCCGGCGACCTGCTCTCGGACGAGAACCTGCCCGGCCTGTGGAACATCCTCAACGGCGGCTGCTTCTAAGCACTCCGCAACCGGGGGTGCACGCCGTGGCGTGCACCCCCGGTGCCTCTCCACCTACCAGCAGCCACTGAGACATGGAACCGGAGCACGCCGTGACCACCGCCCCTGCCGAAACCACGATCGACGCCCGTGTCCTCAAGGGAGTCGAAACCCTCTTCGACGGCTACGCGCACCTGCAGCCGACCGACACCCTGCTCGTCATCTACACCCCGGACTGCCGAGACCAGACCTCTTTGCTCGTCCTCACCGCCCGAGACCGCAACGTCGCCACCACCACGCTTGCCATGGCACCGGTGGAAGACCGTACCTTCCACGAACGCCTCAAGGCGGTCCTCCCGGCCCCCGAGAGCCTCCCTGGCCGCCTCGTCGTCATCACCATCGAACGTGACACCATGTCGCACGCCCACATCCTGCGACACGAGATCGACAAGTACGGCGACCAAGTCCTGCCGATCCGCATCATCAACGGCAGCTGGGACTTCTTCCGCCTCGCCCTCGGACCCACCCCGGAGGAGCTCAGCGCCCTCAACACCGGCCTACTCGAACGCTTCCTCCACGCCAAGCACCTCGCGGTCACCACGAGTTCCGGCAGCGAACTCGAGATCACCCTCGACAACGACCGCTACCGCTGGCTCAGCAACCGCGGCATCTGGCGGCCGGGTTCCTTCGTCATCCTCCCCGCCGGCGAAGTCGCCACCTATCCCGCCTCGGTCACCGGCCGACTCGTTGCCGACGGCGCCTTCAACGTCAACAAGGCCGTGCAGATGGACGCCCGCTTGGGCGACAACCCGCTCACCGTCGAGATCAAGAACAGCGACGTCACCTCCTACCACTGTGCGGACCCCCTCATCTCCACCCTCTTCGCCCGCTGCCTCCAAAGCGACCACGGCAACCACGTCGGCGAGCTCGGCTTTGGAACCAACACCGGCATCGACGGTTTCATCGGGATGAACTCGCACATCAACGAGCGCCACCCCGGAGTCCACATCGGCTTTGGCCAGCACGGCCAACTCCTCGAAGTCGTCGAATACCTCACCGACATCCACATCGACCTCATCACCAGCGACGCCGTCATCCACATCGACGGGGACCCTACCCCGATCGATTCTCGCTTCCTGACCCCTAGCGACCAGCCCCACCCCGCCAACGTCAGCGACGAGGACATCGACGGCGACTGCTGCGGTGCCCGGACGCCGCGATGACCATCCTGCAGCCCAGCCGCTACGCCATCTACAGCGACAACCTCTACACCAACGCTGCCGGAAAGCGCCTGAGGCTGGTTTACGGCACGCGGCGGGCAGTCCCCATGGCCCTCGACGAGCAGACTGCAGACCAACTACGCGCAGGACGCGTTCCCACCACCGACGCCGCTCTGCTCCAACGCCTGATCGACACCGAGATCGTTGTTCCCGCCGCAACCGGCGAGATGGACGTTCTCGTTGAGCGATCCAGGAAAGCAGCCCAAGCCGACGGCTACCGGTCCTTCACGCTGATGCCTACCTCCTACTGCAACATGGGCTGCACATACTGCGGTCAGCAGCACACCAAGGGGCGCCTTCCTGCCGACCACCGAGCAGCCGTCGCCGCCCGGGTCGAGCGGGCCATTAAGGCCCCCAGCACCCAAGAAGTAAAGATTCGCTGGTTCGGTGGCGAACCAATGATGGGATATGCCGTCCTGTTGGACCTCAGCTCCCGCTTCACTGCAACTGCCGACCAAAACGGCGTCCGCTACAGCGCGATGATGGTCACCAACGGCTCACTTCTCACCCTGCGCAAGCTCCACCGGCTCCGGAACGACGGCCGCATCACCAAGCTGTGCATCACCTTGGACGGTCCCAAGGAGATCCACGACCGTAGCCGAATCCTCAAATCCGGCGGAACGTCCTTCACCCGCATCACCTCGCTCGTCACCGAAGCCCTCGCCGACCAAGACCTGGCCGACGTCTCCTTCGAGCTGCGGACGAACGTCACCAAGGACAACGCAGACCACATTGACACCTATCTGCACCACATGGCGGAGACAGGCCTTGCGCATTCCCGGGTCACCTTCACGCTGGAACCGGTCCACGCCTGGTCCAACGACGTGTCCGGCATCGCACTCAACGCCACCACCTACGCAGCCCGCGAGTCGGCCTGGCTGACCACCATGACCGACCTTGGTCTAAACTTCACGATCCTGCCCACAGCATCCAAGCCGGTCGTTTGCGCAGCCGTCACCAAACGCTCCGAGATCATCAGCAGCACCGGAGCCATCTTCTCGTGCAGCGAACAACCATTGGTTCCGCAAGCAGAGCAATCGCAGGCGCTCGCCCGCATCAGCGACAACAC
The DNA here is from genome assembly GCF_042894345.1 of Kitasatospora sp. NPDC001540. Taxonomy (NCBI): domain Bacteria; kingdom Bacillati; phylum Actinomycetota; class Actinomycetes; order Kitasatosporales; family Streptomycetaceae; genus Kitasatospora; species Kitasatospora sp. NPDC001540. The sequence goes on from NZ_JBIAVO010000068.1 coordinate 11,377, forward strand.
GCTCGCAGACCTCCGCCCGAGCGGGCCGTTCGATTCCTGGCACGACCAACTCCAGAACAAGGAAGTCCCCTGTAGCAAATGCCCGATGCTCGGCATCTGTGGAGGATCCTGCCCCAAACTCTGGTCCGAGGGAATCTCTCCCTGTCCTAGCTACAAACACAACTTCCAACACCGTCTGGCTCTGCTTGCCCGTAAGCACCAGCTGACCCCGGTCACCTGAGCTTGAGGGAGTGTCTGATCAACGGTGTAACCCGATCTGACAGGGTGGGTCGCTGACCTGCCCGGGAAGAGGAAGCACCGCGCGTCTGACGTGACGATTCACGCCACGGAGTCCGAGGTCGAGGCTGCCGGTGTGAAACCGGCTGCCGAGCGCCAGGACGCGCTCGACGACCAGCTCATCGGGCAGCTGGTCGACCGGGCGAGGGCCGAGGGCCTGACCGGCGCCGGCGGGCTGCTGCAGCAGCTCACCAAGAAGATCCTGGAGTCCGCCCTTGAGGGCGAGCTCACCGACCACCTCGGCTATGAGAAGCACGACCCGACCGGCGCCGGCCGCAAGCTCTGGATGACCCGCTGGAAGGCGGCCCTCAACACCTTCGATATCACGTTCGAAGGCCGCCTCTCCGCAGGCCGCTGACCATCAACTGACCAGGGGATTTACACCGTTGTTGATTTGACACTCCCGTGGCTGGAGGGCCAGTTCCAGAAGGTCGTAGCCGAGCTGGTCACCATGTTCCAGCACATGAGCGCCCGGTCCCCGCAGGCCGACCGGCTCCTGGTCGGCTACCCCCGCCTCGCCTCCCGTGCCCTCTCCCTGGCCCTGCGCCAGGACCCGGCCCGGACCTGACACGGACCGGTGAACCCGCCGTCCCGGACCTCACCGGTCCGGGACGCCCTCGGCGGCCGCGCGTAGCCGGGCCGCGACCTGGGCCGCCGCCTCCCGGGTCACCGCATCCTCGCTGTCGGCCAGCAGCCCGAGCAGCTCCACCGCCGCGGTGAGCACCGGCACCGGCACCGCCGCCTCGCGCAGCAGCAGGAGCTGCTCGGTGGCGCGGTGGCCAGCGGATGCGGTGGGCCCGACGGGCTCGGTGGTGGGCAGCAGCGCGGTCAGCCCGGCGCCCAGGCCGGGCCGCCGTGAAGTAGGGGAGGGGGAGGGATGCGTCCTGCCCTCCCAACCGCCCCCGGCCCACCCGGGTCACGCCGCCCGCCCGGCGGTTGTCCAGGGGATTCGCGCCAATGTCCAGGGGAAACGCGGCACCTGCTGGGCCTGTCCACCACTGCCCGCACCGGGCCGCGGCCGGGGCCGGCCACCCGCCCTCGATCTGTCTCCATTTGCCTCTCCTGTATACCGACAGAGGCGTTTTTCCCAGGTAGGAGTGTCGCGCGACGCCATCTGTGTCCACCTGTGTCCAGCGTCCGGCCCGGCCGCCCGGCGGCCTGGAACGGAGCGTCGCGGACTGTCCCAGGACCGCCCCACGCCGCCCGCTATGTCCGGTTCGCCGGGGTGAACCTGGGGCTGTCCTAGGGAGCGTATTTGGTCGTGATCAAGGGGTGGTCCTGGTGAGGTCCTTGATCCAGATCATCGCGCCGCGAAGCTGGAGGCCGGCGAGGTAGC
>NZ_JBIAVO010000069.1:0-12640 GCF_042894345.1 Kitasatospora sp. NPDC001540
GCACCACCCCCGATCCGGCAGCCGCCCCGGAACTGCAGCCGACCCCACGATCGAGCGATGCCGAACCATTAAAAACAGGACTTAACGCCCTCTGAGACATCTCGCTCAACCGCCCGGAGGCCTTGATCTTTCTGTCCTCATCCCGAGCACCCGGCCGTCACCCGATCGGTGGCCGCCCTGAAAAAGCTAACTGACTCCGCCGCGCGCCAGAACCTGGGGCGCCGGGGCCGCACGCCGGTTGTGAGAGTACGCGGCCGGGGCTCCGGACGGGTGTCGATGGCCGGCATGACCTGCTACAAGCCCGGCCAGCGGTCTCGGCTGTTCTACGCGGTCCGGGAGTACAGCGGGCGCAAGGACCAGCCGAAGGGCTTCGGCTGGCGCGACTTCCGTGGCCTGCTCGTCCGCGCCCGCATCCAACTCGGCGGCCCAATTGTCCTGGTGTGGGACAACGTCCGTCTCCACCTGAGGAAGCAGCTGCGCGAGTTCATCGACGCGAACGCCGAGTGGCTCACGGTCTTCCAACTTCCCACCTACGCGCCCGACCTCAATCCGACCGGAGTCTAGTCCCTGGTCAAGCGGGACATTGGTAACCTCGCCGCAGCGAACCTCACGGACGTCACGCGTGCGGTGAAGCGCCGGCTCAAGATCCACGACAACCTCGTCGCACGGATCGAGGAGGCCAAGTGCGAGGGCTGGCTCGGCGATGTCGAGGGCCTGGAGATCCACCTCGCTGGCGCCACCCAGAAACTCGCCCAACTCGACGCGGAGGCAGACCGAAAGCAGCAGGCCATTAATCTAGGCATGCCCTCGTTCCTCGACTCCGCCGCCGTGAAAACCGCCACTCCGTAATGGAAACAGCGTCGCTCCGGAAGAACACTGCGGTTTGTCACGGATAGAGCGATCAGCGACTGAGGTAGGGCTACCGGGAGCGGCGGATGACCGCCTGGAGGATTTTCCGGGTCCGCTCCTCAGCGGTCCCATCGTGTTGCGGTGACAGAATCATCTCACGGAAGTCAGCTGGGGTAAGTGAGTTAAGGGTGTACGGGTCTAGCTTTTCCGGTGTGTTCAATTCGTAGCGTGCGTGCCTGGAGCCGTACTTGCCCACTGTCAGCATTACGACCCTGTTAGCACCTGCGGCCTCCAGCAGGATCCGGGCCCACTCCAATGACTGGCCATGAGTGGTGAAATCATCGAACACGACCACTGTTTTACCTGCCAGCTTCCCCCTGTACCTGGCGCCGATGTGCACAGTCGTGGCCTGGGTGGCGATCGACACGTTCGCTATCCGGCCCGCTCGGCGAGCTGCGGCCCGCTCCAGGCTGGTGTCCATTGCAGCGGTACCGCGTACCAGCAGGTCCTCGCGGTAGTAGCCGTGGAACAACCTGGTCGCCTTATCCAAGTAGGTAGCCAGTCGCTCGCTGACCACACCTACCTTGCTGCTGGGGTAGACGCAGATATAAGGATTGGCTGGAATGAGACCCTCAAGATAGGCGGAAGCCAGGACCGTAAACATCAGGAGGTCTCGCGCTTCCTCGCCGCCGACTTCGATCCGCTTGTCGTACGTGAACACGTCCTTCAGGTCGAACTGGCTTCTCGGGCGGGTGGACGGCAGTATTGCCGAAGCCGGAAGCAGGGAGCGCAGTGACCAGGACGTTTGGTCCAATCGGTGAGACCAGATTGGGGTATCAGTCAGGTAGTCATCAAGGATTTCGGCGATATCGCCAGGATTTTCTGCGGCCAGCGCGGTGACACCGCCGGGTATGCGAGCCGACCACAGGGCATGGACATACAGGACACCCGAGTTGATCGCCGTGCGCCAATCAAGGTTGCTCTGTCCGACGTACAAAAGTTCGTTGCGGGCGATATCGAGCTTGTCGGTAACGACGTCGATCCAGTCGGGAGAGCCGCGACGCTTACCAGAGGGTACATCCGCGTGGCGGATGTACGCGGCTGGCTCAGGGTACCCCGTCATCTCACCGCGCTGGTGCTCGGTAAGCGGGTCGGTGCTGAACAGCACCCAGTTGATGCCTCGAGTCCCTAGTCCGTGCACCAGCTCACGCGCGTCGATCGCCGCCTGGTGGCCCAGGTCGGTCAGGGTCTTGTAGTCGAAGATCACTGCTCGGACGGCCATGTGGCACCCCTCTGCTCGAGCTGATCGATACGTGCCCGCAGTCGCTTGAAGTCCTCGGGGGTGAGCTGTCGCAGCTGGGCCTCGCGCTGCAGTTGTCGTTCGACCAACTGCAGTCCGAACGCCGAGTGACCGTAAGCATTGGCCAGGGCACGGCAGCGGGCGTCGAACGCGCGCCGGCCAGCTGGATCGAAGATATCGAGCAGCTGCCCCGTGGGCTGATCGGCAACCGCTCGGGTCAGGTCTCCCGCGCCCGGCCAGGTAAATCCAATCAGTGGCCGCTTGTAGGAGGTGGCGAATCGCACTGTGTGCGCGGTACCGCCGGTGTACTCACCTTCGGCCGCGACGACCAGATCGGCCAGAGCCGCCTGGAGTCGGTTGCGCTGCACGAACTGCGCCTTACGGTAGCGCTCACCTGGCAGGTACTCGCTGGCCACACACCCGCCCGAGTGAACGATCATGGCGCGTAGGTGGGCTGTCTCAGCAGGGAAAACCAGGTCGGTGCCATGGCCGAGGAACGCGACGTTGCGTACGCCGTCGCGCAAGGCGGCGTCGTGGGCGGCCGCGTCGATTCCGTTGGCAAGGCCCGACACGAGGGTCATGGGATAGGCGGCCATGGTCCGCACGGCAGCCTCCGTCGCCCGCACGCCCTCAGCACTGGCTTTACGTGTGCCGACTACTGCTACGTGTGGGCCAGCAGCCAAGGCGTCTGGGTCACCCTCGACGAATAGCCACAGTGGTCCGTCCGGCAGATTAGCCAGCCTCTTCGGCAGGTGCGCTGGGCCCACGACGCGGACGCCCCTGATCGCCAAGCGATCAGCCGCTGCTGCGGCATCTTCAACGAGCCGAGCCGCGCTGTTGGTCACCTCCTGTGCGGCGTTCGTGGGAACTCGGCTCCGTGCCAACGCACCGCGCAACACCTCAGGCTCCAGCTCGAACAGCACGCCCAGCCGCTCTCCGAAATCCCGCACGATCGACCGTAGGGCCTTGGCCCCCATCCCTCGGACAGATCCCAGCGCAAGCAGTGCCACTTCGAAAGGCACCTGTGTTGCCCCCGGCGCCTCGAGCATGTCTGGACGCGGCGGTACAGCAGGCAGGAGCAGACCAGGTAGGGCCTCCTGTTCACCGGCCTCGCCGGAAATGGGCTGCTCGCCCGCGGCCGCTTGCTCCATGCAGACACCCTACCGGCGTACCACTACCAGCGACGTGCCTGTCCACCAGACAGCGGCTGTGGGCGGTAAGCGGTCGGACAACCGGCCTCCGTGCTTAGTTCGGAGAAGGACTGCTCTGCAGCTCATGCAACCGGCAGGAGGGCCAGTGTGCGGCCGGAGAGATGCTGCGCCCGCCCGATCGGTCGAAGCCGTGCTTCCCGGAGTACCGGGCCGACCCGCCCGCGGCCTGGCTGAACTGGACACACGCCCGGCACTCCGCCACCCTCAACCTGCTGCTCGCGCAGGTGTGCGGTGTGCGGTGCCCCGCCGTTCGCTCCGGCCCTGTGCCCCGGTCGTCCGACACCGGCTGACCGGTCCTCTGTCACTCCTCGTCGTCATCTTCCGTCAGCATGTGCGGACGCGGGCAGTCGGCCGTGTCGACCTGGCCCCAACGCAGGGCGTGTCGGACGGTGGTGGTCATCCAGGCCATGGTCTGCTCCGGGGTGGGCCGGGTGAGCTTGTAGACCTCGCCGATGATCCGCCTCCCGTCAGGGTGCGCGGCGTTTCCGACCCCCGGAGGCGGTGGTGCCGCACGGCACCGGTCCGCGCCCCGGAGACCTCGTCGGCGGTTCAGCTGTCGTGGTCGGGCATCGCCATCGTGGCCGGGATGTACCGCATGCCGTACGGCGCACCGATCCGGTTGACCTCGGCGAGGTCCAGTCGGCCGTCGGCGGTGCGCAGCGCGGAGCCGGCGGCGAAGACGTCCTCGAGGTACTGGTCCCAGCCGCCGGGGGTGGAGACCTGCAGGCAACGGGCGGGCGGCTGCGAGGCGTTGCGCATGGCGTGCGGGACGCCGCGCGGCAGCAGCGCGCACATGCCGGTGTCGAGCCGGTAGGTGCGGCCCCGGTAGTCGATCTCCATGGCGCCGTCGAGGACGTGGACGAACTCGTCCATCTGCTCGTGCACGTGCAGCGGCACGTCGATGTCCAGCTGGTTGACCAGGATGGCGACGCGGCCCTCGGTGTCGGTGGTGGCCGCCTTGACGCCGAAGCCCGGCGGCAGCGGGACCTCGGTCGGACGGTTCTCGTTCGGCTGGAGGACGAAGAATCGCTCGTCGTTCATGGTGCTCGCTCCTTCGGGGCGGCTACACTGAGACGGAACCGGATTCCGATTCCGTTTTGATCCTAGAAAGGAGCCCGCGACGGTGTCAACGAGTTCCCCTGACGGCGGCGGGCGGCGCCCGCGCGCCGACGCCGCCCGCAACCGCGCCCGGCTACTGGCCGCGGCCCGGCGACTGTTCACCGAGCGCGGCGATGCCGTCCAACTCCCGGACGTGGCACGGGAAGCAGGTGTCGGGATGGGAACGGTCTACCGGCACTTCCCCACCCGCGACGCGCTCGTCGAGGCCGCCGCCGAGGACCGCTTCGCGGAGATCCTCGCCTTCGCGCACGCCCTCGCCGAGGAGCCGGGTGACGACCCTCTGCTCGCCTACCTGCGGCGGGTCGGGGAGGTGCTGGAGAGCGACCGCGGGCTGTCCGCCGCCATCGAGGCGTCCCGCGGTACGGCCGGCTCGGCGCCGCTCGGCCACACCCGCGCCCGCCTCGAGGAGGCCGTCGCCGTGCTGGTCGACCACGCCCGACAGGCTGGCACCGTCCGCCCGGACACCACCGTCGCCGACGTCCACCTCCTGGTCGGTGCCATCTCCGCGACTCTCCGCACGGGCAGCGGCGACTGGCGCCGCCTCCTCCGGCTCACCACCGACGGCCTGCGCCCCCGCCACTGAGCCGCGACGCCCCGCACCCGACCGGCGTCACATCCCGCCCGCGGACGGCCCAGGACGCGCCCTACCGGGCTTCCGCCTCCGACGGCCGGCGCGAGACCGTCCTCCCGGCCTCGGTCTCCACCAAGGTCAGCGCGCCCATCCACTCGCCGTCCTCCCGGCAGTCCCGGGCAGCTCGTCCGCCAGGGCGGCGGCAAGCCGATCCCGCGGCACGAGGTCGCCGGACGCGAACCCAACCCGCCCGGTCGGCGAGGCCGACGGCGCGATCCGCCGCACCTCGACCAACCCCGGTCCTCGGCGGCCGGATCACCCCGGCGACCCGGCAGGATGCGGACGGTGTCGTCGTCATGGTGGGCGGCCGCGGCCAGCACGCGGGCGTACCCGGGCCAGGTCCGGGCCCCGGGGGCGGTCAGGGCGCGGACCCGTTCGTCGGCCGACACGATCGCCACCGCCGCCTGCCACAACCCCCATACCGCGTCCGGGAGTTCGGCGACGGGGTCGCACCTGGCACAGATGCCGGCCAGCGAGTCCAGGAACGGCAGGGCGGCACCCGTCTCCAGACCCTGAACGTGCTGGCAGCGCGCCGGATCCTCCTCGGGGACGACGCGCCACTTCCCACCGCCGCGCCGTGCGAACGGCACCGTCGCGGACACGATCGCGGGCAGCGCGACACCGGCCCGCTCCAGCGCCGCCAGGTCCACCGCCGCACCCGCCGTACCCGTCTCTCACGTCCGCACCGTCCTCGCGGTCAGCGCCCGGCGGTCGCGGTCGGCGCGCAGGGCCTCGAACACGGCCGTCCGCGCCTGCCACCCCGGCGGGCGGTTCGGGCTCGATGACGGCGTCGCCGTCCCAGCGGAGCCCGGGCACGTGCACGCGAGCACCTGCCCCCGCCCCTGCCTGCCACCGTCCGACCCTGTCCGCACCCCGGTGCGTACAGCCCGGACGCCACCCAGCCGGCCATCCAGTCCACGATCTGCGCCTGCGGCTGGACCGCGACCGCACGTCCCTCCACCTCCTACACCAACGCCCTCAAGGTCCAGGGCATCGCCGACTACGGCCACGCCGACACCTCCACCTCCTCCTACGAGGAGGACCACCTCGTCCCCCTCGAACTCGGCGGCGCCCCGCGCGATGCGGGCAACCTGCGGCCCGAGCCCTACCCGGCGCGCAGAGCGCCACCATCAAGGACGGCGTCGAGTCCAAGCTCAAGAACGCCGTCTGCTCCGGCAAGATCACCCTGGCGGCCGCCCGCAGCGCCATCAAGACCAACTGGACCACAGCCCTCGCCGTGACCGGCATCGGCCGACAGCCCGCACCGAGCCTCGGTTGCGGTCCGTCCGAGGCGGGGCCCGGTGCTGAACGCGGGGATCGTGAAGGCGCAGCTGCCAGATACTTTGCCGGTGCCGGCTGCGATGGCTCCGTTCTCGCAGTGCCTTCGTAGTGCCCTCGCGGCCCTTGCGGGGGCTGCGTCCATGCGGCGGGGGGGCTCGGCCTCAGGGGGAGTCGGCCGAGCCCTCGTCCGCCGCACCCGCCGCCTGCCCCGGGCGCGCGGCTTCATGCTTGCGTCGGCACCGCCTGGCGGAGCCGGGCCGTTTCGTTTGGTCGGCTGTCCGCCCCCAGGGGCTGAGGCCTCCAGCCCGCTCCGCGCGGAATCTGCGCACGGGGTTCACACCTCGGTTGCCGGGAGGACGCGGCCGCCGTGCTGCCATGGAGGCATGGCACACGTGTCGTTCCTCGTCGTCCTGGTCGTCGTGACGGCCCTGGCCTTCGACTTCACCAACGGTTTCCACGACACCGCGAACGCCATGGCCACCTCGATCGCCACCGGCGCGCTGCGCCCGCGGACCGCCGTCCTGATCAGCGGCGTCCTCAACCTGGTCGGCGCGTTCTTGTCGACCGAGGTGGCCCGGACGATCTCGGGCGGCATCGTGGACGACTCGCTGGTCACCCCGGGGGTGATCTTCGCGGGGCTGATCGGCGCGATCCTGTGGAACCTGACCACCTGGCTGCTGGGCCTGCCCTCCAGCTCCTCGCACGCCCTGTTCGGCGGCCTCATCGGCGCGGTCTGCGTGGGCGTCGGGACCAGCGGCGTCCACTTCACCGCGGTGGTGCAGAAGGTCCTGCTGCCCGCGCTGCTGTCCCCGCTGATCGCCGGCGCGGCGGCCCTGCCCGCCACCTACCTCGCCTACCGCCTGACCTCCGGCGGCCGGCGCGGCCGGCGCGACCGCCCGGAGGCGGTGGGGCCCGAGGGACCCGAAGGGCCCGCGCCGACCGGGCCGGCCGACGACGCGGGCGTTCCCGAGCGGGGCTTCCGGATCGGGCAGGTCTTCTCGGCGTCCCTGGTCTCGCTCGCCCATGGCACCAACGACGCCCAGAAGACCATGGGCATCATCACGCTGACCCTCATCTCGGCCGGAGTGCTGGACAGTTCGGCCGGACCGCCGCTGTGGGTCGTGGCGGCGGCGGGCCTGACGATCTCGCTGGGCACCTACCTGGGAGGCTGGCGGATCATCCGGACGATGGGCCGCGGCATCACCGACATCCACCCGCCGCAGGGCTTCGCCGCCGAGAGCGCCGCCACCGCCGTCATCCTCTCCTCCGCGCACCTGGGCTTCCCGCTGTCCACCACCCAGGTGTGCTCGGGCGGCATCCTCGGCGCCGGGCTGGGCCGTCGGCTCGCCGAGGTGCGCTGGGGCACCGCCGGACGGGTCGCCGTCGGCTGGGCGCTGACCCTGCCCGCCGCCGCGGCGGTCGGCGCGCTGGCCGCGCTGCTGGTGGTCCACGGCGGCACCGCCGGGATCATCGTCACCGCGCTGGCGGCGCTCGCGCTCAGCACCGTGATCGTCCTCGCGTCCCGGCGCTCGCCGGTCGACGCCTCCAACGTCAACGACGACCACACCGTGGCCGTGCGCACGGCCACCACGGCCGCCTGAGCCGCCCCGTCGCGGCCGCCCACCGCTATCCCACCGCGCTCCGGGAGGACCCCGTGCACATCGACTGGACCGCGCTCAGCCAGGTCGCCCTGGTCAGCATCGGCGCCACCACCGCCCTGGTCAACCTGTACGCGGTGGGCCTGCGCACCGCGAACCACGCGGCAGCCGCCCCCGCGCCCCGCCGGCTGCCGCTGCGGCTGGCCGCCGGCCTGTGCTTCCTGGCCTGCCTGGCCGCCACCGCCTACGGCCTCTACCTGATCGTGCCCGCCTTCCACTGACCCCGCCGCGCCCGGCCGAGTACCGGCACTGCAAGTTCGACGGGACGAGTAGGTGGCGCTGCGCCGACAGCTGCCATCGGTGCTGTCTCGGAGCGGACCGGAAACTGCGCGCCCGCGACGGGCCGCGGGCCGCTGGACCTGGCGGGTCGACACCCCGTAGGGCGTGGCGCCCGCGCTACTGCGCCGGGGCGGACGCCTCGATCGCGGCCAGCAGGCGAGCGAGGACGTCGCCGGCGGCTGTGCGGGTGGCCGGGTCCGCATCGCTCAGCAGCGGAGCCAACAGCTCCAGCACGGCCGCCAGCACCGGCACCGGCACGGCCGCGATGCGCAGCATCTGCAACTGGGCCGCCGCCCGCTCGGCGGGCGTGCCCGGCCCCACGGCTTGCGCCGTCTGCCCCAGGTATCGGGACAGACCCGCTCGCCCGTGGTCAGGTCGAACTGGAACACCGTCCCGCGCAGTCCCTCGGAACGTTGCAGCACCACCAGCACAGGCTGTTCGCCGACCGTATCGAGGCGTATCCGCTGGAGCGGATCGCTCACGAAGCCCTCGCCGAATGGGAACTCCCGTACCAGGAAACCGTGTTCGGCATCGAATGCCGCGAAGTACCGTTCCCGGGCCGCATGCCACGCGGGGACCACCGCACGCCCGTCGATCTCGGCCCCTTGCACGAGCCCCGTCCACCGGCCCGGCCAGGCCGCGAAGTAGGCCGCCCCGTGCATTCGCCGAACCCCGCCCGCCCCCACCGGCAAAGGAATACCACGACAGCGCCCCCGACCGCCCCGAACAGCGACGCCACCAGCCGACGGCCGTGTCGACGCACCCGGCCGACGAGTGGAGTGGGTCGCTCCACTGGACGGTCGACGGTGCCCACCAGGACACCGACCGTCCTTGGCGGGCGCGTCAACGCCGCCGTCGGTGCGTCAGGCCTTCCCGTAGACGGTTCACGCCGGTCACGATGGGGCGCAGGAACGGTATCGCCGCGAGCAGCAGGCACTGAGCGATCGCCGCGATCGGCAGGCGCAGCAGAAACAGCGCGTAGGCACACGCCGGGGGCAGGGTGAACGACACCACTGTCGCGACACGGGCGGTCCGCTTTAGGCTGGATGTGGTCCCGGGGCCTGACTTGTTGTCCGCCCATGCTTGGATTCCGAGGGCGAAACTGGTGAGGAGCAGTGCCACCACTTCCACAGTGGTCAGCACCACGGCCACGAGAACATCGACGGCTAAGTGAAGCACCAGGTCATCCTCCTACTCATCCCCGGTGCCGTCCTGAGCAGGAGTACTCAAGTCCGCTGCTGCCACCAGCCGGTGACGTCCCCGCCGCTACACTCCCCGCACCGCTACCGGTCCAGCGCCGGGCCCTCGTACTCGTCGCGCCAGGCGTCCCGCGCCCGCTCGTCCGCGTCCCGTCGGCCGAACAGGCGCGGCCGCTCCTCGGCGACCAGGCCGTCGTCCTCGTCCGCGCACCGGCCGCCCGAGCGCACCCGCCGCTGCCACTCCGGCCATGCAGGGGGCAGCCGGTGCCCGCCCGCGCAGTCCACCCCGCCGCAGTACGACCCCGACCCGAACCCACCGCTCACGCCTGCACCGCCTCCTCGCACACGTGGCCCGAGGCCATCCAGCAGTCGTCCTCGAAGTGCTCCTGGCCCGAGCTGCCGCACTCTCCGCAGTACCAGTCAGCCACCCAGTGGACCGGCACGGCGCCTCCTCGGTCGCCCGCCGCACCGGGGCCAGCTCGGCCGCCCACTCGCCCCCGACCCGGCCGCTCGGTCTACGGGCCCGACTCCGCGAGCCGTTGGACCTGGCGGGGCGACACCCTGTAGGGCGCCCGGCCCCGGCGCCGTGAGTGTCAGGTCCCCGGGTTTCCGGGCGCGGCCGGTGGCGGGAGGTGGTCCAGGGCAGCGGTGAGAGTGGGATGGACGGTGAACCAGTCGGTGAGGCCGGTCATGGCCAGACGCAGGCTCAGGGACGGGGACAGGGGACCGATCAGTTCGGCACCGTGCCGGTGGGCGTCGATCAGCAGGGCGAGGAATTCCTGGCCGCCGTTGTGCAGGGCTGCGAGGTCGACGAGTACGGGCAGGCCGGAGGCGGCGGCGCGGGCGAAGTCGGCGCCAAGGCCGCTGACGCTGCTGTCGGCGGCGCCGCGCAGCAGCAGGACGTAGGCGCGGTCGAAGGTGGCGTGCAGGACCAGCAGCCCCTGCTCGCCGTGAGGTTCTGGCGCACCGCGTGGGTGCGTGCTGTCCATGCTGCCGTGCCGTGCCGTCCCGGGCCGGCGCTCAACCGGTCCTACGGCCACGGAGCGCGGCGGGTACGAGGGCGTGAGGGCCGGGGTGGGCGTCGGGACCGGTGCGGCGGCGCGGCTGGGAAACTGCCCCGGTGACGTCGATGGTGCTGTGCACGATCGCCCCCTTCCTGGGGGCCGTGAGCACGACGGGGTCGGCACCACGAACGGCGGCATCGACGGCGAAGGCGGACTTCGAGTGCCCGTGTGGAGGGCGATTCCCGAAAACCGGTAGACCGCTGCCGGGGTCCGGCTACGACCTACCTCTTGTCCGCTCATCCTCCCACGTCCCGGCCGCCCGGATGCCGAGCCCTGGCACAGCGTGACGCCCACCCCGCCCCAGGACCGGACGGCGAACCGGCCGCCCTCGCCCTCGCCCCGGCCCTGTACGGCCCGCTGACGGCCGCTCGGCGCCCCGCCGGGCCGATCCGCCGTGCGGCAAGGTGGCGGGGCCGCCACCAGCCGGTGGCGGCTGTCGACGCCCGTTGTTTCTGTGCGGTCAGTAGGGGCGTGAGCATGGGCTTCGCAGTTCGGGTGGCGGGTGGTGTGCAGGTGAGTGAGCGGGCTGTTCACGTTGCTTGGGGAGTTTCACACCCTGTGGCCGGCGGTTTTACGGCAGCGGGGTGGGTTTGTGCAGTTGGGTTGAGCAGCGAGCAGACTCACCGAGCCGCTCCACGGGGATCATGATGAGCGAACGCCCGCCCGTGGACCGGGCTCCTCCCGCGTTGTCCGGCTACTCGTCTGTCTTCTCCAGCACCTTGACCGCTTCGTCTTCAGCGTCGGCTCTGCGGTACGCCGCAGCCGACTCTTCCCGCACGGCCCGTACCTCGTTCGCTGGTCGACCGGCAGCGAGCAGGGAGTCGGCGAACTCGTCCAACGCTTCCCCCAGCCAGTACTGGTCTCCCAGCTCCTCGAACAGGGCAACAGCGCGCTCACCGGCCTCCACCGCCAGCCCGATCTCACCACGCCCACGCAGTACGGTGCCGAGGTTGCTCCAGGCCATCGCTTCGCCGTGCTGGTCGCCGAGCGCCTGGTACTGGGTGAGGGCGGTGCGGTGGGCCTGTTCGGCTTCCTCCAAGCGCCGCAGCTCCTGCAGCGCGCTGCCGAGGTTGTCCCAGGCCATGGCTTCGCCGTGGTGGTCGCCGAGGGTCTGGTACTGGGTGAGGGCGGTGCGGTGGGCCTGTTCGGCTTCCTCCAAGCGCCGCAGGCCCTGCAGCGCGCTGCCGAGGTTGTTCCAGGCCATGGCTTCGCCGTGGTGGTCGCCGAGCGCCTGGTGCTGGGTGAGGGCGGTGCGGTGGGCCTGTTCGGTTTCCTCGAAGCGCCGCAGGCCCTGCAGCGCGCTGCCGAGGTTGTTCCAGGCAGTGGCTTCGCCGTCGTGGTCGCCGAGCGCCTGGTATTGGTTGAGGGCGGTGCGGTGGGCCTGTTCGGCTTCCTCGAAGCGGCGCAGGCCCTGCAGTGTGTTGCCGAGGTTGTTCCAGGAGCCGGCCTCTCCGGCCGGGGCGCGGCTCTCGCGTGCCGCGGCGAGGCCGATATCGGCGACCTCCAGGCGGCTTTCGAGATGGTGACGCACGCCGAGATAGGTGCTGAGATGGGAGGCGAGGTCCTGGGCGATGCCGTGGCGGCCGGTGGTGTGGGCGCTGTGGACAGCAGCGACGAGGTTGGCGCGCTCCGCGTCCAGCCACCCCAATGCCTCCGCCCGCCCGGCAAACCGTCGCCCCAAGCCCAGGTCACGCCTTCTGGCGTCCGTCATGTCCACGTGTGCGTCCGCGTCTCGTGTGGTGCGCGTGTAGTGCACAAGGAGGCGATGCAGGGCCGCAGCGGTATGGGCGGGGTGGCGGGCGACTTGTTCGGTGGCGTAGGCGCGCACGAGGTCGTGCATACGCCACCGCCCGGTGTCGGGGTCTTGACGAATCAGGCTGGCCCTGGATAGGGCGACCAACCGGTCACGGACGTCCTTCGCCTTGCCGATCCCGGTGAAAGCGACGGCGGTCTCGGTGGAGACATCCGGCCCGGGGTTGACCGCAAGGAGACGGAACAGCTCGGCCTGGGGAAGTGACAGGCGCTCGTAGGAGCGATTCAGGACCGACC
>NZ_JBIAVO010000070.1:0-12537 GCF_042894345.1 Kitasatospora sp. NPDC001540
CGACACCTCGAAGCGTGGAGAACGGCCGCCTCTGCTGTCCCGGGAAGAACCGCAGATCAGCAGGTCGAGTGACATGCGTGGATAAACGCCAAGCTTAGAAGCTGTTGTCGTATCGATCATGGGATTTGTTGATCGAGCGGGTGAGCCCAGACGCGCGCTGACTGGAGCCAGGCGGTGGCCGGTGGCCAACCGCGCCGGACCGGCGGGCATTTCGGTGGCGACAGATCGTCTCGGCTGCCAGAGTTCCCTGGTGCTGAATGAATCCGACGTACTGGAAGTACTGGACCTGCTCAAGGACGCAGGGGCGGCGGTCTGGGTGGACGGCGGCTGGGGTGTGGACGCCCTGCTCGGCCAGACCACCCGAACGCATTCGGATCTCGACCTGGTCGTCCTGCTGGACCAACTCGACGTAGTGCGGGACACGCTGGTCAAGGCTGGGTTCACGGAGGTCTTGCGGGACTGGCTTCCCACTGCACTGGCCGTCGCGGACAGTGCAGGCCGGGAGATCGACCTGCACCCCATCATCGGGTCTCCCGGCAAAGGCGGACAGCAGCTTCTCCCGGACGGTGAACGGTTCCACTACCCGGCGCCGGTAACCGGGACCATCGGCGGACGCCAGGTCCCGTGCGTCGACGCGGCGACCCAGGTGCGGTGCCACCTCGGCTACGAGCCCGCGGACAAGGACCGGCACGACATGGAACGGCTGCACGCCGGCACGGGAGTTGAGCTTCCCCTGGATTACCTGCCTGCGCCTTGAAAGGGGCGTTGTTCCGATCTTGAGGGTGCGGGCGAACGGGGGTCTCGATCGGGTGAGTGCAGCGGCTGCCGTGCATGAAAGCAGGGCCTCTTGGTAGCTCGAAGGGTGTCTACGCCAAAGAGCGGCCCAGGAGGCCCTGTTGTCGCAGCTCCACGGCATCGCGGGAACGGGGTCCGCTTCGGTCACTCTCGCGTGTGACTGCCTGGCACACCGGTTCGGGAACGCCGCCGACCACGGGATCCGTACACGCCGCTACCCACCGACATGTCCGATGCGGAGTGGGCGGTGCTGCGGCCGCTGCTGCCGGCACCGGGTCCAGGCCGAAGCAGGCGGCCAACTCCTGGCACGTCAGCGGGCCCTGACCGAGCCGGTTGCGGTCCGCGAGAGCCTGCACGATGCGCTGGTAGTCCGCCGACAGCGCCGACCAGGCCAGACCCGCACGCCACCCCGGCACCACCGACTTCGGCCTCGCCGCCTCCGAAGGGGCGGGCGGCGCGGGCAGTTCACCGCGATCCGACGACTCCTCGGCGGCGTCCGCGCCGGTAGTGTCTCCTCCGCCCGGAGACAGCACCTCGCCGACCCGTGAACAGGCGATGACCCACTCGTTCCACTCCCGCTCGGCCACGACCAACTCGGCCTGGATACAATCCGCCTCCTCCCGCAGCGCGTCCACACGACGACGAGCAGTCAGCTCACACTGTTCCAGCAACCCCACGACCGACGGCATCCTTGACCTCCACCAGAGCAACGACACGACACGTCACCCCTCCCCGAGACCGCCGACCCCATGCCTGAGCAGCGGAAACACAGCCGTCAAGCCCGGGAAGACAACAGCCACTCAGGCACTCAACGGCCCAGGACTCCCCGCTCTGGCCGGACTCCTGGTCTAGGACGTACTCGGCCGGGGCGGTGTACCAGCCCCGATGTGCCCGCAGGTCGTTGACTTAGCGTGATCACACAACTTGTGCCAGAGCCGAACCCCATGAACAAAGCCAGTCCAGGCACCTCTGTCGTCGGACTGCTGGCTGACGGCGAGTGCCGCTAGTATCCGGGAGGAATTAGAGGGCGGCGGACGGAGTCAGGGCATGGGCGGCGCGGACGACGAAGCGGTCAAGCGCAAGTTGGGGCTCCAGACCTGGCGGAACCTCTCCAAGGACAAGGTGCTCAAGTTCGCGGCGGCGATGCCAGAGATGGCCACCGAGGCGCGGATCAAGCTCATCGAGCAGTTCCCGACCTTCAAGGACCTGGGCAAAGCCAACATCGAGGCGGTCAAGGAAGCCCACGAGTCCACCGTCGCGGCCAACGAAAACAGCCAGAACCACTTTTACCAGGCTGCACAGGACCAGCGGGACGCCCTGCGGGCCGACCTTGGCCGGGACGACCTCGACTGGGCACAGCGTGAGGCACTCCATGACCGCCTCGATCAGAATGTACGACAGGTATACGAAAAGGACAGCGAGAACAAGCAGTTCCTCGGGGCGGGGATGAAACTGCTGGTGGCTGCCGGTGTGGTCGTCGGCTCGCTGGGTGTGGCCTTTGTCGGTGGCAAGGTCGTCGGTACGAGCGAGGGCGGTTCCGAAGGATCGCAGCAGAACTAACTTGATCTTTAAGCTACGACCTCGAACTGGCCGTCGAACTTGATCGCTCGTATCGGTAACCGCCCCACACGGAAGCGGCCTTCGCCTGATCCTGTGCTCCGACCAAGGAACACACAGGACCAGAACGAAGGCCGTGGGCATGAGTGTGCCGCACGAGGGCGTCCATCCGGACGGGTTCGCCGAACTGTCACGCTTCCGAGGCGAGTTCTAGACGCGGATTCCGAAACCTCCACTAAACAGTTCAGCGGCCCATAGGTCGAGGTGCTCGCACACGGAGGTGTTCGCCCTCCCAGTATCGGGGTCGCCCCGCCCGCCATTGCCGCACCTGCGCGGGCCCGCCGCTCCACGCCGCCGGTTCACCCGTTCGAGAGCTCCTCCGGTGTCGCCACGGTCAGTGAAAGCTCCACCGGGCCGGGCCGGGCGGGTACGGCGATGATCACGCGAGGGTGCGTCAGAGCCTGGGTATATCCGTACCCGGGGAGGGGCTTATGCTCGCGCGCGTGGACGGTCAGGGTGCCCCGGCAGTCGACGACCTGGTGCACTGTGAGGCTGTAGCCGCCGCTGGGGCGGGTGCCCAGCGCCACGATGATGACCATCTCCTGGTTCCAGTCGACATCCGATGTGACGTCAGGAAAGGAATTGTGCCGCAGGAGCGTGCTACGCAAGTGGTCGAACTCAGCCTGACTGCACAGTACATGAGCCTTGGCCTGCTCAAGGTTGTAAGCATCGCCGACCGCCAGGACGCGGAACGGGAGCTCGTCGGTAGAGGTTTCGTCAGTCACGCACCCATTGTGTGGGGCGCCGGCCGGGCCGCCTACCCCGGGCCCAGACCAAGAACATCTACAGCGGACTGCTGCGACTGCTTCAACGGCCTCGCTCTGCGGGCGGGGGAACCGAACTGTCGGTGCCGCACAGTGTGCTGATCTCGGCCTGCCCGAAAACCGTACATCGCCACGGGGGGACCATGTTGAGGGGTAAGCGCGTCCGGGGTCTGTTCGGTCGGCTTTCTCACGCTGGCGGCAAGTCTGTGCTGGTCCCTGCCGTCCGCCGTCGCGGCCACCGGCACGATCCTGGACGCCGACAGCCCGAGCGCGATACCGGGCCACTACATCGTCGCGGTCCAGCCGTCCGCGCTGTCGGGCACCAGCGTGACCGCGGTCGCCCAGAGTCTGACGACGGCCGCCGGTGGAACGGCGACCTCGATTCTGGACGCCTTCGGCATGTTCGCCCTCAGCGGCACCGACGCGATCGCGCAGCAGATCGCCGGTGACCCACGAGTCCGGTACATCGACCAGGATCAGACGGTGTCCCCCGCTGTCACGCAGGACGGTCCCGGCTGGGGGCTGGACCGCGTCGACCAGCGGGCGCTCCCGCTCGACGGAAAGTACGTCTAACTTGATCTTTGACCTGTGCGGCGTGGGCGAGGGCTGCTGATCTCGGGTTTCTTCTGCGCTGACGGTTTTGCGGGGCCGGTCTTTGCGGCGGTGTGGACGTCGTGGCGTGGTGTGGGGTGGGTTTCTTGCGGCCGGGAGGTCGGCCTGGGCCGGGGCGGCTGGGTTTCGGTGCGCCGGCTGGGCAGGCGGTCTTCGGGTGGAGGTTTCGGAATCCGCGTCGGGCGCGGGTCGGGGTCAGGTGTTCGGGCGGCGGGGGTTGTTCCCAGGGGCGGTGGAGGTCGGCCGTGGGCGGGCGTGCGAGGCGGGGTTGGGTGTGGGCGGCCAGGATCAGCCAGGTCCAGCGGTCGGCCGCTTCGGGGGTGTGGATCTTCGGGCAGGTCCAGCCCGGGGTCTGTTTGAAGAGCCGGAAGGTGTGCTCGATGTCGAGGCGGCGCAGGAAGGCCTGCCGGAGGCGGTCGGTGTCGGCGAGGGTGGCGTCGGTTTCGGACCACCGGAGCCAGAGTGGCTTGGGGGTGGCGCCGCTGGGCGGGTGGTCGGCTTCCAGGCGGATCGTGGTGCCTTCGGTCACCGGTAGTTGGCCGTCTTGTGCGGCCCAGGAGGAGCGGCGGGTCAGGCTTGGGTGCGGCCGGTCCCAGGATCGTGCTCTCGCGGTGCCGTAGGGCCGGGTGTCGGTGGCGGTCTCGGCGTCCGGGGTGCCCCGGGTGGCCGAGGACGAACTCGCCGCCGTGGCGGGGCGGATGCCTCCTGGTGCCGGGAAGCCGGGGCGGGCATGTCCTGCGCAGGACACGGTCCGAGCGCGTCCTGGCCAGCACCTGCACGGGCAGGTCCTTCAGGGGGAAGGCCAGGCGCGGGGCGTCGTAGCCGGCGTCCGCGAGTACCGGCTACGACACGCCATCGGGCAGCACCCGGAAGTGCTGCTGCTCCTCAACCCGTCCGCCGACAGCGACTTCGACGGCGCGGCGCGCGTCCTGGTCGGCGAAGCCCCCGATCCGGGCCCGGCCGCCTCCCAGTTCCTCGCCGTCCTCAACCGGCACGACCACCTCGACGGCGGGCCCAACGAGTTCACCCGCGCGCTGCTGACCCAGCTTGCCGAGTGGGCGCTCGGCAAGCGCCAGCCGGGCGAACCCGAGCCGGTGGCCGGCTGATGGCTCGGGTCAGCAGCAACGCCGCCGTGGTCGCCGCCCGGTTGGAAGCTCGAGCCGTCGCCGTACCGGCCGCCGCGACCGCGGTTGTGCGGCACCACGCGATGATCCTGGAGGCCGCGATCCGTGCGGCCGCGTCCGGCAGGCCCGGCCCGGAAGTGCAGAGCGGCGACTACCGGCGCTCGTGGGGGACCGAGATCCGCACCGTCCCGGGCGGGGTGGAGTCGATCATCGGAACCGACCAGCTGCCGCCCCCGCAGTTCAGCGGGCCCGCCCGCGCGGTTTCAGCGGCGTGGCGGGCAGCGGCGGGGCGGACAGCCGGGGGCCGTCGTAGCCGTCCACCTCGCCGAACCGGTCACCCTTCTCCCAGTCGAGGCGGGCCTGCGCGATCTCCTCGTGCGAGCGGCCGATGAAGTTCCACCACATGACGATGCGCTCCTCGAAGGGCTCGCCGCCCAGGAGCAGCAGGGCCGCGTCGGTGCGGGCGCGGAGCGGCAGTTCGCGGCGGCCGCAGCCGAGGTAGAGCAGCGAGCCGGGTTCGACCGGGACGCCGTCGACGTCGACGGCGCCGCTCATGGCGAGGACGGCGTACTCGAAGTCGGCGTCCAGGGGCAGGTGGTGGGCGGCGCCCTCGCGGAGGGTGAGGTCGGCGCCGGTGAGGGCGGTGTGGGTGGTGCCAGGCGAGGTGGCGCCGTCGAGGGTGCCGAGGATGAGGTGGGCGTGCAGGCCGTCGGCGGTGACGGCGGGGAGTTCGGGGTGGTGCTCGAAGGCGGGGGCGGTGTGCCGGTGGGCGTCGGGCAGGGCTACCCAGAGCTGGGCGCCGTGCAGCAGGGGCGCGTGCTCGCGCGGGGACTCCTCGGAGTGCGCGATGGCCCGGCCGGAGGTCATCAGGCCGAGCTCGCGGGGGCGTACGGTCTGCAGGCTGCCGAGGCTGTCCCGGTGCAGGACGCTCCCCTCGTGCAGCCAACTGACGGTCTGCAGGCCCATGTGGGGGTGCGGCGGCACCTGCATGCCGGGTTCGTCGGCGATGTCGTCGGGGCCGTAGTGGTCGACGAAGCACCAGGCGCCGACCATCCGGCGGCCGAGGTTGGGCAGCAGCCGCCGGACCACGGTGGACTCGCCGAGCGGGACGCGGCGCCCGGTCAGCAGGTCCTTGACGGGGCCGGTGGCGGCCTGGCGTCCGCAGACGGCCGGGGCGGGTTTCCGGTCGAGGTTGCTCATGGCCGCCAGTATCGGCCGCCCGCCCCGCCGCCCCCGGCTGCGACGGACCCGCGCGTCGCGCACCTCCCCCACCCCGCCCGAGCAGCGCCCCCGCCCGAGCAGCGCCCCCGCTACGACCCCGCCCGAGCAGCACCCCCGCTACGACCGCGCGCCGAGCTGCGCCATCGCGTCCGGCATGACGCGCCGCCAGAACCCGCCGGTGTGCTCGCCGCGCGGGAAGGACGCCCGGACGCCGGGCGCGGCGGCGAGGCGGCGGGCGGCGGGGCAGAAGGGGTCCTCGGTGCCGCACCAGAGCCCGGTGCGGCCGACCCCGGCAACGGCGTCGAGGTGCAGCAGGGGTTCGTGCTCGCGCCAGTCGGCCTCGTCGCGGTAGGCGTCGACGGTGCGGGCGTCCGTCCAGTTGCGGAACAGCGCGGGGCTGAGCAGCGCGAGGGCGGACAGCTTCCCCGGCCGGGCCCGGGCGTACTGGAGCGCGCCGGAGCCGCCCATCGAGATGCCCAGGACCCGGGTCGGTTCGGGCATCGAACGCTCGGCGAGCCAGCGGGGCAGTTCGGTGGTGAGCATCGCCATCGGGTCGTCGCCGGGGGTGCGGGCGTGCCAGTACGTGGTGGCGCCGCCGTCGACGGCGACCACCCGGAACGGCGGGGTGCCGGCGGCGACGGCGGCGGCCAGGAACTGGGCGGTTCCGAGCCCGGTGTAGGTGGCCGCGTCGCCGTCGCGCCCGTGCAGGGCCAGGCAGACCGGCAGGTCGTCGCCGTGCTCGCCGGGCGGGTCGAACACCACCAGGTGGACGTCGCGCCCCCGGGCGGCGGAGCGCACCGTCGCGGTGCGGACCGGCCCGGCCGCGACCTGCGGCACCGTGCCGTCCTCCCCGGTCATCCCGAGCAGCCGCCGCAGCCGGACGCCGCCGGGCAGCACGTCCTCGACCGCCGCCCCGCCGACCGCCACCGCCCCGAGCGCGGTCACCGCCAGCGCGCCGAGCAGGCGCCGCCGCCCGACACCGGACCGCCCCCCGTCTCGCTCCGCCGTTCCCGCCGTTCCCGCCGCCGCGTCAGTTCCCGTACCGGCCCGCAACTTCGCTCCGTCCGCCGCCCTCGCACCCGGACGGACGCCCGGGCCCCTCACTGGACGCCGGAACGACCCGCCGCGGTTTCGGCTCGCACGCCACCCACCTCAGCCCGCACGCCACCCACCTCGGCCCGCGCGCCCGCCCTCAGTCCGCACGCCACCCGCCTCAGCCCGCGCGTCCGCCCTCAGTGCTTGCAGGCCCACCAGGCGTCCGCGCTCGCCGCCTCCGCCCGGCCCCGCAGCGCGCGGACCGCCTCCGCCGGGTCCTCGGCGCCGTACACCGCCGAGCCCGCCACGAACACGTCCGCACCGGCCTCGGCGCAGAGCTCGATGGTGGAGGCGGCGACGCCGCCGTCGACCTGCAGCCACAGGTCGAGGCCGTGCTTGTCGAACAGCTGCCGGGTGCGGCGGATCTTGGGGAGCATGATGTCGAGGAACGCCTGGCCGCCGAAGCCGGGTTCGACCGTCATGATCAGCACCATGTCGAGCTCGGGCAGCAGGTCCTCGTACGGCTCGATCGGGGTGGCGGGGCGCAGCGCCATCGCGGCGCGGGCGCCCTTGGCGCGGATCTCCCGGGCGAGGCGGACGGGGGCGGCGGCGGCCTCGACGTGGAAGGTGACGGACCCGGCCCCGGCCTCGACGTACTGGGGAGCCCAGCGGTCGGGCTGTTCGATCATCAGGTGGCAGTCGAGGGGGGTGTCGGTGGCGCGGGCCAGCGACTCGACGACCGGGACGCCCAGCGTGAGGTTGGGGACGAAGTGGTTGTCCATCACGTCGACGTGCAGCCAGTCCGCGCCGCGCACGGCCTCGGCCTCGTCGGCGAGGCGGGCGAAGTCAGCGGACAGGATGCTGGGGTTGATCTGCGCCATGGCGAGGGTACCTTCACGACTCGGTGCGGGCGGCCGGTGCGACCGCTGGTGACCATCATCCCCCGCCGGCCCCGGCCCCTCCCCACCCTCCCCCGCGCAGCACACCTGGCATGCCCGCAGCAAGCCCCCGGGGCCGTCCCCGGCCCGTCCGGCGGAAGTGTTCACACTCCCGAAACACTTGCCCTTCCCGGTGTCGTCCCGCTCTGGCAGGCTCCCAGAGCAAGCGGAACCGCGCTGCTCGACCCTCACCGAAAGGCGTTCCGATGACCCAGGTCGTCCACCCCGCCCGTGCTCTGTGGTGGCTGTTCGAACCCGTCCACGCACTCACCTACTTCTCCCCCGAGGCCCGGGCCGCGTACGAGGCGGCGGGGCTGCGCGGCTACTGGCGCGGGTACTTCGGCGGCCGGTCGGCCCCGCTGGGCGCCGTGGACGCGGCGCCGGTGGTGGCCGCGTTCTTCAACTTCGCGCCGCAGATGGTCGAGCGGGCGCTGCCGGAGGTCTGGTCGCTGGCGAGCCCGGAGCAGGCGCTGGAGGCCCGGGTCGCCGGGGCGACGGGCGCGCTGCAGCGCGTCCTGGCCGACGTGAAGCCGGATCTGATCGACCGTTCGGTGGAACTGCTGGAGCGCGCCGTCGACGGCCTGGACTGTTGTGGGCGCGTGCTGGCCGCCGCGAACGCCGACCTCCCCCGCCCCGACGAGCGCCTGGCCCGCCTGTGGCAGGCCACCACCGTGCTGCGCGAGCACCGGGGCGACGGCCACGTCGCCGCCCTGGTCGCCGAGGGCCTCGACGGCTGCGAGGCCCTCGTGGTCCGCTGCGCCCTCGACACCCGCCGCGAGACGCTGCAGCCGCACCGCGGCTGGAGCGACACCGAGTGGGACGCGGCCACCGCCCGTCTGATCGAACGCGAGTGGCTGACCCCGGACGGCACGCTGACCCTCGCGGGCCGCCGCCGCCACCTCGCCCTGGAGGGCGCCACCGACCTCGCCGCCTCCCGGGTCTGGACCCACTTCCACCGCTCCGAGCTGGACGAACTCGTCACCGCCCTGCGCCCGATCTCCGCCGCCTGCCGCGCCGACCTCCCCCCGTCCACCCCGATCGGCCTCCCCAACGCGGCCTGACCCGGCGGCCCGTCCCCGGCGCCAGTACGTCGTCAGCAGGTTGCCAGTAGGTCGCCAGTACGTCGTCAGTACGGGGGCGGGCCGAGCACGATGCCGCGGCCCGAGGAGAACCGGCCGAGGTCCGCCCAGGGGACGCGGGCGGCCCGCTGGGAGCCGTCGGGGAAACCGGACGGGTTGTGGATCAGCAGCACCTCGTCGTCCGCCCCCACCGCCAGCACCAGGTGGCCGCCGGTGCGCGGCACCTCGGGCTCCAGGGTGCGGATGCCGGGGTGCACGGAGAGCATCGGGAGCCTGCCCGCGGCGAGTTCGGCGACGATCCGCTCGGCGGGCAGCTCGGCGACGGCCTCGGCCTGCAGGCCCCAGCGGGTGCGGACGTACGCGGCGAACGGGGCGTGGATCAGCCCGTCGAGCCGCCCGTCGGGATGCCGGACGTACGCCCCGGCCCGCTGGCTCTCCTCCGCCAGGCGGACGGTCGCGGGGGCGACCCCCCACCAGTGGTCGAGCGCCATCCGCAGGCAGGCCATCCCGCACAGCCGCCACGACCAGTACTCGTACTCCTCCTCGTCGGCCGCGCCGGAACGCTCCCACCGCGGGTCGTCGGCGGCCCGTAGCGTGCCGTCCAGGATGTCGGGCACCAGTTCGGGCGACTCCCACTGGGAGTAGTAGGGCACCTGGTGGTTGATCGGCTTCACCCGGTCATCCTGACGTACTTTCACCCCGATCCCCCGGAGCGCGGCCCCCGACACCAGAAACTTGAACATGTTCAATTCTTCTGGGAGGGTGCACCCGTGCCAAGATCCGGAGGACCCCGAACCATGCACCCCGCCGCGCCACCGCCCCGCTCCTCGCCCTCACCGCGCGGACGTCCACCGACACCCGCCCGGGTGCGACGGCCACCCCGGTCGGCGCCCCGGTCGGCACCCCCGTCGGCACTCCGGTCGGCACCCCGGTCGGCACCCCCGCTCCGGCCCTCGCCGCCTACCACTGGCGGTTCGAAGTGGACCACGACAAGAAGGGGCGGCTCGTGCTGTTCTTCTTCTACGGCGATCCCGACTCGGGCAACAGGAACGTCCTCATGCGCCCCGCCGACGCCTCCCCCGCCGCCTCCCCCGCCGCCCGCTGAGCCTCACCCGACCGGCCCCCTCCCTCCCCCCAGCAGCCCGCCCACCTCCGCCCGCAGCGCCTCGTCCCTGGCGAACACCGCCGTCCCCACCACCGGGTGCCCGTTCCCCCGCGGGTCGGCGAACGCGCCGCCCGCCTCGGTGAGGATCAGCCCGAGCGGGGCGTGGTCCCAGAGCGCGCCGCCGAGCTGGACGGCCGCGTCGAGGCCGCCCTCGGCCACCAACAGGGCGGCGTGCACGGACCAGGCCGCCACCGCGTACCGCTCGGCGAGCGGCCGCAGTTCGTCCCGGCGGCGCTCCGGCAGCAGCTCGACAGGTGGCAGCAGCCCGACCCGGGGACGGTCCGGGCCCGGCCCGCGCACCCGCAGCGGACGGGCGTCCGCGAGCCCGTCGGGGCCGATCCCGGCGGTGTACGCGCCCCGGCCCTTCGCCGCGTACCAGATCCGCTGCCGGGCGGGGACGACGGCCACGCCGACCGTCACCTCGCCGTCCTGCTCCAGCGCGACCAGGCTCTGCCAGCGGTCGTCGCCGCGCACGAACACCAGCGTCCCGTCGATGCCGTCGAGCAGCCAGCGGCGCGGGCCGGTGCCGAGCGCGCCGGTCTCCTCGCCGAGGTAGGCGTCGTCCGGACGTTCGACCAACAGGGCCTGGCGGACGGTGCGTTCGACGGCGAGGTCGGCCTCGGTGACCGGCGAACCGTCCGCCTTCGCCTCGACGGGCAGGGCCGCGACCCGCGCGAAGTGCTCCAGCCCGACCCGGGCGCCGGCCAGCGCGGCGCGGACCGCGAGGTTCAGATCGTCGTCCATGCGGTGGATCATCGCCCGCCCCGCCGTTCGCCCGCCAACGGGTTTCCGCAGTATCGTCCGTCCCCGGACCCGCACCGTCCTCCCCGCCCCGCGATCGGAGCAGCCTTGGCCACCGTCCGTCCCGAACCCGTCGACTCCCCGGACGCCCGGCTGCTGCTGGCGGAGTACCAGGCCGAGGTGCGCCGCCGCTGGAGCGGTCCGCCGCCCGCCGAGCCGCTGCCCGCCGAGGCTCCGGCCGACCTCGAACTCGCCCCGCCGGACGGCGTGTTCCTGCTCGCCCGGCTGGACGGACACCCGGTCGGCTGCGCGGGTGTCCGCGCCTTCGCCCCCGCCCCCGCCACCCCCGCCACCGGCGAACTGAAGCGCCTGTACGTCCGCCCGTCCGCCCGCGGCCACGGCCTGGGCCGACTCCTGCTGGCCGCCGCCGAGGACGCCGCCCGTGCCCTCGGGCACGCGCGGCTGCGGCTGGACACCATGGCCGAGCTCGCCGAGGCCCGCACCCTGTACACGGCCACCGGCTACGCGGACATCCCGCCGTACAACACCAACCCGTACGCCGCGCACTGGCTGGAGAAGGCGCTGTGACGGGGCCGGTGGTGAACCTGTGGCGGGCGGGCCTGCGCACCGTCCCGGACGAGGTGTGGTCCCGCACGGACGCCGAGGTGCTGATCCTGGCCGACAACCAGCTCACCGAAATCCCGGACTCCATCGGCGAGTTCACCGCACTGCGGACGCTCGACCTGGGGCACAACGCGCTCACCGCCGTCCCCGCCCGGATCGGCGAGCTGCCCGGGCTGTCCGACTTCCTCTACCTCCACGACAACCGGCTGACCGCCCTGCCGCCCGCCCTCGGCCGCCTGCGACGGCTCCGCTACCTCAACGTCGGCGACAACCCGCTCACCGAACTCCCGGCCGAGCTCTGCGACTTGGCCCAGCTACTCGAACTGCGTGCCCAGGACTGCCGGTTGACCGCCCTCCCGCCCCGGATCGGCGACCTGTCGCGGCTGCGCGAACTGCGGCTGCGCGGCAACGCCCTGACCGCGCTGCCCGATTCGCTGTCCGGCCTGCGCGAACTGCGCTGCCTGGAACTGCGCGACAACCGGCTGGAGCACCTGCCCCGCACCCTGGCCGCCCTCCCCCTGCTACGCGAACTCGACCTGCGCGGCAACCCGTTGACCGAGGCCCCGCCCTGGCTGGCCGAACTCCCGTCCCTGGAGAAGCTCGACCTCCGCTGGACGGCGAACCCGCCCGCCCCACCCCTGGTCGACGCACTCGAACGCCGCGGCTGCGCCGTCTACTTCTAGCAACTCCCAGCCGCTTCCAGCCCGTCGGGGGGGCGCCCCCCCCCCCCGGGGGGCCCCCCCCGGCCCGGGGGGCAGACCAGCGGGTTTTGTGCGGCGGGGGGCGGGTGGGCGGGGGGGTGTGGGGCAGGCCGGGCCCGCG
>NZ_JBIAVO010000071.1:0-11980 GCF_042894345.1 Kitasatospora sp. NPDC001540
GGTACTAATAGGCCGAGGGCTTGTCCTCAGTTGCTCGCGTCCACTGTGTTGTTCTGAAACAACGACCCCCCGCCGCACACGTGCGGTCGGGTGGTACACAGTTTCATAGTGTTTCGGTGGTCATAGCGTGAGGGAAACGCCCGGTTACATTCCGAACCCGGAAGCTAAGCCTCATAGCGCCGATGGTACTGCAGGGGGGACCCTGTGGGAGATTAGGACGCCGCCGAACAATCTTTCAGAGAAAGGGCTCCAGCCATACGGCTGGGGCCCTTTCCGCATTTCCGGGCCCGGAGGCGGAAGTTCCGGATAGGCGGTGGGCGAACGAGTCCGGTCTGTGATCGTCGGACGGTTGTTTGGGCGAAGGGTTGGCGGCAGACTGCCCGTCATCGGAATTGGTCCAGACCATCGGATGGCGACGGAAGGACTTCGGGGGGACATGGGAGTCGACGGGCGGGGTTCACCCGCCGGAGTGCGGCGGGCCGGGCAGCACGGGGTGGTGCTGGGGGCCGCGGCGGTGACGGTGTGGTTGGCCGTAGCGGTGCTGACGGCGTTGACGGCATTGACGGCGAGTTCGGTGACGGAGGGGATGCGGAGCCGGTTGGCGGAGGATCCGCGGCTGTCGGTCTCCTTGGTGGGGCGGTACGCGGACGGGGCGGACGAGAAGGCGGACGCCCAGGTGCGGGGGGCGTTGCGGCGGGCGTTGCCGGGGACGTCGGCCCAGGTGGAGGAGGTGTTGCGGGCTTCGAGTCCGTTGGCGGTGCCGTTGCCGGGCGGGACGGTGTCGACGGGGAGGTCGGCGGGGGCGGGGTTGCCGGTGGTGCCGATCTCGGTGGCTGATCCGCAGCGGTTCGCGCAGTTGGTGCAGGGGAGTTGGCCGTCGGGGCCGGACCAGGTGGTGCTGTCGGAGACGGCGGCGCGTCGGCTGGGGGTGTCGGTCGGCGGGACGGTGTCGGTGGTGAAGGTGGCGAAGGCGCTGCCGTTGAAGGTGAGCGGGGTGTACCGGGAGGCGCCGGGTGCGGCTCCGCTCTGGCGGGCCTGGCAGGTCTCGTCGGGGCTGGACGCCTCGTGGGGGTTGGCGCTGGTGTCGCGGGACCTGCTGCGGACGGATCCGGCGCTGCGCGAGGAGGTGGACGTGCAGTGGACGGCGCTGCCGACGCCGGGGCAGTTGCGGGTCGAGGAGTTGGGGGCGCTGCGGGCCCAGGTGGAGCGGCTGACCAAGGGTGATTCCGCTCGGATGGTGTTCCGCGGGGCGAAGCCGCCGGTGCGGGCGCTGCGGGCGGTCAGTGACGTTCCGGCGGCGTTGGACGCGCTGCGCTCGCCGATGACGGTGGCGCGGTCGGGGATGCTGGTGCCGGTGACGATGCTGGGGGTGCTGTCGGCGGTCACGCTGGTGCTGACGGCTCGTCAACTGACGGACTTCCGGCGGGCGGAGCTGGTGCTGCAGTTGGCGCGCGGTGCGGGGCGGGCCCGGTTGCTGGGGGTCGCCGCGGTGGAGTGGGCGGTGTGCATGGTGCCGGCCGCGCTGGTGGGCGTGTGGGCGGCGGGGCCGCTGCTGCGGGTGCTGGAGCGGTGGGGGTTGCCGGTGCAGGGGGCGGCTGCGGAGGCGGTCGGTCCGGCGGCGTGGGCGGTGGCGGGGGCGGCTCTGCTGCTGCACGGGTGCGCGGCGCTGCTGCCGGTGGTGTGGACGGCTGACGGTGGCGAACGGGAGACGCCACCGCGCAGGGGCCGCCGGGTGGTGGCGCAGCGGGCCGGGGCGGACCTGGTGCTGGCCGCGGTGGCGGTGCTGGCGTACCTGCAACTGCGGCATTACGAGGGGTTGTTGAGCCCGGCGTCGAGTGCGGTCGGGTTCGATCCGGTGCTGGTGCTGGCTCCGGTGGTGATGACGGTGGCGGCGGCGCTGCTGCTGTTGCGGTTGCTGCCGCCGCTGGGGCGGGGGCTGGAGGCGCTGGCGCGGCGCGGGCGGGGTCTGGTGGCTCCGTTGAGCGGGTGGCAGGTGAGTCGGGGCCGTTCGGGCCAGGGGGCGCCGGTGCTGTTGATGGCCTTGGCGCTGGCGGTGGGGGCGTTGACCACCACGGTGGTGGCCGGTGAGCCGCCGAGCGATCGGGACCGGGCGGCGTTCGAGCTGGGGGCGGACCTGCGGGTGACGGGTGGTGAGCTGCCGCCGGGGGAGCGGTACGGGGCGCTGGCGGAGTTGCCGGGGGTGGTGGCGGTGACGCCGCTGGTGTCGGAGCCCGGGACGGTGCGCAACGCGCCGACCACGGTGCTGGGGGTGGACACGGCGGCGGTGCGGTCGTCGGCGACGCCGGAGCGGATGGCGTCGGGGGCGTGGACGCACGCGGTTCCGGCGCTGCGTTCGGACCTCGACGGGAGTTCGCTGGCCGAGCACTTGGGGCGGTTGGGGACGGACGTCCCGGTGCACGGGATGGTGCTCGCGGGGCGGCCGTCGTCGGTGGACGTGCGGGTGTCGGTGGCTTCGGCGGCGCCGCCGGAGCGGACCGGCCCGGTGTGGCTGTCGGCGCAGGTGGAGGACGCGAGCGGGCTGGTGACGACGGTGCAGGGGCGGTTGACGCCGGACGGGGTGTCCCGGACGGTGTCGCTGCCGCTGGGGTCGGGGGCGCTGCACCATCCGCTGCAGGTGACCCGGTTGTCGTTGCGGAGCACGCCGGTGCGACAGTTCCCGCGGGCGACGTTGACGCTGACGGTGTCGGGGGTCGCGGGGGCGTCGCTGCCGCCGGGCGGGCACTGGTCGGACGTCACGCCCGGGGGGCCGGTGCGGACGGGGCTGGGGTGTCCGGGCCGTTCGGACGCCGGCCAGGCGTCCGCGGTGAGCCGTGCGGGGGTGTGCGAGGTGTCGCAGCCGGACGGCGGGGTGCTGTCGGCGGTGGTGCGCGGGGCGCTCCCGGAGATCGGGGTGGACCAGGGGCCCGGGGCGGAGGCGTTCGCGTTGAGCGCGGGGACGGACACGGTGTCGTTCGGGATGCTGCCCGCGGGCGGGACGGCGAAGGTGCTGCCGGTGCCGGCCCTGGTGAACGCGGCGTTCCTGCGGGAGACCCACTACGCGGTGGGCGACCAGGCGCGGCTGGTGTTCGGGGACGTGGAGCAGTTCACGTTGCAGGTGGTCGGGGTGCTGGCCGACCTTCCGGGCGGCCGGGGCCGGGACGTGCCGCAGGCGCTGGTGGACGTGCGGGCGCTGTCGGCGGCCCGGGCGGGGCTGGGGCTGGATCCGGTGGCGGACGAGGCGTGGCTGCTGGCGGCGTCCTCGAAGGACGGCGCGGTGCGGGCGGAGCGGGCGGTCGCGGCCGATCCCCGGCTGGGCGTGGCGGACAGCGTGCGGGCGCGGGCGGCAGCGTTGGCCGAGGACCCGTTCCGGCACGGGCGGCGCAGTGCGCTGCTGCTGTCGCTGGCGTTGTCGCCGGTGTTCGCGGTGGCCGGGTTCACGGTGCACGCGGTGGGGTCGGCGCGGTCCAGGCGGCGGGAGTTCGCGGTGCTGCGGGCGTTGGGGGTGCGGCGTCGGCAGTTGTCCGGGGTGCTGCGGTTGGAGCAGTTGGTGGTGGTCGGGTTCGCGGTGCTGCTGGGCGGGGTCCTCGGGGTCGCGCTGGCGGCGGTGGTGCTGCCGTTGGTCGTGGTCGAAGGCGGCGGTCTGGCGGTGTTCCCGGCCCTGCGGTTGACGGTGGGCTGGGGGTGGACGGCGGTGGTGGTGCTGGCGACCGGCCTGGGGGCCGGCGCGGTGGTGCTGGTGCTGTCGCGGATGTTGGCGCGGGTCGATCTGGCGCGTGAGCTTCGGGCGGGGGAGAGCGGATGAGCGGGCCGGGTGGATCGGGGTGGCGCGGGCTGCGGCCGGGCGGGTTCGGCGGTTGGCGCCCGGCCGCGCGCGAGGTCCGGACGGGTCGGCCGGTGCTGGTGGTGCTGGCGCTGCTGGTGACGGTGCTGACGGTCGCCGCGCTGTTGTGGCCGCCGCTGTTCGAGCGTTCGGCGAACCGGGAGCTGGCGCGTCGGCTGGCGGTGGCCCAGGCGAACGGGCCGCTGATGACGGTGCGGACCGAGCTGACCGGGCCGCTGAACCCGGTGCACGCGTCGACCGCCCCGCAGTTCGACACCCTGGACGCGGAGTTGACCGAGGTCGGCGAGGAGATGCGGCAGGCGTCCAGGGGCGAGCTGGCGCGGTCCATGGTGCGGGTGTCGGGGTGGACGCAGGTGGAGGGCATGGAGCTGACCGGCGCCGACGTGCCCAGGCCGTTCGGGAGCCCGCCGAGCGTGTCGCTGGTGTACGCCCAGGACGCGGCGGACCGGGTGCGCTGGGTGGCCGGTCGGGCGCCGGGGCGGCCGGCCGGGGCGAGCACGGCGCCGATCGAACTCGGGCTCTCCGCCAGGTCGTTGGAGCTGTTCGGGGTGTCGGTCGGCCAGCGCGTGGCGCTGTCCGGGGAGAAGGGGTTCACCGAGGCGGTGGTGGTCGGCGAGTTCGAGCCGCTGGAGGGGGCGGACGACCTGTGGCGCGAACTGCCGCTGCTGAACTCGCCGATGGACTCGCCGGTGCCCCACGGTTACGTCCGTTACGGCCAGGCGATGGTGGCCCCGGCCGGGGTGGAGGCGATGGAGGCGCGCGGGTCGCTGACCACGGCGGCGACCTGGGTGTTCTGGCTGGCCGAGCCGCCCCGGGGTGGTGGCGGCACGGCCCGCGGGGCGGCCGAACTGTCGTCCTCGGCCCGGATGTTCGGGAGTGCGGTCGCGGACCGGGTGTGCGGCGGGACGGTCTCCGCCCTGGACGACAGCTGCGCGATCCGGGCGCGCCGGATGGCCACGCCGCAGGTGAACCAGCGGCTCTCCCCGCTGGTGGACGCGTTCGCGGCGCAGCGGGCCCGGACGGTCGTGCTGCAGTCGTTCGCGCTGGCGGGGCTGCTGGCGGTCGGGGTGTCCACGGCGGTGGCCGCGGCCCGGCTCGGGGCGCGGCGCAGGGAGGCGGCGCTGGCGCTGCAGCGGGCCCGGGGTGCGGGTGAGCCCGCACTCGCCGCCGTTCGGCTGCTGGAGGCCGTCCCGGCGGCCGTGGCGGGCCTGTTGGCGGGCTGGGCGGTGGCCGTCCGGTGGTCCGACGGGCGGCCGCTGGGCGCGTGGTGGCCGGTCCTGGTGTCGGCGGGGCTGGTGGCGGGCGCGCCCGCGGTGGCGGTGTGGTGGCAGGGCCGGGCGGCGCGCCGGGCGGGCCGGGAGCGGGTGCGCCGGCGGGGCCTGAAGCGGGCGCTGGGTCTGTCGGCGCGGCTGGTGGTGGAGGGTGCGGTGCTGCTGCTGGCGGGGGTGGGCGCGCTGCAGTTGCGGCTGCGCGGCGCGGCTCCGGCGGGGGCCGAGACCGATCCCCAACTGGCTTTGGTGCCGGTGGTGTTGGGCATGGCGGCGGTGGTCGTGGTGCTGCGGGTGTACCCGCTGCCGCTGCGGTGGGCGACCCGCTGGGCGCGGCGCCGCCGCGGTGCGGTCGCGCTGGTCGGGCTGGCGCAGGCCGGGCGGCGTTCGGGCGCGGCGGCGACGGCGCTGCTGGTGCTGGTGCCCGCGCTGGCCTGCGCGGTGTTCGGCGCGCTGGTGTCGGGCACCGTCCGGCAGGGTCGGGTGGAGAGCGCGCAGTGGCGGGTCGGCGGTGACGCGGTGGTCCTCGGGCCTTCGCAACGGGCGCTGCCGGACGGGGAGTTGGGCCGGGTTCCGGGTGTCGCCGGGGTGCTCCGGGTGCGCGGCGGGCAGGCCTCGCTGACCTCCGACGAGGACGGGACGACGGTGAAGGGCGTGGGCCTGGTCGGGGTCGATCCGGCGGAGCTGGCCCGGTACGAGCCCTCCTCGCCGCTGGTGGCGGCGCTGTCCGCGCCGGAGCTGTCCGAGCCGCTGTCCGCGGGGGCGGAGCTCCCGGCGCTGGCGGACCGGGCGACGGCCGCGCGCTTCCCGGACGGCTCGTTCGACGCGAACGCGGGCAGCACCGGGTTCCGGGTGCGGATCGTCGGGGTGGTCCCGGACGGCACGGTCGCCGACCGGGCGATCGGTCCGGTGGTCGGCGACGTCGGCACGGCGGGCGGGCTGCTGGTGTTCGGCGGTCCGGGGGCGGAGCTGCTGCCCCGGCAGAACGGGCAGCGCAACGCGGCCGTGCTGTTCGCGGAGCCGGGTCGTCCGGGTTCGGCGGCGGGTGCGGCCGGGATCGACGCGGGCCGGGTGAAGGCCGTGGTGGAGGGGTCGGCGGCGGCCGCGGGCGCGGGCGGCGGCGGGGCGCCGGGCGGGGCGATCAGCCGCGGCGCGCCGATCGAGATCCGCTACCTGGACGAGCAGGTGGCGGCGTCCGAGGGCGACGGCCTGGTGGCGGCGCTGGAGACGGCGTTCCGGGTGTCGGCGGCGGTCGGCCTGCTGCTGGGGCTGGTCGCGGTGGTCCTGGAGCTGCTGCTCGGTTCGGTGGAGCGCGGGCGGGTGCTCGCCCACCTGCGGACGCTGGGGCTCGGCGGCCGGGCCGCGGCGGGGGTCCAGCTCGTCCAGCTGCTCCCGGTGGTGGTCGCGGCCGTGGTCGGCGGGACGCTGCTGGGGCTGGCGCTGCCCTGGCTGCTGGGCCCGGCGCTGGAGCTGCGGGTCTTCACCCAGGGCCCGGGCGCCCCGGCGTTCGCCCCGGACTGGGCGGGCGTCGCGGTGGCGGCGCTCGGCCTGCTGGTGCTGGTGCCGTGCGCGGCGGCGCTGGAGGCGCTGGCGGGGCGCGGCCGGGTGCCGCGGGTGCTGCGGCTGGGGGAGGGCGCGCAGTAGCGGGCGCGTCCGCGGGACGCGACGGGGTCGTGCGCCGTCGGCGCGCGGCCCCGTCGCGCCCGTCCGGGCGGCCGCGCGCGCCGGGGTGTCGGTCGGGCGGAGTACCTTTCCCGGTGGCGTGTTCCTGATCGCGGGTGAGGTGTCCGGTGCAGCTGGCTCAGGTGGAGGGGGTCCTGGAGCGGATCACGTACGCCAACGAGGAGACCGGCTACACGGTCGCCCGGGTGGACACCGGGCGCGGGGCCAACGACCTGCTGACGGTGGTGGGGGCGCTGCTGGGGGCGCAGGTGGGGGAGAGCCTGCGGCTGTTCGGGCGGTGGGGTTCGCACCCGCAGTACGGGCGGCAGTTCACGGTGGAGAACTACACGACGGTGCTGCCGGCCACCGTCCAGGGCATCCGGCGGTACCTGGGCTCGGGGCTGATCAAGGGCATCGGGCCGCGGTTCGCCGAGCGGATCGTGGAGCGCTTCGGGGTGGAGACCCTGGAGGTGATCGAGAACGAGCCGGGGCGGCTGATCGAGGTGCCGGGGCTGGGCCCGAAGCGGACGAAGATGATCGCGAAGGCCTGGGAGGAGCAGAAGTCCATCAAGGAGGTGATGGTCTTCCTGCAGGGCGTGCAGGTGTCGACCTCGCTGGCGGTGCGGATCTACAAGCAGTACGGGGACGCCTCGATCGGGGTGGTGAAGAACCAGCCGTACCGCCTGGCGGCGGACGTGTGGGGCATCGGCTTCCTGACGGCGGACCGGATCGCGCAGGCGGTGGGCATCCCGCACGACTCGCCGGAGCGGGTGAAGGCGGGCCTGCAGTACGCGCTGTCGCAGTCCACCGACAACGGGAACTGCTACCTGCCCGAGGAGCGGCTGATCGCGGACGGCGTGAAGCTGCTGCAGGTGGACGTGGGCCTGGTGATCGACTGCCTGGCGGAGCTGGTCGCGGAGGAGGGCGTGGTGCGCGAGCGGCTGCCGGGGGCGGACGGGCAGGAGGTGACGGCGGTGTACCTGGTGCCGTTCCACCGGGCGGAGATCTCGCTGGCCGGTCAGCTGCTGCGGCTGCTGCGCGCCGAGGAGGACCGGCTGCCGTGGTTCCGGGAGGTGGACTGGCCGGCCGCGCTGGGCTGGCTGGCGAAGCGGACGGGCGCCGAACTCGCCCCGGAGCAGGAGCAGTCGGTGCGCCTGGCGCTGACCGAGAGGGTCGCGGTGCTGACCGGCGGCCCGGGCTGCGGCAAGTCGTTCACGGTGAAGTCGATCGTCCAACTGGCGCTGGCGAAGCGGGCGAAGGTGGTGCTGGCCGCGCCGACCGGGCGGGCGGCGAAGCGGCTGGCGGAGCTGACCGGGGCGGAGGCCTCGACGGTGCACCGGCTGCTGGAGCTGAAGCCGGGCGGGGACGCCGCGTACGACCGGGACCGGCCGCTGGACGCGGACCTGGTGGTGGTCGACGAGGCCTCGATGCTGGACCTCATCCTGGCGAACAAGCTGGTCAAGGCGGTCGCGCCGGGCGCCCACCTGCTGTTCGTGGGGGACGTCGACCAGCTGCCCTCGGTGGGCGCGGGCGAGGTGCTGCGGGACATGCTCTCGCCCGGCAGCCCGATCCCGTCGGTGCGGCTGACCAGGATCTTCCGGCAGGCCCAGCAGTCCGGCGTGGTGGTCAACGCGCACCGGATCAACGAGGGCCTGCCGCCGCTGACCGAGGGCCTGCCGGACTTCTTCCTGTTCGTCGAGGACGACGCGGAGCGCGCGGCCGGCCTGACGGTGGACGTGGTGGCCCGCCGGATCCCGCAGCGCTTCGGCCTCGACCCGCGCCGGGACGTCCAGGTGCTGGCGCCGATGCACCGCGGCCCGGCGGGGGCGGGCGCGCTGAACACGCTGCTCCAGTCGGCGGTGACCCCGGCCCGCGAGGGCCTGCCCGAACGCCGGTTCGGCGGGCGGACGTTCCGGGTCGGCGACAAGGTCACCCAGATCCGCAACAACTACGACAAGGGGCGCAGCGGGGTCTTCAACGGCACAGTGGGCGTGGTGACGGCACTGAGCGTGGACGACCAGAAGCTGACGGTGATGACCGACGAGGACGAGGAGGTGCCGTACGACTTCGACGAGCTGGACGAGCTGGCGCACGCGTACGCGGTGACGATCCACCGTTCGCAGGGCAGCGAGTACCCGGCGGTGGTGATTCCCGTCACCACGTCGGCGTGGACGATGCTCCAGCGGAACCTGTTGTACACGGCGGTGACGCGGGCCAGGAAGCTGGTGGTGCTGGTCGGGTCGCGCAAGGCCATCGGGCAGGCGGTGCGGGCGGTGAGCGCCGGTCGGCGGCACTCCGCGCTGGACCACAGATTGGCTGCGGGCTGAGTTCGAGGGGGTACGGTACGTTCAGAGGTTGTCTTGACGTGAAGAGATTTAGGGCGGAACCTGGTCCGGTGCCGCCGCCGATCTTGTCCGGTTCACACCGGTGGGAGCGGCGGAGTTTGTAGGCCCCGGTCCTTCCCGGGGCCACCCCCGGGTGCGCGGCCGTCCTTCGGTGGGGGATCGTTGGGACCGTCAGGGCAGTCGGATGAGGATCAATTTCGTCGGTGAGGAAGACGTGAGCGACAAATCGGTAGTACTGCGGTACCAGGACGGCGAGTACGAGTACCCCGTCGTCGAGAGCACTGCGGGCAACTCCGGCTTCGACATCTCGAAGCTGCTCCCGCAGACCGGCCTGGTCACCCTGGACAACGGTTTCGGCAACACCGCCGCCAACAAGTCCGCGATCACCTTCATCGATGGTGACGCCGGCATCCTGCGCTACCGCGGCTACCCGATCGAGCAGCTGGCCTCGGAGGCCAACTTCATCGAGACCGCCTACCTGCTGATCAACGGCGAGCTACCGAAGGCCGACGAGCTGGAGGCGTTCAGCAACGAGATCACCCAGCACACCCTGCTGCACGAGGACGTCAAGCGCTTCTACCAGGGCTTCCCCCGGGACGCGCACCCGATGGCGATGCTCTCCTCGGTGGTCGGCGCGCTCTCCACGTTCTACCCGGAGAGCCACAACCCGTTCGACGAGGCGCAGCGCAACCTGTCGACCGTCCGGCTGCTGGCGAAGCTGCCGACCATCGCGGCGTACGCGTACAAGAAGGCGATGGGCCAGCCCTTCGTCTACCCGCGCAACGACCTCGGCTACGTCGAGAACTTCCTGCGGATGACCTTCGCCGTCCCGGCCGAGGACTACGAGCTCAACCCGGTCGTGGTCAACGCCCTGGACAAGCTGCTCATCCTGCACGCGGACCACGAGCAGAACTGCTCGACCTCGACGGTGCGCCTGGTCGGCTCCTCGCACGCCAACCTGTTCGCCTCCATCTCGGCGGGCATCTCGGCGCTGTGGGGCCCGCTGCACGGCGGCGCCAACCAGGCCGTGCTGGAGATGCTGGAGCAGATCCAGAAGGACGGCGGCGACGTCGACGCGTTCATCCGCAAGGTGAAGAACCGCGAGGACGGCGTCAAGCTGATGGGCTTCGGCCACCGCGTCTACAAGGCGTTCGACCCGCGCGCCGCGCAGGTCAAGGTGCTGGCCCACGAGGTGCTCGCCCAGCTCGGCAAGTCCGACGCGCTGCTGGACATCGCGCTCAAACTGGAGGAGCACGCGCTCAAGGACGACTTCTTCGTCTCGCGCAAGCTCTACCCGAACGTGGACTTCTACACGGGCCTGATCTACCGCGCGATGGGCTTCCCGACCAGCATGTTCACCGTGCTGTTCGCGCTCGGCCGGCTCCCCGGCTGGATCGCCCACTGGCACGAGATGATCAAGGACCCGACCAGCCGGATCGGCCGCCCGCGGCAGATCTACACCGGCGTGGAGATCCGCGACTACGTGCCGCTCGACGCCCGCTGAGCCGTCGGCCGCGACGCCGAAGGGGCCCGGTCCCGCCCTCCCGTACAGGGGGCGGGGCCGGGCCCCTTCGCGTCTGCCTCGTTGGGGCGCACGGCGCCCGGGACGGGCCCCGGTCGGGAACGGCCGCTCAAAGCGTTCCCGGGGTCCGGGTCCGGCCCGGTTGCCGTGCGCGAGGGCTGTCGACGAATCGACGGCCCGTCCGGGGCCCGCCGGAGCCCCGCTCTACAAAAGGTAAGACGTACCAGGGGGCGCAGAGTTACGCCAGGGGGGTGTGAGTTGCCTCTCTCCACTCTCCGTGTGCGTCCGCGCACCCGGACGGCCGAGTGCATACCACACCGCACGCCCGCCGCGCGGCGTCACCCACCCCGCAGCCGTCGCAACCCAGCGTGATAGGAATCGTGGCAATCAGGTACGGACCGCCTGCGACGCGCGGCGCGGCGAACGGTCAGGGAGGGAGTGCGCAATGGCCAGGAACGTCGTAGTCACCGGTGGGGGCACCGGCATCGGCCTGGAGGTGGCCCGGCGCTTCGCCGAGGCCGGAGAGCGCGTGGTGATCGTCGGACGCCGCCCCGGCGTCCTCGACCGGGCCGCGCAGGAGATCGGCACGAACGTCACCCCGCTGGTGTGCGACCTCGCCGACCCGGACGCGGTGGAGGCCGCGCTGCCCGCCCTGCCCGCCCGGATCGACGTCCTGGTCAACAACGCGGGCAGCCGGGAGACCGTGCCCGGCGCCGGGCCGCACGCCGTCCTGGCCCGCTGGCGCGGCGACTTCGAACGCAACGTGCTGACCGCGGTGCTGCTCACCGAGTCCGTCCGCGACCGGCTCACCCCCGGCTCCGGCCGGGTGGTCACCGTCTCCTCCATCGCCGCCCTGCGCGGCGCGGGCTCCTACGGCGCCGCGAAGGCCTCCCTGCACGCCTGGAACCACTTCCTGGCCGCCCAGCTCGGCCCGTCCGGCATCACCGCCAACATCGTCGCCCCGGGCACCGTCGCGGGCACCGAGTTCTTCGGCCCCCGCCTGGACGACGCCGAGGTGGCGCGCCGCTCGGCGCGCACCCTGCTCGGGCGGATCGGCGAGTCGGGGGAGGTCGCGGCCGCGGTGTACTTCCTCGCCTCGGCGGAGGCGGGGTTCATCACCGGGGAGATCCTGCACTGCAACGGCGGGGAACTGCTGGGCCGTTGAGCGGCCCTACTCGGCCGGTCGGAAGGTCCGCAGCCGCAGGCTGTTGGTGACGACGAAGACCGAGGAGAAGGCCATGGCGGCTCCGGCGATCATGGGGTTGAGGAGTCCGGCGGCGGCGAGGGGGAGGGCGGCGAGGTTGTAGGCGAAGGCCCAGAAGAGGTTGCCCTTGATGGTGGC
>NZ_JBIAVO010000072.1:0-11338 GCF_042894345.1 Kitasatospora sp. NPDC001540
CGCCCAGACCGCCGCGTACGGCCACTTCGGCCGCGAGCTGCCGGACTTCACCTGGGAGCGCACCGACCGCGTCGACGCGCTGAAGGCGGCCGTCGCGGGCTGAGCCCGCTGCTGCGGTCGGAGCCGCTCGTCGGGGAGTTCTTCCTCGGCGGGCGGCTCCGTCGTGCGGTCGGGGTCCCGGGGGCTGCCGGTCGGGGTGTCGGGGTCGGCGGAGTTGTCGGCGGGGTCCGCTAGGTTGGGGGGCGTGAGCAGCGCGGACGGCACCGGGGAGCAGTTGGCGTTCATCCGGGAGACGGTGCGCCGGGCGAAGCCGCGGGCCGCGCGCGGGGTGGTGCTCGCCGAGCGGTTGCCGGTGGCGCGGGTGCTGGTCGACAAGGGCGTGCTGAGCCTCGACCAGTACTTCGACTACGCGGTGCCGGAGGCGATGTCCGAGGAGGCCCAGCCGGGCGTCCGGGTCCGGGTGCGGTTCGGCGGCAGGGTCGGCGCGCACGGGCGGCGCGAGGGCGGGGCGCTGCACGACGGGTTCGTGGTCGAGCGGCGCGAGGACTCCGACTACCCGGGGCCGCTGGCGCCGCTGGCCCGCGTCCTGTCGCCCGAGCGGGTGCTGACGCCGAAGCTGCTGCGGCTGTGCCGGGCCGTCGCCGACCGCTACGCCGGGACGCTCGCCGACGTGCTGCAACTGGCCGTCCCGCCGCGGCACGCCGGGGCGGAGGCCGAGCCCTCGCCGCGCCCGCTGCCGCCGCCGCCGGCCCCCGCGCCGGGCAGCTGGGAGCGGTACGCGTACGGCCCCGAGTTCCTGGCCTCGCTGGCGGGCGGGCACGCGCCGCGCGCGGTGTGGACGGCGCTGCCCGGCCCCGAGTGGCCCGCCGAGGTCGCCCGGGCCGTCGCGGCGACGCTGGCGGGCGGGCGCGGCGCGCTGGTGGTGCTGCCGGACGGGCGGGCCGTCGCCCGGGTCGACGCGGCGCTGCGCGGCCTGCTCGGGGAGGGGCGGCACGCGGTGCTGGCCGCCGACGCGGGCCCGCAGGAGCGCTACCGGCGCTGGCTGTCGGTCAGCCGCGGCTCGGTGCGCGCCGCGATCGGGACGCGGGCGGCGGTGTTCGCGCCGGTGCGCGACCTCGGGCTGGTGGTGGTCTGGTCGGACGGCGACGGCAGCCACAGCGACCCGAACGCGCCCTACCCGCACGTGCGGGAGGTGGCGCTGCTGCGGGCCGCCGAGGAGGGCGCGGCGGTGCTGATCGGCGGCGTCTCGATGACCGTCGAGGCCGCGCAACTGCTGCGCTCCGGCTGGGCGCGCCCGCTGGCCGCGGCGCGGGAGACGGTCCGGCAGGTCGCGCCCCGGGTGCGCACCGTCGTGGAGACCGACCAGGCGCGGGACGAGGCGGCCCGGGCGGCCCGGCTGCCGTCGGTGGCCTGGGAGACCGCCCGGGAGGCGCTGACCCGGGGGCCGGTGCTGGTCCAGGTGCCCCGGCGGGGCTACGTGCCCCGGCTGGTGTGCGGGCGCTGCCGGGAGGCGGCCCGCTGCCGGGCCTGCGGCGGCCCGCTGGAGTCGCCGGGGGCGGACGCGGCGCCGGTGTGCGCCTGGTGCGGCACGCAGGAGCAGGACTGGCACTGCGTCGAGTGCGGGTCGTTCCGGCTGCGGGCCGCGGTGGTGGGCGTGCGGCGCACGGCGGAGGAGCTCGGCAAGGCGTTCCCGCGGGTGCCGGTGCGGACCTCCGGGCGGGACGCGGTGCTCGCGACCGTGCCGGGCACGCCCGCGCTGGTGCTGGCCACGCCGGGGGCCGAGCCGGTCGCCGAGGGCCCCGGGTACGCGGCGGCGCTGCTGCTGGACGGCTGGGCCCTGCTCAACCGGCCCGACCTGCGGGCCGGCGAGGAGGCGGTGCGGCGCTGGCTGACGGCCGCGTCGCTGGTCCGCCCGGCGGGCGAGGGCGGGACGGTCGTGATCGTCGCGGAGGCGGGGGCGCGGGCGGTGCAGGCCCTGGTGCGGTGGGATCCCGCCGGGCACGCGGGGGTCGAACTCGACGAGCGGGAGGAGCTGCGGTTCCCGCCGGTCTCGCGGATGGCCTCGGTGACGGGCTCGGCGCGGGGGGTGGCGGACCTGTTGGGGCTGCTGCGACTGCCTGCGGGGGCGGACGTGCTGGGGCCGGTGCCGGTCTTCGGGGGGGCGGCCGGGAGCTCGGGCGGGAGCGGGAGCGGTGCGGGGGGGGCGCGGGAGGAGGGGGTGGAGCGTGCGCTGGTGCGGGTCGCGCCGGGGCAGGGGGCGGCGCTGGCGGCGGCGCTGAAGGCGGCGCAGATCGCGCGGTTGGCGTTGCGGGGGGCGGAGACGGTGCGGATCCGGGTGGATCCGACGGACATCGGGTAGTGCGAGCGGGGTGGTGCGGAGCCGGGGGCGCGGGGAAGTGCGCGCGGCGGGGACACGTGAACGGCAGCAAGGTCGCGAAATAGTGCGAGGCGTCGTCCTGCGTCGCGATCTGGCTGTGGGTGTTCGGTTGGCCGCGCAGTTCCTCGCGCCCCTGGTTTCGCTTCAGCGGGCGCGCTGGGGGATGAGGGGGCTGGCCTGGCGGGCCTGGGGGATCGGGGGGCGGGCGGCCGTGGTGGTGGGGGCGGGGACCGGCGGGGGTTGGGGAGCGGGGGTGTCGGTGTCGCGGGGGGAGGGGAGGAGTTCGCCGGTGGGGCGGCGCATGCCGTAGCGGCGGTGGACGGCCTGCTTGGTGACGCCGAGCGCGGAGCCGACGGAGTCCCAGGAGAAGCCGAGGGCGCGGTCGAACTCGACGGCGGCGGCGACCAGGGTCTCGACGCTCTCGCGCAGCTCCTGGGCGAGGCGGACGGTCGGGGCGGGGGCGCGGCCGTAGACCACGAAGCCGGCGGAGGTGCTGGGGCGGCGGGGGCGGTAGACGTTGCCCAGTTGGGCGGTGAGCGTGCGCAGGGCGTCGACCTGGCGGCGGACCCGCTCGATGTCCCGCACCAGCAGGTGCAGGGACGCCCGGGCCCGGGCGTCGTGGTTGATCTGCTCGGCCATGGCCTCGTTGCCACCTCTCGGTCGGGTCGCGTGCTCGGGGCGCTCGCGCGTCCCGGTCAATTCGCATTGACCAACGCACGTCGGGTCGTTGGGTAACGCGTGGAGTACGACTCGGGATATGCCAGTGGCCGCTCCGAACCGGCGGCGGGGATTGCATAGACTTCC
This sequence comes from Kitasatospora sp. NPDC001540, assembly GCF_042894345.1. Lineage (NCBI taxonomy): Bacteria > Bacillati > Actinomycetota > Actinomycetes > Kitasatosporales > Streptomycetaceae > Kitasatospora > Kitasatospora sp. NPDC001540. The sequence goes on from NZ_JBIAVO010000072.1 coordinate 3,182, forward strand.
CGGAGGCCGTCGTTTCCGGCGGTCGTGTCGGTGCAGAGGGAGTCGCAGTCTTGGCAGTTCAGCCGATCCGGATCTTCGGCGACCCGGTGCTGCGGGCGACCGCGAAGCCGGTGACCGTCTTCGACAAGGAGCTGCGCAGGCTGGTGAAGGACCTGACCGACACCATGCTGGAGGCTCCCGGCGCGGGGCTGGCGGCGCCGCAACTGGGCGTCTCGCTGCGGGTGTTCACGTACAACGTGGACGGGGTGGTGGGCCACCTGATCAACCCGGACCTGTCGCTCAGCGAGGAGGAGCAGGACGGTCCGGAGGGGTGCCTGTCGCTGCCGGGCCTGCGCTTCGACACCAAGCGGGCGTACGGCGTGGTGGCCAAGGGCGTCAACATGCACGGGGAGCCGGTGACGGTGGAGGGCACCCAGCTGCTGGCGCGGTGCATCCAGCACGAGACGGACCACCTGGACGGGATCATCTTCATCGACCGGCTGGACCGGGAGACCCGGAAGGCCGCGATGAAGGCGATCCGGGAGGCGGACTGGGGCGGCGGCCCGGCGCCGACGGTGCGGATCTCGCCGCATTCCACGTTCGGGCCGATCCGCTGACCGCGGGCCGGGTCGGCCGTTCCCCGGCGTGAATCGGGAAAACCGATGATCGGCTGGAGCGTTCGTCCGATGGTCATTTTCCGGCAATCCGATCTTCTGACCTTCTGACCTTCTGAATCCAGTGAAAGGCCCCTGCCCGTGCGTCTCGTCTTCGCCGGTACCCCCGAGGTCGCCGTTCCCGCCCTGGAGGCCCTGCTGGCCTCCCGGCACGAGGTGGTCGCCGTGGTGACCCGCCCCGACGCGCCGGCCGGGCGCGGGCGCAAGCTGGTGGCCAGCCCGGTCGCGCAGCGCGCCGAGGAGGCGGGCATCGAGGTGCTCAAGCCCGTCCGGCCGAGCGAGCCGGAGTTCATGGCCCGGCTGGCCGAGATCGCCCCGGACTGCTGCCCCGTGGTGGCGTACGGCGCGCTCATCCGGCCCGGGGCGCTGGAGATCCCGGTGCACGGCTGGGTGAACCTGCACTTCTCGCTGCTGCCCGCGTGGCGCGGCGCCGCGCCCGTGCAGCACGCGGTGATGGCGGGCGACGAGGTCACCGGCGCGTCCACCTTCCGGATCGAGGAGGGCCTGGACTCCGGACCGGTCTTCGGCGTCCTCACCGAGACCGTCAAGCCCACCGACACCAGCGGCGACCTGCTCGGCCGGCTCGCGCACGCGGGCGCCGAGCTGCTGGTGCGCACCATGGACGCGATCGAGGACGGGCAGGCCCGGCCCGAGCCGCAGCCGCTCGCCGGGGTGTCGCTGGCGCCCAAGCTCACCGTCGAGGACGCCCGGATCGAGTGGACCCACCCCGCGCTGCGGGTCGACCGGGTGGTGCGCGGCTGCGCGCCCGCGCCCGGCGCCTGGACCACCTTCCGCGGCGAACGGCTCAAGGTCACCGGCCCGGTCCGCCTGCTGCCGGGCGAAACCGCCCTGGCGCCGGGCGAGTTGGCGGTCACCAAGAACAGCGTCCGGGTCGGCACCGGCAGCCACGAGGTGGAGCTCGGCGAGGTCCGTCCGCAGGGCAAGAAGGCGATGCCCGCCGCGGACTGGGCGCGCGGCGCCCGGATCGAGTCCGGGGAGCGCTTCGAGGGCTGAGGGCCGAGGGCCGAGGCCCGACGGGAGCCGGGTGGAGCGGGTGAGCGGCGGGTTCGGCCTAGACTTGGGGGAGACCCCACGTCGGGTCGGACCTGATCCGCAGCACCTTTTTGTTTCGAGGCACCCGTTTTGAGCACCCCCGCCGGCGCGAAGCGCGCCCCCCGCCCGCACCGCCGCCCCAAGAAGGACCCGGCCCGGATCGTCGCGTTCCGCGCGCTGCGGGCCGTCGACGAGCGCGACGCGTACGCCAACCTGATCCTGCCCTCGCTGCTGCGCGAGGCCGAGCGCAAGGGCATGGAGCGCCGCGACGCCGCCCTCGCCACCGAGCTGGTGTACGGCACGCTGCGCGGCCAGGGCACCTACGACGCGGTCATCGCGGCCTGCGTGGACCGCCCGCTGCGCGAGGTCGACCCGCCGGTGCTGGACGTCCTCTCGCTGGGCGCGCACCAGTTGCTCGGCACCCGCATCCCCAGCCACGCCGCGGTCTCCGCGACCGTCGAACTGGCCCGGGTGGTGCTCGGCGACGGCCGCGCCAAGTTCGTCAACGCCGTGCTGCGCAAGATCAGCGCCCAGGACCTGGACGGCTGGGTCGCCCAGGTCGCCCCGCCGTACGAGGACGACGCCGAGGACCACCTCGCCGTCGTCCACTCCCACCCGCGCTGGGTGGTCTCCTCGCTGTGGGACGCGCTGGGCCGCTGGCAGCCGGAGGCGAGCGGGCGGCAGGCGATGGAGCAGCTGCTGGAGGCCGACAACGCCCGCCCCGAGGTGACGCTGGTCGCCCGCCCCGGGCGCTCCTCGGTCGCCGAGCTGCGGGAGGCGCTGCCCGAGGTCGAGGACGGCCGCTGGTCGCCGTACGCGCTGCGGCTCACCGACGGCGGCGACCCGGCCGGGGTCGACGCGGTGCGGGAGAACCGGGCCGGGGTGCAGGACGAGGGCAGCCAGCTGGTCGCCCTCGCCCTCGCCAACGCCCCGCTGGACGGCCCCGACCGGCTCTGGCTGGACGGCTGCGCGGGCCCCGGCGGCAAGGCCGCGCTGCTGGGCGCGGTCGCCGCGGAGCGCGGCGCTGCGCTGGTCGCCTCCGAGAAGCAGCCGCACCGCGCCCGCCTGGTCGCCCGCGCGCTGGACGGCAACCCCGGCCCGTACGCCGTCATCACCGCCGACGGGACGCGCGGCGCCTGGCAGCGCGGGGCGTTCGACCGGGTGCTGGTCGACGTGCCGTGCTCGGGCCTGGGCGCGCTGCGCCGCCGCCCCGAGGCGCGGTGGCGCCGCCGCCCCGAGGACATCGCCGGATTCGGGCCGCTGCAGCGGGAGTTGCTGCGTTCGGCGCTGGACGCGGCGCGGGTCGGCGGCGTGGTCGGCTACGCGACCTGCTCGCCGCACCTGGCGGAGACCCGGGCCGTGGTCGACGACGTGCTGCGCGGCCGGGAGGACGTCGAGTGGATCGACGCCCGGCCGCTGCTGCCCGGCGTCCCGGACCTCGGCGAGGGGCCGGACGTCCAGCTGTGGCCGCACCTGCACGGGACGGACGCGATGTACCTGGCGCTGCTGCGGCGAACTGCCTGACGGCGCGCGGGGGGTGGACCCCGAGGTGCCGGTCGACCCCGGGCCGTGCGAGGCGCAGCCGGGGCTCTACGAGCCCTGCCCCGCCTCGGTCGCTCACTGACGGAGCGTCAACTCCCGTTCAGGAGCGCCGCGATCAGGCGCTGCAGGCCGCGCTCGAAGGCGGCGTCCGGGTCGGGCGGGGCGCCGCTGTCGGCGAGCGTGGCGGCCAGGTGGGGGTAGTCGCCGGTGGCGGTGGCGGCCTGCAGGTAGCGGACCAGGTCGGTCAGCCAGCGGGTGCCGGCGTTGCCGGAGCGCTGCTGCCAGTCGGTGAACTGGCAGACGTAGCCGGTGAGTTGGGAGAAGGCCTCCATCTTCGCGGTGCCGTCGAGCGGGGTGCCGTCCAGGGCGGCGAGGTGGAACTCGGTGACCCGCAGCCCGTTCGGGCCGAGGCCGGGACGCCGGGTGATCAGGGTGGTGGCCCAGCCGTGCCGGGACAGGATCGCCCGCAACTGGTGCGCCAGCAGGGTGAGATCGGCCCGCGGGTCGCCGCTGGGCCGGGCCGGGAGGTCGTACTCGGCGGCCAGCAGGTCGACCAGCAGGTCGAACAGGTGCTCCTTCTTCGGCACGTAGTTGTACAGCGACATCGTCCCGGCGCCGAGTTCGGCCGCGACCTTGCGCATGGTGACCGCGTCCAGCCCCTCGCGGTCGGCGATCTCCAGCGCGGCCCGGGCGATCGAGGTGCGGCTGTGTGCCGGTCTCGGCCCGCGGCCGGAGTACTCCGGGCGCAGCCAGATCAGCTCGGGTTCCTCGTCGGACGGCATTTCGCTTGATCACCTCGCGGTCCAGTCTAGGCGCCGGCGGGGCGGGCGGTAGGGTGCCGCGGACCGTGTGGTTCGGGGAGAGGGGCGGCGGATGGGCGGGCGGGACACGGGGCGGCCGAGCACGGCGTGGCTGCGGGAGGAACTGGCGCGGGCGGCGCGGGTGGTGGTCGTGGAGGCGGCTCCGCGCGAGGTGGACCGGCCCGGGGCGGCGCGGCTGGAGCTGACCGGCGACGGGATCGCCGAACTGGCCGCCCTGCTGGCGATCGTGGACGGCGGGACGGGGGACGTCTGCCGGTGCCCGGGGGGGCCGACGATCCTCCTGCACGGCGCGGACGGCGTGCGGTTCGCGACGTGGAGCCTGCACCACGGGACGGACCTCCGAGGGGTCGGGGACTGCGACGCCCAGCTGCTCCACGGCGCGGCGCTCGACGACTGGCTCGCCGAGCGCGGGCTGACCGGCCCGCGCGAGGTCCGGGAGGAGTCGGCCGCCGAGGACGCGCGCCAGGAGCGGCGCAGGCAGCGCTGGCTGGCGGCGGCCCCGCCGGAGCTGGCCGCGGCGGCGGCCGAGGTGGCCCGGGATTCGGACGACCTCGTGGCGTGGTCGGAGCAGCAGCGGCACGCCCGGGCCGGCTTCGCCGGGCTGGTCCGGCGGCACTGGCCCGACCGTGACGAGCGGATCCGGGCCCTGCTGGCCTGGCTCGCGCTCGCCGCGCGCGAGGAGAGCGGCGGGTCGAAGTGGTACGACATCGCCCTGCGGGAGCAACTCCTGGCGGAGGAGCCGGAGTCGGTGCTCGCCGCGCTCACCGTCCGCCCGCCGGAGCCCGCCCACCTGGACGGCGCCGCCCAGCTGTTCTGCGCCGCGCGGTGGGTCGACTCGCAGGGCATGGGGCTGCCCGAGCCGCTGCGCTCGATCCTGCTCGCGCACATCGAGGCGTGCGGCACCGGCCCGATGCGGACCCGGGCGGGCTGGGGCTACTACGGCGGGGGTGAGGGAGGGGGCGTCTGACGGTCGGGTCTTCTCTACGTACGGCGTACCTAGTAGAGTGGCACTACTACGTACGCTGTACTCAGAGAGGGCCTGCCATGAGCGACCCGGTCATTGCCGTCCGCGGCCTGTCCAAGCGCTTCGGTGCCACCGCGGCACTCGACGGACTCGAACTCGACGTTCCCGAAGGGGCGGTGTGCGGACTGCTCGGCCCCAACGGGGCGGGGAAGAGCACCCTGGTGCGGATCCTCTCGACGCTGGTGCGCCCGGACCGGGGGACGGCGAGGGTCTGCGGGCACGACGTGGTGAAGGACGCCGCCGCGGTGCGGCGGCGGATCGGGCTGGCCGGGCAGTACGCCGCCGTGGAGGAGGGCATCACCGGACGGGAGAACCTCGAACTGCTCGGCAGGCTGCACCACTTGGGCGCGGCCGGGGCCCGGGCGCGGGCCGCCGAGCTGCTGGAGCGGTACCGGCTCACCGAGGCCGCCGACCGGCCGGTGCGCGGCTACTCCGGCGGCATGCGCCGCCGGCTCGACCTGGTGGCCAGCCTGATCGCCCGCCCCCGGGCGCTGTTCCTGGACGAACCGACCACCGGGCTCGACCCCCGCAGCCGACGCGAGATCTGGTCCGCCGTGCGGGAGTTGGCGCAGCAGGGCAGCACCGTGCTGCTCACCACCCAGTACCTCGACGAGGCCGACCGGCTGGCCGACCGGATCGTCCTGCTGGACCGGGGCCGGACCGTCGCCGACGACACCCCCGCCCGGCTGAAGGCCGCGATCGGCACCCTGGTCGAAGTCACCCTCCCCGAGGACGCCGACCTCGAACGGGCCCGGGCCGTGCTCGCCGCGCTCACCGGCGGCCACCCCGCCGTCGACCCCGAGCAGCACCGGATCGGCGCCCTCTCCGACCCGGCCCGGCCGCTCGCCCTGCCGCGCCTGGTGCGGGAGTTGGACGCGGCGGGCGTCACCGCCTCGGACGTCGCGCTGCGCACCCCGTCGCTGGACGACGTCTTCCTGGCGCTGACCGGCGCGGAGCGCGGCCGGGCGGGTGCGGTCGAGGACCTGGGGAGGGTCGCATGAGCGTGACGACGATGCCCGTGGACGCCGCCGCCTCGGCCCGGCGGATCCTGCTGGTGTACCGGCACTCGCCCGGACTGCCGCTGGCCTCGCTGCTGGTGCCGGTCGCGATGGTCGGCGTGTTCGGGTACGTGTTCGGCAGCGCGATGAGCGTGCCGGGCGGCGGGGGCTACCGGGAGTTCCTGATGCCCGGACTGTTCGCGCTGGTCGCGCTGAACGCGGTGATGCCCGCGATGGTCGGCGGCGCCCGGGACGCCGGACGGGGCGTCACCGACCGGCTGCGGTCGATGTCGGTGTCCCGGCTGGGCCTGCTCACCGGTCAGGCACTGGCCGACCTGCTGGTCGCCGCCGCCGTCCTGGTCCCCACCGCGCTGGTCGGCCTGGCGGCGGGCTGGCGGATCCGGCACGGACTGGGCCCCGCGCTCGGCGCGTTCGGCCTGCTGCTGCTGTTCCGGTTCGCCTGCGGCTGGGTCGGCACCGCGCTCGGCCTGGTCGTCGGCAAGGAGGAGACGGCCGGCCAACTCGGCGCCCTGGTCATCCCGTTCGGCATGCTCACCAGCGCCTTCGTGCCCACCGGCGGGATGCCCGGCTGGCTGGCCGCGGTCGCCGAGTGGAACCCGGTCAGCGCCGTCGCGGAGGCCGGACGGCAGCTCTTCGGCAACCCGTCCGCGCCCGGCGGCGCCTGGCCCGCGCAGCACCCGGTGGCCGCCGCGCTCGGCTGGTGCGTCCTGCTGCTCGGGCTGGCCGTGCCGCTCGCCGTCCGCAGCTTCGCCCGCTCCGGGCGGTGAGACGCTCCGGGTGGTGAGACGCTCCGGGGGTGACGGTTACCGGGTGGTGACGGTTGTCGGGCGGTGACGGCTGTTGGGCGGTGACGGCTGTTGGGTGGTAGGGCTGTTGGGTGGTGGCGGCCGCCGGGCGGACCGGTGGCGCAGGTGGTACTGGACAAGCGGGCCGGAGCGGCAGAGGGTGGGAACATGGAGTACACCCACCTCGGCCGCACCGGCCTGTCCGTCTCCCGGCTCTGCTTGGGCACCATGAACTTCGGCCCGCACACCGTGGAGACCGACGCGCACCGGATCATGGACGCCGCGCACGGGCACGGCATCAACTTCTTCGACACGGCCAACGTCTACGGCTGGGGCGAGAACAAGGGCCTCACCGAGACCATCATCGGCAACTGGTTCGCCAAGGGCGGCGGGCGGCGCGAGAAGACCGTGATCGCCACCAAGCTGTACGGCGACATGGGCGAGTGGCCCAACGAGGGCAAGCTCTCCGCGCTCAACATCCGCCGCGCGGTGGACGCCAGCCTGCGCCGCCTGCAGACCGACCACATCGACCTCTACCAGATGCACCACGTCGACCGGGACACCCCCTGGGACGAGATCTGGCAGGCCATGGAGGTGCTCACCCTCCAGGGCAAGATCCTCTACGTGGGCTCCTCCAACTTCGCCGGATGGCACCTCGCCCAGGCCCAGGAGACCGCCCGGGCCCGCAACTTCCTCGGCCTGACCAGCGAGCAGTCGCTGTACAACCTGATCGAGCGCAGCGTCGAACTGGAGGTGGCGCCCGCCGCCCAGCACTACGGCCTCGGCCTGATCCCGTGGTCGCCGCTGCACGGCGGCCTGCTCGGCGGCGTCCTGCGCAAGGAGCGCGAGGGCGTCCGCCGCGCGTCCGGCCGCGCGCTGGAGACCCTGAACGAGCGCCGCGAGCAGATCCAGGCGTACGAGGACCTGTGCGAGGAGCTCGGCCACGAGCCCGGCGACGTCGCGCTCGCTTGGCTGCGCACCCGTCCGGCCGTCACCGCCCCGATCATCGGCCCCCGCACCGAGGAGCAACTCGCTGCGGCGGTGCGCTCGTTGGACGTCGAGCTGGACGCCAAGACGCTGGAGCGGCTGGACGAGATCTTCCCCGGCTACCGGACCGCGCCGGAGCACTACGCCTGGTGAGTCCTCCGGGCCGGGGGGGGGGGGGGGGGGGGGGGGGGGGGGGGGGGGGCCGCGGGGGGGGGGGGGGGGGGGGGGGGGGGTGAGGGTGGGGGGGGCGGCGGCGGGGGGGGGGGGGGGGGC
>NZ_JBIAVO010000073.1:0-10787 GCF_042894345.1 Kitasatospora sp. NPDC001540
CACCACCCCCGATCCGGCAGCCGCCCCGGAACTGCAGCCGACCCCACGATCGAGCGATGCCGAACCATTAAAAACAGGACTTAACGCCCTCTTACTTCTTGCCGCCCGGGCGGGCGGCGAGGGCGAGGTCCTGCTGGAGGGTGTAGTAGGCGGGCTTGGGGGCCATGTTGACGTCGTAGAGCAGGCCGTAGCCGGTGCCGGCGAAGGTGCCGGGGATCCAGGAGTCGCCGTCGTAGACGCCCCAGGCGGTGAACGAGATGCACTGGTCGACCAGCTGGCAGGCCGTCAGCATCTGGGAGAACTCGTACGGCTGGGCGAAGGCGGCCAGCTGGCTGGTCGGGACCTGCTCGGTGGCGTTGTTGACGAAGGTCCGGACGTCGGCCTCGGTGACGGCCACCTTCAGGCCGAGGTCGCCGTAGGACTGCAGGTCGGCCTGGAAGCGCTTGCCGTCGAAGCCGTACTGGGTGTCCAGGTGGCCCTGCTCGCCGATGCCGTTGACCGGGACGCCCTGGGCGACGAGCTTCGCGAAGAAGTCGTGCACGGCCTGGAACTTGGCGTTGCTGCCGTCCTGGCCGGCGATGTTGTAGTCGTTGTAGAAGAGCAGGGCCTTCGGGTCGGCCTGGTGGGCCCAGCGGAAGACGTCGGCGAGGACGCCCTCGCCGAGGTTCTTGATCCAGAAGTCGTCGCCGTTCAGGCCGTTGGGCAGCGGGTTCGGGTCCCAGGAGTTGGCGAACACCTCGTTGGCGACGTCCCACTGCCAGATCTTGCCGCGGAAGTGGGTGACCTCGTCGGTGACGTGCCGGTGCAGGATCTCGCGCAGCTGGTCCTTGGTGATGGTGCCGTTGTCGACGCCGGTGGTGAGCCAGGAGGGCAGCTGGTTGTGCCACAGCAGGGTGTGGCCGCGGACCTGCTGGCCGTGCTCCCCGGCGAAGGCGACCAGCCGGTCGGCGGCGGCCCAGTCGTAGGTGCCGCGGGTGGGCTCGACGGACTCCCACTTCATGGCGTTCTCCGGCGTCACGACGGAGAACTGGTCCGCGACGATGGCGGTGTACGGCTTGTCGCTGCCCAGGTGGGCGTCGTCGACGGCGGTGCCGATGCCCAGCTTCTGGCGGTCGCCGAGGGCGCGCAGCGAGTCGGCGGGGACCGAGGGCTTCTTGGTGCCGCCCTGGTCGGGGGCGGCGGACGCGATCGCGGAGGGGGCGAGCGCGAGGACGGCGGCGGTGGCGACCGCGGCCGCGAGCTGGCGGCGTGGCTTCACAACGAACTCCTTGGCACCTGAGGGTGGTCGGGGAAGGAATTTCGAAACTTTCGATACAACGATCGAACTTCCAAGAAGCTAGTGCCGAAAATCGGCCCCAGTCAATAACGCTGCACGCATCAGGAGTTGCCTCTTTCCTCGCGAACCCTCCGGGCCAACGGCCGGTCAGGCCAGGTGAACACCGACAATCGACCCGGCGGGTCGCGAGCAAAACTTTCAGGCGCGCGATCGGAAGTTTTCATTGACGGGCCGACCGCTCTCCGCCTACCCTCCTGCTCGGCGGGGCCCGCCGAAACGGACCTGCCCGCCGCACCGGTGCGGTGCGGCGGGCAGGGGCGCGGGCCTCCGGTCGGAGCGGTGTCAGCCGTCGCTCTCCGCGGCGGGCAGGAAGGCGCCGGGGACGTCGGCCGGGGCGAGGACGCGCTGCTCGCCGGGGTAGGGGGTGCCCCAGTCGTGGGCCTCGTACCAGGTGAGGTGGTTCAGCTGGGCCGGGTTGGCGCGGTCCGCGACGGCGTCGGGCCCGGTCAGGTGCTGCTGCTGCTTCCAGTCCGACCACTTCCGCACGGTCTCCGCCTCGGCGGCCGGGACGGTCCCGGCCGGGGCGGCGGCGGCCGCCGGGTTCTGCGGGGCGGGGACGTCGAGGCCGCAGGAGGGGGCGGTGGCCAGGCCGTTGGTGAGCGAGGTGCGGTTGGGCAGGGCGGTGAACGGGGTGAGGTCGGGGGTGCGGGTGAAGGCGCCGGTCATCGGGGTGGCCGCGGTGTCCTTCTGGTTCATCGGCTCGATGCCGAGGATCTGCTCGACGGTGCGGATCAGGTTGATCTGCGAGTAGTAGGTGCTGTCGACGGCGCCGTGCTGCGCGTAGGGGCTGATGACCTGGATCGGCGCCCGGTGCCCGTCGACGTGGTCCAGGCCCGCCTGCGAGTCGTCCTCGACCACGAAGATCGCCGAGCTCTTCCAGTACGGGCTGTGGCTGATCTCGTCGACGATCCGGCCGACCGCGAGGTCGTTGTCGGCGACCTGGGCGGCCGCGTTGGCGGGGCCGCCGGTGTGGTCGCTGGAGAGCCAGAGCATGTTGAGGTTCGCCGGGCCGTTGCGCTCGAAGTCCTGCTTCCAGATCTCGGCGCGGTAGACGTCCGGGACGCTGGTGTCGAACTTCGGGAAGGCGGGCACCGACACCGCGTTGAGCGAGGGGATCGGCGAGGAGGAGACCAGCTGGTAGGCCGAGCCGGCGCCGGTGGCGGCCATGTTCCTGCTGTCGCAGTACAGGTTCTGCCAGGTCGCGCCGGACGGCTTGGTGAGGAACTGGTGGAACTCGCCGAAGTCCCGCACCGACCGGCCCGCGGCCCGGGCGCCGCTCCACAGCGTCCCGCTGGCCTGGTGGCCGAGCGCGTCGTCCTCGGTGTCGTAGCTGCGCAGGTACTCGCCCGCCGAGGACTCGGTGTACTCCGGGTTGTCGGCCTGCATCAGCCAGTTGTGGCCCTCGGCGGAGTTGGTGCCGATGTCGTACGTGTTGTCGTACAGCCCGAACCGGTTGGCCAGCGCGTGCTGGTTGGGCGTCACGTTCTCGCCGAACTGGGCCAGCGACGCGTCGCCGTTGCCCTGCGGCAGGTCGCCGTAGACCTGGTCGTAGGTGCGGTTCTCCTTGACGATCAGGAAGACGTGCTCGATCGTCGACGGGTCGCCGATCCGGTCCGGGACGGGCACGGCCTTGGCCTTGTTGCCGGTGGCGAGCTTGGCCGCGTTGTTCGTCCAGTTGTTCTGCGCGAAGACCTTGGCGGTCTGCTTGCGGATCTCCTTGTCGTTGGGCAGCGCGAAGCGCACCACGCTGGAGGTGGTGTCGTGGGTGGCGTGCCCGGCCGCGGTGGTGGGGCGGCGGGCGTCGACGCCGCGCGCGTTGGCGACCAGGACGTCGTTGCCCGAGGCGGTGACCTCCGCGGGGAAGTAGTCGGTGGGCAGCAGGCCGACGTAGCCCGCCGGTTCCTGCGGGCCCGCGTACCGGTAGACGGCTATCGCGTTGGCCCGGCCGAGGGTGACCAGCAGGTGGCCGTCGTCGGTGAGGGCGACCGCGTTCGGCTCGTAGCCGATCGAGGCCTCGGACCACGGCCGGGTGGCGATCGTCTGGACGACCTGCTCGCTGCGGGTGTCGATCACCGAGACGCTGTTGCTCGCGGTGTTGGTGACGAACACCGCCCCGTCCTTGGCGTACACGGCGGTCGGGTGCAGGCCCACGTCGATGCTGCGCGGCGCGGCGGAGGCGTCCGCCGGGTCGATCACGCTGACCGTGCCGGTGGTGGTGGCGCCGGTGTCCGGGTCGGCCGGGACCTGGGTGCCGTACGAGTTGATGGTGCTCTCGCCGGGCCGCGCGGGCCGTCCGCCCTCGTTGCCGACGTACAGCTTGCCGCCCGCCAGGGCCAGGCCGCGCGGCGCGTTGCCGACCGGCCAGCTCCGGGTGACGGTGCCCGCGGCGGTGTCGATCGCGACCACCCGGTTCTGGCCGTTGACCGCCGCGTACGCGGTGCGGCCGTCGGCGGAGAAGACCAGCCCGGCCACCAGGGCCTGCTGCGCACCGCTCTTGGCGATCTTCACGTACACCGGCCTGGTGACGCTGCCGTCCGGGTCGACGTCGAAGCGGGTGTAGCCGTCGGGCTGGGCCAGCCACAGCTGCTTCCCGTCCGGCGAGTACGCCGGGCCCTCCTGGCCGACGCTGTTGCTGCTGATCCGCGGGACGGAGGCGGCGCCGCTGCCGACCAGCTGCTGCACCTTCCAGTTCCGCACGTCCACGATCGCCAGCGCCGAGCCGCCGTCGGTGACCGCGGCCGCCAGGTGGGTGCCGTCCGGGCTCACCGTCGAGGACGTGATCTTCCCGTTGGGGATGACCAGCCGCTCGCCGTACGGGTCCACGTACTGGTTGTCGGAGACCAGTCGGCCCTGTTCGTAGACCTGGCCGACCTGGTTCTCGCCGAAGGCGTCGGTGTGCGCGAAGCCCACGCCCGCGCTCGCCGCCAGGACCACCGCGGTGGCGGCGGCCGTGAACAGCGTCCGGCGGCGGGTGCGCGGCCGGTTGCCCCCGGGCGCGTCGTCACTGACTCGGCGACGGGTGACCTGCATGGTGCTGTCCCTTCGAAGGAGCCGGCAGCAGCTCGACGTTGCCGTCGAACTGCCAGAGCGGGTTGGGTGCGTCCCCGGTGGCGGTGCGCACCAGGAAGTAGCCGTTGACGTCCTTGGGCCCGTCGCCGTCGGCGACGTAGCGCCCGTCGGGGGCGACGTCGAGCTGGTAGACCGCCGTCCCGGTGGCCTCGGTGCCCGGCAGGTGCCAGGAGACCGTGCAGCGCCAGTCGTTGCCCGGGCCCTCCGGCTCGACCAGGGTGCTGCCCTTGTCGCAGGCCACGGCCACCGCCAACTGCGCCTCGGTGACGTCCGGACGGTTCAACTCGGCGGTCTGCAACCGGTACAGGTGGGCGAAGGCGGTCGCCACCGAACGCTGCACCTTCGGCCGGGTGATCCCGGAACCGGCGCCCCCGGTCAGCGGGGTCAGCACCCCGACGCCCAGCACCAGCAGCCCCGCCAGCGGCAGCGCCCCCAGCACCGCCGCCCGCCGACCCGCGCCGTCCTGCGCCGGGTTGGTGAAGTCCCGCCGCAGGAACAGCAGTCGGGCCGCGACGGTCGCCGCCACCGCCCACGCCAGGCTCACCGCGACCCCGACCAGCAGCGGACCGGGCTGGGCCGGGGCGGTGAACAGGCCGTTCCAGGAGACGAACGCGTAACCGGGCAGCGCCAGCCGCACCCCCACCGGCAGCGGCAGCAACTGCGCCAGCTGCACCGCCAGCGCCACCACCGCGGGCAGCAGCAGCCCCATCGGGGAACGCCCCAGCGCGACCGACCCCAGCAGGCCGATCCCGGCCAGCGCCAGCGTCGGCGCCAGCGCGCACAGCCAGGCCAGCAGGACGCGCGAGGCGGCGTCCCCCGGCGACAGCAGGTGCCCGTCCAGGCCCACCAGCGGGTGGTGGCCCACCGCCAGCAGCCCGCCGACCGCACCCGACACCGCCAACCCCGCCACCAGCAGCACCAGCACGCTCAGCGCGGCCAGCGCCTTCGCGGCGAAGATCCGGCGCGGCGAGCGGACCGCCACCAGCAGGTGCCGCCAGGTGCCGAGCCGGTCCTCCGCGGCGAACACGTCACCGGCGACCACCGAGGTCAGCAGCGGCAGCGCCCAACTGCCCGCGAACCCCAGCACCACCAGCGGCCCAGCCCACCCCGTGGCGTGCATCCAGCGGCCGAACAGGGTGTCGGTGGGCAGCGTCCCCTGCTGCGCCACCGCGGCGACGAACAGGCCGGGCGCCAGCCAGCAGGCGGGCAGCAGCAGGCGGATCCGCCACTGCGCGAACAGCTTGACCAGTTCGAAGCGGTAGACCCGGGCGACCGGCACCGGGCGGACGGCGGGCGGTGCGGGTGCGGGTGCGGGTGCGGCGGGCGTCGCGGGTGCGGGTGCGGGTGCGGGTGCGGCGGACGTCGCGGCTCCGGCGGCCGGGGGAGTCGTCGCGGTCATCGGCCCGCCTCCTGTCGCTGGTCGGTGAGTGCGAGGAAGGCGGCCTCCAACGGCGAGACCACGGGCGCCAGTTCGCGCACCGCGACGCCGCCCTCGACCAGCCGGGACACCAGGGCGTCCAACGCGGGCACCCGGGCGCGCAGCACCAGCCGCTCGGTGTCCGGACGCGCTCCGGCGGGGTCGGGGTCGAGCAGCCGGACGCCGCGGGTGTCGGCGGCCGTCCGGCGGGCCGCGGCCGGGTCGGAGGTGAGCAGCCGGTAGTCCAGTTCGCGGTCCCCGGCGGCGAGTTCGCGCAGCGGGCCGGAGAAGGCGACCCGTCCGGTGGCGAGGACGGTCACCTCGGAGCAGAGCGCCTCCAGGTCGTCCATCCGGTGGCTGGAGAGGACGACGGCGGTGCCGTCCGCCGCGAGCGCGCGCAGGACGCCGTGGACGTGCCGCTTGGCCGCCGGGTCCAGCCCGTTGGCGGGCTCGTCCAGCACCAGCAGCCGCGGCCGGACGAGCAACGCGGCGGCCAGGCCCAGGCGTTGGCGCATGCCGAGCGAGAAGCCGCCCACCCGGTCGTCGGCGACGTCGCGCAGCCCGACCCGGTCGAGCACCTCGGCGGGCGCCGCGGTGCGGGCGCCGCCGCGCAGGGCGGCCAGCGCGGCGAGGTTCTGCCGGGCGGTGAGCGAGGGGTAGAGGCCCGGGCCGTCCACGAACCCGGCGACGCCCTCGGGGGCGGCCAGCGCCCGGCCGACCGGCGCGCCCAAGACCTCCAGGACACCCCGGTCGGCGGCGGCCAGGCCCAGCAGCAGGCCGAGCAGGGTGGTCTTGCCCGCCCCGTTCGGCCCCACCAGGCCGTGGATCCGGCCCGGGGCCACCTCCAGGTCGACGCCGTCGAGCGCGACGACCTCGCCGAACCGCTTGCTGATGCCGCGGGCCCGGACCGCGAGGAGTGCGTCCATGAAGTCCCTTCCTCCGTAGCCGAAGGAGACCCTAGGGACTTGATGACGTGCGGTCAGGAGCCGGTTCCTGAACGTTCACGGAACGGCGGGTGAGGACCGTGTGCGCCCGGGTGCGGGGCGGGTGCGGTGCGGGTGCGGCCTACCGGGCGGGGGTGGGGGCGGTGGCGCAGGACGGGTGGGTGCGGGCGCCGTAGGAGCGGGCGGCCAGGACCAGGGCGGTGCCCAGGCCGGTGAAGGCCAGGCCGCCGAACTCGACCATCCAGGTCAGCTGCCAGGAGGCGGTGAACGGGGGCAGCGGCTCGACCGGGTGCAGCACGCCGACGGCGGTCAGCGCGGCGACCGCGTTCAGCACCACCCCGTAGACCGCCAACGGGACGCCGGTCAGCCAGGCCGGGACGAGCGGGAGCAGCCGCGGCACCCGCCGCCCGGCCAGCGGGAGCGTCCAGTGCGGGAAGACCTGCCCCCACGGGTGCAGCAGCCCCAGCAGCAGGAGGAGCGCGAGCAGGGCGGCCAGCACGGTGACGTCCACCCCGGCCGCCGCGGTGGCCGCCGCCGCCCCCGACTCGTCCGGGGCCACCGCCCGCTCCCAGGCCTCGGCGGTGACGCCGAGCGCGCTGCCGCCCAGCGTCCACACCGTCTTCACCCCGGCCCACGGCAGCAGCCCGCACACCAGCAGGTACGCCGCGATCCTGGTCCGGCGCGGGGCCCGGGACGCGCGGGGGTGCACCAGCGGGCCGTCGACCGCGCCGCCGTGCGCCAGCCCGCAGCGCGGGCAGCGGCCGCGCACCCGCCGCCGGTGGGCCAGCAGGACGAGCAGCAGCAGCGCGGCCCCGACGGCGTCCAGCAGCACCTGGGCCAGCCCGGTGGCGCTCTCCAGCCCGGAGAGGGCCACCAGGCTCACGAAGTGCACCGGCAGCCCGCTCGCCCCCACCGCGAACACGGCCACCGCCACCGCCAGCACGGCGGTCGCCGCGCCCCGGCCGACCCGGTCGCCGAGCGCGGTCGGGCCGCCCCGACCGGTTCGGCGGGACGGGTCGTCCCCGCCGTCCCGGTGGGGCCGGCGTCCCGTTCGGGCCGTTCCGTCCTGGTGGTTCCGACCTTCCCGGCCCGTCCGGCCGGCCTGGCCGTCACGGCCGACCGGCCCGTTCGGGCCGTTCCGGCCACCCGGGTCGGTTCGGTCGGCCCTGCTGTCCCGTCCGTCCGGGCGGGCGGTGGTCAGCGCGGCCGCACCGGCCGCGAGGGCGAGGGCGGCGAGCAGGAGGAGCGCCACGGGCGGGTAGGCGGAGTGGGCCTTCCACGGGACGGTGGTGCGGGTCGCGGCCCAGCCGAGCTGGAGCGCGGCGTACCCTCCGGCCCACAGGGCGGCGGCCGCGGGGGCCCGGGCGGGCCGGCGGCGCGGCCGGGGCGGGCGGTGCGGGGTGCGGGCGCGGGTGGCCACCGTGACCTCCGGGTCGGTGCGGTGCGGGTCGGCTCGGTGCGTCCAGCCTCCCGGCCCGCGCGGGCGGTGGCATCGGCCTCCTGGAGCATCGCCCCTCCCCCCGCGGGCGGAGGCCCGTTCGTGCGGGTACTTCTGACGGAGGATCAGCTCCGGACGTCCACGGACGCGGTAGCGGGCCGCGGCCGGGTACCGCGGACGCGGTACGGCAGGTGTACGCGGACGGGGGACGACAGCGGGCGGGGGCGGCGGCGAGGGTGGGGGAGACCGGGAGAAGGCCGAAAACGGGAGTCGCGCATGTCCGTCCTCGCACGCTGGTGCCACCGGCACCGGCTCGTCACCGTCCTGCTGTGGCTGGGCCTGCTGGTCGGCCTCGGGACGGTCTCGGGCGCGGTCGGCACGAAGTACAGCGACAGCATGGCGATGCCCGCCACCGAGTCCAGCCGGGCGATGGACCTGCTGAAGGAGCAGATGCCCGCCGCGGCCGGGGACACCGACACCGTGGTCTGGCACACCGCGACCGGCACCGTGCACGACCCCGCCGTCAAGGACCGGATGACCGCGGTGCTGGACGCCGTCGCGCACAGCCCGTCCGTCGCCTCGGTCTCCGGCCCGTACGGCGAGCGCGGCGCCCAGCAGGTCAGCGCCGACGGCACCACCGCGTACGCGCAGGTGGTCTTCACCGGGGACGCGCGCAGCGTCCCCAAGGCCGACGTCCGGCACGTGGTCGACCTCGCGCAGCAGGCCCGCACCGACGGGCTGGACGTCCAGCTGGGCGGGCAGGCGGTGCAGAACACCGAGACCGAGATGGGCGGCCTCAGCGAGGTCATCGGGATCGTCGCCGCGCTGGTCGTGATGACCCTGGTGTTCCGCTCGGCCTGGGCGGCCGCGCTGCCGGTCCTCACCGCGGTCGCGGGCGTCGGCACCGGCGTGATCGGCACCGGGCTGCTCAGCCACGGCATGAGCATCGCCTCGGTCGCGCCCACCCTGGGCGTGCTGGTCGGCCTCGGCGTCGGCATCGACTACGCGCTGTTCATCGTCAACCGGCACCGCAAGGGCCTGATGGCGGGCCTGGGCGTCGAGGAGGCCGCCGCGAAGGCGCTGAACACCTCCGGCCGGGCCGTGCTGTTCGCGGGCCTGACCGTGGTGATCGCCCTGCTCGGCATGCTGATCCTCGGCATGGGCTTCCTCAACGGCATGGCGGTCTCCGCCGCGCTCACCGTCGCCCTGACCGTGCTGGCCGCGATCACCCTGCTGCCCGCCCTGCTCGGCCTGCTGAAGCTGCGGGTGCTCAGCCGCGCCCAGCGCCGCCGACTGGCCGGGCACGGCCCCGGCGAGGAGCACACCACCGGGTTCTGGCCGCGCTGGGCCGCGAAGGTGCAGGCCCGGCCGACCGGCAAGGCGCTGGTCGCGCTGGTGCTGATGCTCGCCGTGTCGCTGCCGGTGCTGTCGCTGCGCCTGGGCAGCTCGGACGCGGGCAACAATTCGAAGTCGACCACCACCCGGCAGGCGTACGACCTGATGGCCGAGGGCTTCGGCCCCGGCTCCAACGGGCCGCTGCTGCTGGTCGCCGAGGCGCCCGCGCCCGCCGACCGGGCCGCGCTGGACGGGCTGGTCGCCGAGCTGAAGGGCCTGGACGGCGTCGCGCAGGTCACGGCCGCGCCGATGCAGGACGGGCAGCGGGTCGGCATCGTCAAGGTCGTGCCGACCACCTCCCCGCAGTCCGCGCGGACCTCCGGGCTGATCACCGAACTGCGCGAGCACACCGTCCCCGCCGCCGAGGCCGGGACCGGCCTGCGGGTGCACGTCGGCGGCGCCACCGCCACCGCCGCGGACTTCGCCGACGTGCTGATCTCCAAGCTGCCGCTGTTCATCGGGATCGTCGTCGGCCTGGGCTGCCTGCTGATGATGGTGGCCTTCCGCAGCCTGCTGGTGCCGCTGATCGGCGTCGCGATGAACCTGCTGACCATGGGCGTGGCGTTCGGTGCGATCGTCGCGGTGTTCCAGTGGGGCTGGGGCTCCGAGGCGCTCGGCGCGGGCGCGGCCGGGCCGGTCGAGGCCTTCGCCCCCGTCATGATCATCGCGATCCTGTTCGGCCTCTCGATGGACTACCAGGTCTTCCTGATCAGCCGGATGCACGAGGAGTGGACCCACACCCGCGACAACCACCGCGCCGTCCGGGTCGGCCACGGCGAGACCGGCCAGGTCATCACCGCCGCCGCCGTCATCATGGCCTGCGTGTTCGCCGCCTTCCTGTTCGGCGGCCAGCGCATGATCGCCGAGTTCGGCCTCGGCCTGGCCCTGGCCGTCCTGCTCGACGTGCTGGTGCTGCGGATGGTCCTCGTCCCCGCGCTGATGCACCGCTTCGGCGCCGCCAACTGGTGGCTGCCCGGCTGGCTCGACCGCCTGCTCCCGCACGTCTCCGTCGAGGGCGAGCCCGACCCGGCCCCCGTCCGGGCGCCCGAACTCGCGGACGCCCGCCACTGACCCGCCCCGGGGGGGGGGGGGGGGGGGGGGGGGGGGGGGGCGGGGGGCGCGGGGGGCCCCCCCCCGGCGGCGGGGGGGGGGGGGGGGGGGGGGGGGGGGGTGGGTGGCGGGGGGGGG
>NZ_JBIAVO010000074.1:0-9780 GCF_042894345.1 Kitasatospora sp. NPDC001540
CAGCGCGGGCGGCGACGACTACGTCACCAAGCCGTTCAGCCTGGAGGAGGTCGTGGTCCGCCTGCGCGGCCTGCTCCGCCGCGCCCCGCCCCCCCCCCCCCCCCCCCCCCCCCCCCCCCCCCGCGGCGGCCCCCGCCCCCCCCCCCCCCCCCCCCCCCCCCCCCCCGCGTTCCCGCGGTGGTGCCGGGTCAGGTGGGCTCGGGGCCCAGGGCCTTGATCTGGGCGAAGCCCAGGCCCTCCCGGTTGAGCTCCTGGGCGGTCTTCCGGTCGATGCCGAGGGCTGCCAGCTGGGTGTACTCGGACTCGGTCAGCGGCAGCGCCGGGGCGGAGGGGTAGGTGCCGAAGCCGTCGGTGGAGAAGTCGGTGTCGTCCTCGAAGCCGCTGCCCCCGTCCATCGCGGCCAGCATGTCCTGGAGCTTGTCCAGGCCGAGGTCGACGGCGCCGGTCGGGGCGGTGACGGCCTCGCCCCCGCCGGAGATGCCGATCCGCAGCGGGAGGTGGGTGGCCCAGTCGTCCTGGTCCGCGAACTGGGCCAGGTCGAAGGTGATCGCCTGGGCCCGGCCGTCCTTGAGCTGCACGTCGGCGTGGAAGTTCCGGTTCGGCACGCCGTCGAGCGCCCGGTCGCCGGGGAAGTTCCGCTCCGAGTAGCCGGGGAGGTCCTCGGCGACCTTGGTGAACGACTTGTACAGGCTCTTGACCAGCGGACGGGCGGGCGCGGACACCCGGATCACGTCGGTGTCGCCGGTCTTGCCGAGGTCCTTCAGCGTGACGTTGTCGGAGAGCGCGCCCTTCACCGAGTCGCAGAAGTGCTGCAGCACGGACGGGTCGAGCCCGGGCGCGCCCGCGTTGGCCCCCGCGCCGGGTCCGGCGCCCGACATCTGCCCGGACAGCTCCTTGAAGTCGTCCAGGCCGACCGAGACCCACTTGCCGTTGACCAGGTCCTTGAGCGGGGCGGCCTCGGCCGGGAGGTCCTCCAGGTTCCGGTCGATCTCGCCCGGGTCCTCGCCGGCCAGTTCGGCGATGCCGCGGACGTCGGCCTTGACGTACGCCTTGTCGCCGACGATGCGGACGTCGGCGTAGTTCTTGCCGTTCTTCTTGCTGTTCAGCGCGTAGCCGACCGCGGCGCCCTCGGTGCCGCCTCCGGCCTCGCCCGCGGCGCTGCAGCCGGAGTTGAAGCCCTTGAGGTCCTTGAGCGGCTTGTCGTAGCTGACCGCGACGGAGATCGACAGGTCGGAGAGGAGGTCGGCCTCCTTCTTCTCGATCGGCGAGTCGACCGCCTCGCCGAAGGCGACCAGGTCGGCGGAGCTGGCGTCGAGCGAGAGGTCGACCCGGATCGTCCGGGAGTCACCGAGCTTGTCGAACGCGCCGCTGAGCTTCTCGCCGGCGTCGAGCTGCTTGACGGTGCTGCAGGCGACGAGACCGCCGCCGAGGAGGGCCGCCCCGGCGGCGACGGCTATCCCTGCGCGGACGGAGCGACGGATGACGGTGTTGATGGCTTGGCTCCTGCTACTGGAGACGGTTCGGGCCCGGTCGGCCCTGCCGCGGAGGCAAGCTCAGCACAACGACGCGTCCCCCCGCACGCAAATATTTTTACCATCCGTTGAGGACACTCCCAGGAAGCCCCCCACCTCCGTGCCCGAACCGTATCCGGCGCGTGTCCGCCGCGCGGCCCGGCGCCTGAGGGCGCGTCAGACGGCGCTCCCGGCGACCCAGTCCGACCAGCTCATGTTCCAGCCGTTCAGGCCGTTGGCCGGACTGACCGTCCGGTCGCCGGAGTTGATCACCTCGACCACGTCGCCGATCATCGAGCTCGCGTAGAACTTCGCCGCGTCGGTGCTCGGGTCGTTGCCGCCCTGCACGTCCTGCAGCGCGATGCAGCCGTGGCTGGTGTTGTCGTTGCCGAACTGCGAGGCGGGCGACCAGTAGTTGCCGTGGATGAAGGTGCCCGAGGTGGTCAGCCGCTGGGCGTGCGGCACGTCCGGGATGTCGTACTCGCTGCCCAGGCCGACCGTGCTGGAGTTCATCCGGGTCTGCTGGTACTTCTCCGAGATCACCAGCTTGCCGCCCCAGGTGCGGTGGTCGGGCGCGCCGCCGATCACCGGGTAGGTCGCGGTGACCTCGCCGTCGGTGCGGACCGTCAGGGTGTCGGCGGTCAGGTCGGCGGTGGAGACCTGGCTGCGGCCGACGGTGAAGGTGACGTCCTTGGACTGCGTCCCGTACACGCCCTTGGCCCCGGCCACGTCCTTGAGCCGCAGCTTGAGGGTGACCTTGGTGCCCTTCGCCCAGTACTCCCGCGGGCGGAAGTCGAGCCGGGTGGAGTCGAACCAGTGGCCGACGACCTCCACCGGCGGGTCGGCGACCACGGTGATCGCCTGCTGGACGGCCTTGCGGTCGGTGATCGCCTTGTTGAAGTTGATCGACACCGGCATGCCGACGCCGACGGTGGTGCCGTCCTCGGGGGTGAAGTAGCCGACGAAGGTGTTGGCCGGGGAGGCGGTGGAGAAGCTCGCGTTGGCGTCGGCCGGCCGCTGGTCGCCGTCCACGGCGGAGGCGGCGACGGTGTACTGGGTGCCGCTGGAGAGCTTGGCGGTGGAGGTCCAGCTGGCCTTGTCGGCGGAGAGCTGTCCGGCTATCGCCTTCCCGGTGCCGTCGGTGACGGTCACCGAGACCAGGGTGCCGTCCTGCACGGTGACGGTGACCGGCTGGGTGAACGGCGCGGCGGTGGTGCCGTCGGCGGGCGTGACGGTGATCTGCGCGACCGAGGCCTTGGGGCTGGTGGACGGGCTGGCGGAGGCCTCGCCCCCGGCCGGGGCCGAGCCGGAGCCGCCCGTGGCGGCGGGCTTCCCGCCGCCGTCGCCCGAGCAGGCCGCGAGCAGCAGCACGGGAGCGCCCAGCAGCCCGGAGAGCACGCCGCGCCGGCTCCAGTCGCCGCCGCGCGGCCGGTCCTGCTTCTCCGCTGCGGTCACGTCCACGCTCCTCGTCCCAAGATCACTCATTTATGTGCAGATCGTACGAGAGTACCCAAGTGACCCGCAGAACGGACAAAAGCCCGGTCCGGGGGTACCGGACCGGGCTCGCGGGGGGCGGGAGGGGGCGTCACTGCACCTCGTACTCGTCCCAGCTCTCGTCGTCGGGGTCGTACTCGGTGCCGGCGGACTCCCAGGTCGCGGAGGCGAGCTCCACCCCGGGGATGTCGCCGAGCAGCGAGACCGGGTCGACGAAGTGGGCGAGCGAACCGGTCGGGTCCACCTCGATCGCCTCGACGGCCTGGGTCCGCTCGTCGTCCTCCAGGTACTCGTCCGCGGCGACCTGGGTGAGCGCGGCGGCCTTCAGGGCCCCCTCGTCGGTGATCTCGGCGATCAGCTCGATGGTGAGGCGAACGTAGCGCGGTGCGTCCTGCTCGGGCAGGTCGGTGCTGGTCATGACAGCGAGCCTAGGCCCTCGCACACCCTTCCGGGAAAGCGGCCGCTCCCGGAGCCGGGTCCCCGGGTCCGGACACGAGGGAGGGCCGGCCCGGGCGAACCCGGACCGGCCCTGCCTCCTCCGCTCGGACTCCCCCACCCGGGAGCTCGCGGAGCCGCGCCTCGCGGCGCGATATCTGCCGTGGGAACCGCCGCACCCTGATGAACAGGGGCGGGACGACGGCGCCTCCCACGGACCGGACACGGTGGGCCGGGTCAGGGCCGACCGGTCGTGTCCTTGGTGACCCCGGAGGCTGGGGAGCCGCTCCCTTCCTCCGTTGTCACCGCTCTCGGCTTCTTGCCGTGCTTCAAAGATGCCCTGCCCGTGTTAACCGGGTGATGCGCAGTTGTGACGTCCGAGTACCAACTGTCCCGGCCGCCGCCTTTCACCCGGACGGCGCACGCCCCCGGCGCGGAAGGGCCGCTGAGGAGCCGTCAGTGACCGGCCCGGGCGGTCAGGAACGCCAGCAGGTCCTGCCTGGTCACGATGCCCTGCGGCTTGCCCTCGACCAGCACCACCACCGCGTCGGCCTTCTCCAGCACCGCCATCAGGTTGGTCACCGACTCGCCCGAACCCACCACCGGCAGCGGCTTCGACATCACCTTGTCCAGGGTGTCGGTCAGCTGGATCCGCCCGTTGAACAGGCCCTCCAGCAGCTCGCGCTCCACCACCGAGCCGACCACCTCGCCGGCCATGATGTCCGGGTGCCCGGCGCCCTGGGAGACCACCGGCATCTGCGAGACCCCGAAGTCCCGCAGCACCCGGATCGCCTCGGCGACCGTCTCGTTGGGGTGCATGTGCACGAACTGCGGGATGCCCTCGTGCTCGATCGCGTCCTTGCGGGCCAGCACCTCGCCGATGTGCGCCTCGTCGGTGGCGGCGGGCAGGAAGCCGTAGTCCGCCATCCAGTCGTCGTTGAAGATCTTCGACAGGTAGCCGCGGCCGCCGTCCGGCAGCAGCACCACCACCACGTCGTCCGGCCCCAGCTCGCGCGCCACCTCCAGCGCCGCCACCACGGCCATCCCGCAGGAGCCGCCGACCAGCAGGCCCTCCTCCTTGGCCAGCCGCCGGGTCATCTGGAACGAGTCCTTGTCCGAGACCGCCACGATCCGGTCCGCGACCTGCCGGTCGTACGCGGTCGGCCAGAAGTCCTCGCCGACGCCCTCCACCAGGTACGGCCGCCCGGTCCCGCCCGAGTACACCGACCCCTCCGGGTCCGCCCCGATCACCTGCACCTTCCCGCCGGAGACCTCCTTCAGGTAGTTGCCCGTCCCGGAGATCGTCCCGCCGGTGCCGACGCCCGCCACGAAGTGGGTGATCCGCCCCTCGGTCTGCGCCCACAGCTCCGGGCCGGTCGAGTGGTAGTGCGAGGCCGGGTTCTCCGGGTTGGAGTACTGGTCCGGCTTCCACGCGTTCGGGGTCTCCCGGACCAGCCGGTCCGAGACGTTGTAGTACGAGTCCGGGTGCTCGGGCGCGACCGCGGTCGGACAGACCACCACCTCGGCCCCGTACGCCCGCAACGTGTTGATCTTGTCCGTCGACACCTTGTCCGGGCAGACGAAGATGCACTTGTAGCCCTTCTGCTGGGCCACGATCGCCAGCCCCACCCCGGTGTTGCCGCTGGTGGGCTCGACGATCGTCCCACCGGGCTTGAGCGCGCCGGAAGCCTCCGCCGCCTCGATCATCCGCATCGCGATCCGGTCCTTCACCGAACCGCCCGGATTGAAGTACTCGACCTTGGCCAGCACGGTGGCGCTGATTCCCTCGGCGACCTTGTTGAGCTTCACCAACGGGGTGTCGCCGACCAGCTCGATGATCGAATTGTGGTACCGCACGGGGGTCCTCCCGGTCCGTGGCATCACTGATTTACCCGAAACCCCCACCCTAGGCCCCACCCGGCACGACACCCCCACGGCGGAGCCGGGAACCCCCCGCCCTCCCGCCCGCGGAGCACCGCACGCGGCGCCCCCGCCCCCCGGGTCCGGCGGGTGGGTGGTTCTGGGCGGGCGAGCCGGTACGGCGGGGTGCGCGGGGGGTACGAGTGGGAGTACCGGTGTGCGGAGTGGAGAGGGGGGCCGATGGCCGGCTCGCAGGCGTCGAGGGCCCGGGTGGCGCGGCGGATCGCCACGGCGGCGGCGTACGGGGGTGGTGGACTGGGGCTGCTGGGGGTGGGGCTGGCGGGGGTGCTGCTGACGGAGAGCCGGATGGCGATCCGGGCGATCGGGGTGCTGGAGGGCGATCCGCCGCGGGCGGACGGCGTGTACGGCGAGGGGTTCACCGATCCGGCGGACCGGCGGCGGCCGCTGGTGCTGGCGTTCCTGGGCGACTCGACGGCGGCGGGCCTGGGGGTGCAGCGGGCGCAGGAGACGCCGGGCGCGCTGCTGGCCTCGGGGCTGGCCTCGGTCGCGGAGCGCCGGGTCCGGTTGGTGAACGTGGCGAAGTCGGGGGCCCGCTCCTCGGACCTGGCCCGGCAGCTGGCGCTGGTGTCGGCGCTGCCGCACCGCCCCGACGTCGCGGTGGTGATGATCGGCGCGAACGACGTGACCCGGCACGCCCCGGCGGCCCGCAGCGTGCGGGAGCTGGGCGAGGCGGTGGGCGCGCTGGTCTCGACGGGGTGCCACGTGGTGGTGGGCACGTGTCCCGACCTGGGGACGATCAAGCCGGTGCGGCCGCCGCTGCGGTGGGTGGCGCGGCGGTTGAGCCGGCAGCTCGCGGCGGCGCAGACGATCGCGGTGGTGGAGGCGGGCGGGCGGACGGTCTCGTTGGGTTCGCTGCTGGGCCCGGAGTTCGCGACGCGCCCGGAGCTGTTCGCCGCGGACCGCTACCACCCGTCGGCGCAGGGGTACGCGACGGCGTCGATGGCGTTGCTGCCCTCGTTGTGCGCGGCGCTGGGGCTGTGGCCGCAGGAGTCGCCGGAGGCGGGTGGCGCGGTGGAGCCGCAGGCGGTGCTGCCGGTGGCGGTGGCGGCCGCCGCCGCGGCGGGCCGTTCGGGCACGGAGGTGACGGCGGCGGGCCCGGCGAACGGCACCTGGCGCTGGGCGACGCTGAAGCAGCGCTTCCGCCTGGCCCTCCCGCACGGCGCGGACGCGGAGCCGGGCGCCGCGCCGGCCGGGGCGCCGGGCGCGGCGCCGACCGGGGCGGGCACGGCGGAGCTGGCGGGCGGCGGCCTGCGGGCGATCACGTCGGCGAACTCACATCCGGAGGCGGATGACGCCGGAGCTACCAAGCGGTAACTTTCCCCGGAGATCCACCGGATCGCACCCCGAGGTCACTCAGCGAGGAGCCCGCCATGCCCGAAGCCGTCATCGTCAGCGCCGCCCGTTCGCCGATCGGCCGGGCGTTCAAGGGTTCGCTGAAGGACCTCCGCCCGGACGACCTGACCGCGCAGGTCATCGGCGCCGCGCTGGCGAAGGTCCCGCAGCTGGACCCGCGGCAGATCGACGACCTGATGCTGGGCTGCGGCCTGCCGGGCGGCGAGCAGGGCCACAACCTGGCCCGGATCGTGGCCGTCCAGATGGGCATGGACTACCTGCCGGGCGCGACGATCACCCGCTACTGCTCCTCCTCCCTGCAGACGACCCGGATGGCGCTGCACGCGATCAAGGCGGGCGAGGGCGACGTCTTCGTCTCGGCGGGCGTCGAGACCGTCTCCCGCTCGGTCAACGGCACCTCGGACGGCATGCCGGGCACCACGAACCCGCTGTTCGACGAGGCGCAGGCGCGCACCAAGCACCGCGCCGAGACCGGTGGCGGCGAGTGGCACGACCCGCGCGAGGACGGCCTGCTGCCGGACGCGTACATCGCGATGGGGCAGACCGCGGAGAACCTGGCGGCGCTGAAGGGGATCACCCGGGCCGAGCAGGACGAGTTCGGCGTGCGCTCGCAGAACCTGGCGGAGGCGGCGATCGCGGCCGGTTTCTGGCAGCGCGAGATCACCCCGGTGACGCTGCCGGACGGCACGGTGGTGAGCGCGGACGACGGCCCGCGCGCGGGCGTGACGGTGGAGGGGGTCTCCGGACTGAAGCCGGTGTTCCGCCCCGACGGCACCGTTACGGCTGGTAACTGCTGCCCGCTGAACGACGGCGCGGCCGCGCTGGTGGTCATGTCGGACACCAAGGCGCGCGAGCTGGGCATCACGCCGCTGGCCCGGGTGGTGTCCACCGGCGTCTCCGCGCTCTCCCCGGAGATCATGGGCTACGGCCCGGTGGAGGCCTCGAAGCAGGCGCTGCGGCGGGCCGGTCTGTCGATCGGCGACATCGACCTGGTGGAGATCAACGAGGCGTTCGCGGCCCAGGTCATCCCGTCCTACCGGGACCTCGGCGTGGACCTGGACCGGCTGAACGTGAACGGCGGCGCGATCGCGGTCGGGCACCCGTTCGGCATGACCGGCGCCCGGATCACCACCACGCTGATCAACTCCCTCCAGTGGCACGACAAGCAGTTCGGCCTGGAGACCATGTGCGTGGGCGGCGGGCAGGGCATGGCGATGGTGATCGAGCGCCTGAGCTGACCCGGACGGGCCGATGTGGCGTGCGTCTCATCCATTCGGAGTGACGCTGCGTGATTGAGGGCCGGATCACACCGAGGGTGTGATCCGGCCCGTTTTTCGTCCTTCCGGGACCGAATGATCGACGCACTGGATTGGATCAACTCCGCAGCGTAGAAAGGTATTACCTAACAATTTGAGGACAAGTAGGAAAGTCACAGACAAATCCGACATCAGCCACTGCAGTAACGGCCGCCGATACGGCAGTGTGGAGGCGTAACCCCGTTCCGCTCCTCGTTGGGAGTACGTTCCGTGAGCGCCGTCTACCTCCCCCTGCTGCTGGTACTGATCGCCCTGACCACCGCCGTCCTGCTCCACCTCCGCGCGCTGGCACGGAAGTTGGGCGAGCGGCAGCCCGCCCCGCAGCTGGACGAGGCACTGATACGCCGCGCCGTCGCGGAGGCGCTGGCCGCCGACCGCGAGCGGGAGATCACCGAGGCCCGGGCGTTCTGGGCCGAGCAGGAGGCGCGCGCCGCCGAGGACTCCCCGCTGTTCGACACCCCCTTCACCACCATCGGCGAGGACTGGCCGATCTTCTTCCCGCGCCCGACCGGCCCGCAGGACGCCGCCGACAACAACGGCGTGATGGACCCGGAGTTCGGCGAGGCACTGCGCCACGCGCTGGAGGACCTGATCAAGGACGACCCGGCGGACGGCACCCCGACCGGCGGCGCCCGGGCCGGGCACCCCGCGCAGGGGCACCCCGCGCAGGGCGGCGGCCTGCCCGTCCCCGGCGACAACGGCGACGTGAAGGCCCGCCGGGAGGCCGACCTGCTGGCCACCGGCCTGGAGGCCGGACTGCTGGACGCCGAGACCGAGCCCGCGGCCGCGCCCGACCCGCGCCGCCACCCCTCGCACCCCGACTTCGTGCCCAGCCCGACCCCGTCCCGCGAGTGGACCGACGACCGGCTGGCCGCGCTCGCCGAGGAGCGGATCGCGCTGACCGACGTCCGCCCCGGCCCGCTCGGCACCCTGGACGTGTACGCCTTCGCCGACGGCACCACGCTGTGCGTCGCGCCCGGCGACCGGGAGGCCGCGTACCGGCTGATCGACGCCGTCCGGGCCGGTGAGGAC
This sequence comes from Kitasatospora sp. NPDC001540, assembly GCF_042894345.1. NCBI lineage: Bacteria > Bacillati > Actinomycetota > Actinomycetes > Kitasatosporales > Streptomycetaceae > Kitasatospora > Kitasatospora sp. NPDC001540. The sequence continues at coordinate 9,083 of NZ_JBIAVO010000074.1, forward strand.
GTCCGGCTGCTCGGCGGGTCCCGGTTCTCCGGCTCGTACTCGCTGACCTTCTCCACCGACGACGAGACCGTCTACGTGCTCGCCGACCGGGTGGTCGCCTCGATCTGACGGCCGCCCGCCCGCGCCCGCACCGACGGGGCGCCGACCGCCCGGCAAGGGGTTGCCCGGGCCGGCTCGGCGCCCCGTTCCCGTCCGGCCGGTTGACGCCCCGTCAGGCGGTGGCCCGGTCGGTGGCCTCGACGTCGGCGAGCGCGGCGGCCAGCACGTCCGGGTGCCCGTCGCCCGCGGCGAGCGCCAGGTCGTGCCCGGTGACGGCGAGTTGGTCGCCCACCGCGAAGGCCCCGCAGTCCGGCACCTCCAGCGCGGGCAGCCCCTCCAGGGCCCGCCCGGCGTCCGCCAGCCGCCGGGCCAGCGCCAGCACCGCGGCGGCCCGCGACGGGTGCCCGGGGACGGCGCCCAGCAGGCGGCTCTGCGGCATCGCCCGGAAGCGGTCGGCGAGCCGGTCGACGGCGGCGGTCAGCCGCGCGGCGGCGGCGGGGAGTTGCTCGGACATGGCCCCGAGCCTAGGCCCTCCCGGGAACGCGGCGGGGGGGGGGGGGGGGGTTAACCGGGGGGCCCCCCCGGAACGACACGGGGGGGGGGGGGTGGGGCGGGCGGGCCTGGGGGGGGTGCGGGGGGGGGCGGAGGTCTTGGCCCCC
>NZ_JBIAVO010000075.1:0-8987 GCF_042894345.1 Kitasatospora sp. NPDC001540
CTCCTTCGCTGTGTTCTGTCCCCCCTCTGGGGGGGGGGGGGGGCGGGGGGGCCCCCCCCCCCCCCCCCCCCCCGCCCCCCGCGGCGCCGCCCCCCCCCCCCCCCCCCCCCCCCCCACGGCGAACTCATCGCCCGCTTCATCTTCTTGAGGAACTCTTCGAAGCGGGCGGAGCGTGCTCTGGGCTCACGCCGGGCTGCGGTCGATCTCCAGGACGTCGTAGAGGTCCGGCCCGGCGCCCCAGCGCGCGAGGCGCTCACGGTCGACGAGGTGGAGGCGCTGCTGGTTGGCGAAGACGGCCGCGGGCTCGGTGAAACCGTTGAGGGCGACGACGACCGGGACGGCTGCGCCGCGCACGGGCTGGCAGTGCCGTTGGACTTCTGCACGGCTTCCGACCCCACCGCGTTCGCGTACCGCTTGCACTGCAGCACCACGCGCCGCCCCGGGTGGTCGTGGGCGACGCTGTCGGACCCGGGGTCCTCGGCCCCGCCGACGCGTTCCGGCGGGTGAAGGAGCTCATGGTTCACGCCCCGGGTCGTGAACCGGCGGTGGGGCCCGACCCCCCGAGGGGGCGGGGAGCCGGGCCGGGGCTCAGTTCTCCATTCCGAAGTAGTGGCCGAGGTACTCGGTGATCTCGGCCGCGTGGGGCAGGAGTTCGGGCAGCTGGGCCGCGAGGGCGTCTCGGGTGGCGGCGGCGAGGGCGGCTGAGCTGGTGGCGGCGGGCCGGACGTACGGTTCGAGGCGCTTGATCAGCTCGTAGTTGCTGGCGATGTTCTCGGTGCGCATGGCCCGCTCCAGCGGCGGCGCTCCGGGCGGCGGGACGGGGGCGAGGACCCGGCTGACGTAGGTGACCCGGTGCAGGACGCGCCAGCACGGGGGCTTGGTGGAGCTCTGGCGGGTCTGGCGCAGCGCGGCCGCGTCGGGGGCGTTGCTGCCCTGCAGCCAGGTCGGGTCGACGACCTTGTGGTAGAAGTCGTCGAAGTTGGCGCTGCTCTCGCCGAGGTAGAAGGTGAGGAAGCGGTAGGCGTCGACCTTGCCCGGCACCAGGACGGGCTTGCCCGCGGCGTCGTACTTCGGCTTGCCGTTGGCGTCCCGGCGTTGCAGGTCGTTGGAGGGCGTGCACTGGACGTCGAGGCCGAAGCTGCGGGACGCCTCCTTGCTCTTGGCCCGGGTGGTGCTGAAGCCGCCGCCGCGGGAGGCGTCGAGGTGGAAGGCCCAGCCGAGGCCGAGGGCGCCGAAGCTCAGGTCGAGGTTGCCGCCGTAGGAGTAGGTGAAGCTGTACGAGCCGGAGGTGGTCTCGCTGACGGCGTCGGTGGCCTCGGTGGTCTCGGCGAAGAAGCCGCCCTGGGCGGTCCAGACGTAGGTGTTGACCAGGTCCCGGTGCGCGAAGCCGGTGGCGGCGGCGCTGCCGGCGGTGGAGCGGGCGCTGTCCTGCTGCTCGGCGGACATGCCCATCGAGCGCAGCACCGCCTTGGCCTGGGTCTCGGCCGGCTCGATGCCCGAGTTGTGGCCGACGTCGGTCGAGATCGACTGGTAGAAGGCCTGCAGCCGCTGCTGGTCGCGGGTGATGCGGCGCTTGAGCGCGTAGGCGTCGCGCGGCTTGAAGTAGCTGTACTCGCCGTAGCCGGTGGCGGTGGGGTAGTCGGGGTCGGTGACCTTGCCGAAGGCGTCGAAGCCGACCGCGCCGTCCAGGGTGCCCTGCTTGGTGTAGCGGGGGTTGATCGGGAAGTGGACGATGTTCCAGTCCAGCGGGATGTCCGGGTTGGGCAGCATCCGGTAGGCGACCAGGGCGCCGGTGTGCGCCAGGCGCAGCGCGAAGACGTCGGCGGTCTGCGACTGCACCAGCGCCATGCCGGTGTTGGCGGGAACGTACCGGGGGCCGAGGTCGGGGTTCAGGACGTTGGAGGGGTCCTCGGTGTACCCGGTCAGCGCCAGCCTGGTCCTGCGGGCGGTGTTCTTGCCCTGGCTGACGGTGGTGTCCTCGCTCCAGCTGTTGGAGAACTCCAGGCCGGCCGTCGCGGCCATCTTCAGTTGGCCCTCGGCCAGCGGGCTGGCGGTGCCGAAGCCGAGGGGCGCGGCGACCGTCATGACGTCGGCGACGGTCTCCAGGCCGAAGGAGACGTTGAAGGCGGTGTTGGTGCTGCGGGTCCTGCTGGCCGAGAGGCTGTGCACCACCTGGTCGGCCTCGGTGAACTCCACCGAGGAGGCGGCGGGGAAGCCGTCGGGCTTGCCGGTGAGGTTCTCCGAGGGCACCGGCGGGGCGCCCTCGATGTAGCCCATCAGCTGCGGGTCGAACTGGGCCTGGCCGACCCACTCGGTGGTCAGGTCGCCCACCTTGTAGCCGGTGACCAGGTGCCAGCGGCCGTCGCGGACGAAGCCGTAGCAGCGCTTGAGCACGCCCAGCGTCTCGCCCTTGGCGTCGAACTGGAGGTCGGCGTACTCGGAGGCGGCGGGGGCGCCGGAGACGGTGTCGTGGAAGGGGGTGCGGACGTCGGCGAGCGCCGAGCGCACCTGGGCGGTGTCGGTGGACACCGGCGCGGTGGAGAGCAGGATCCGCGGCCGCTTCGTGGAGAACGCCAGGTTGTTGCCGCGCAGGCCCTCGTCGCGCACCGAGGTGGTGGCGGCGGCGGTGGAGTCACGGTCGAACGTCCAGTAGCCGAGCAGGTCCTGCTTGTCGCCGCGCAGGCGGGTGAACAGGTTGTCCAGGATCTGCTCCCGGGTGCGCACGGTGCGCCAGATCCGCACCTCCTCCAGGGTGCCGGTCAGCAGGTCGGTGGGCTTGCCCCCCTCCAGTCGCGCGCCGAGGGTGAGTTGCGGGTCGCCGTAGGGGAGCAGGTCCGCCGGGAGCGGCGCGGTGGTGGCGAGCAGCGGCTCGCCGTTGCGGTACAGCCGCAGCGGGCTGGCGGCGGGGTCGACGTCGCGGGTCCAGCGGGCGCCGCGCAGCTTGGCGGGGAAGGAGCCGGAGACGTCCAGGGTGGTGTTGCCGGCGTTCTCGTTGAAGGGCCAGCGCGCCAGCAGCCCCTTCTCGCGCACGGCGACCGGCTGGCCGAGCTGGTTGGGCGTCCGTGCGGAGCTCCACAGCCGCACCTCGCACAGGACGCCGTTCAGGCCCCGGCCGATCTCCAGGTCGCTGCTGTTGGACTGCGCGCCCGGACCGCCGTAGACGTAGGTGCCGGCCAGGGCGCCGTCGAGGTGGAAGCGGATGTCCTGCTCGGGCTGGCCGGCGCCGGCCGCCTGGGTGCCGGTGGCGGCGGACACCTCGGCCTTGCGGCGCTGGCGCACCACGGCGATCCGCTGGAAGGCCCCGGGCTTGACGGCCCGGTCGGAGACGTACCGGACGGGGTTGCCGTCGGCCTCGGCGAAGGCGAACTCCACCCGGCCGTCGGCCAGGATGCCCAGCTGGTACGGGACGCCTTCCCGGCCGCCGTTGACGGCCGTGCCCTTGGTGACCAGGGCCATCGGCGCACCCACCTTGTCGACCTGGACGAACGCCTCGACGGTGAGGTCCTCCAGGAGGTTCAGCGAGTCCTGCGAGGCCACCGACAGGCCCTCGCCGCCGTCCAGGCGCAGCGCCCAGGCCTGGGTGAACGTCGCGGCGAGGTGCGCCCACTCGTTGCACGGGAAGCGGCCGGCCGAGCGCAGCACCCGGTCGCCGACCCGGGCGACCACCTGATAGCCCTTGATCGGCGAGGCCGGGCTGCCCGATCCCTCGAAGGTCCAGTGGCCCAGCAGGCCGGGCTCCCGGTCGGAGATCCGCTGGTGGCGCTGAGCCGAGATCTCCTGCGGGGTGCGGGCGCGGCCGAAGACGCGGACCTCGTCGATCTGGCCGTCGAGGTAGTCGCCTGAGAAGGGGAACTGCCCCAGCACCAGTGGGCCGTTGCCCGTGTAGGTGCCGGTGGAGGTCCGGCGGGCGACCTCGACGCCGTCCCGGTAGAGGATCTGCTCACGGGTGGCGCTCTTGTACACCGCGGCCCAGTGGTGCCACTCCAGGTCCGGGTAGGTCTGGGTGGTCTTCAGGTCGTCGCCGTACAGCGAGAAGTAGAAGGTCTCGTCGGGGTGGAACCACAGGTGCAGGGTCTGGTCGACCCGGCCCTCCGGCGCGCCGTGGAACAGCAGCGGCTCGACGCGGCCGCGGGCCTGGTTGCGCTTGGCCCACAGTTCGATGGTGAAGTCGCGGTTGGACAGGTCGAGCGAGTTGGTCAGCACCTCCTTGCTCTGGCCGACGAACTGCCGCACCGGCAGACCGACTTCGGCGATCCCCAGCGAGTACCCCGAGGCGTCCGTCCGGCCGTGCACGATCCGGCCCTGCCCGGCCTCGGGGTTGACCCAGGCCTCCAGGGTCAGGTCGCCGGCGGGGACAGCGTTCTTCTGCAGGGCGGCGGGCAGCGTCAGGTACTGGTCCTTGCCGTCGAACAGGAAGGCGCGGCCGGGCATCTCGGCCCGCCAGCGGCAGCCGCGGCCACCGGTCACCGGGACGGCCGTGCCGTTGGGCACCGAGGTGGCGCCGCCGGTGCTCACGGTGATCAGCCGGGAACCGGCGGAGAGCAGGACCCCCACCCGGGTGGACTCGGCGCGGGCCCAGTCGTAGCCGACCACGGTGACCGTGTCGCCCGGCTTGACCGCCGTGCCCGACCCGGTGAGGGTCAGCGTCTTGGCACCGACCGGGACGTCGGCGGACGCGGCGTACCCGTTGGCACCGATCTGCAGGTGGGCCCTGGCCGCGACCGCGACGGTGGTGGCCGCGGTGAACTCCACGGTGCTGCCGGTCACCTGGGCGACGGTGCCGACCGTGACCGTCTGGCCGGCCTGCCCGGCCAGGGCGGCGGCCAGCTGCTCGGCCTTGCGCGGCAGCGAGCGCCAGGTCTCGGTGTCGCCCCCGACGGTGATCGTCAGGTCGCAGCGGCCGGGGGCGTCGCCGTCGGAGACCTTGATGACGGCGCCCTCCAGCAGGACGCCCGGGTCGCGGGCGAGGAAGCCGAGCGTGCCGCCGTTGCCGGTCAGCCGCTGGGTGCCGCGGGTGACGGCGGTGTCGTAGTAGACGGCGAAGAACTGCTCGTTGGCACCGCGGAAGTACAGCACGACGCTGCCGGTGCCGCTGTCGAGCAGCGCAGGCCGGTCGGTGCCGCGGGCGAATTCCAGCAGGCCGCCGGAGAGGCTCAGCCCGGTGGTGTCCACCGAGATCAGCGGCATCGCCACGGTCAGGTCGTCGTCGCCCTGCAGGGCGGTCGACAGGCGGGCCAGCTTCTCCTGGGCGTCCTTCAACTGCGCCTGCTTGCCGGTCAGGACGAGCTGGAGCTCGCCGACGCGCTGCGCGGCCGTCTTCGCCTCCTGGAGGCGCTCACGCACGGTGTTCATCTCGTTCTTGGCCTGCGCGTACGCCGTGTCCACGCCCGAGCGCAGCGAGACCTGCACCATCTTGATCAGGCCCGAGTCGCCGGTGAGGCACTCGCTCGCCTGGACCGGGACGGGGGCCGGAAACGAGGCGGGCATGCCCAGCGCGAGCTTGCTGCCCCGGTTGACGAGGCGGGTGTATTCGCCCTCGGCGGTCAGCTGGAACTGGGCGAAGGGGTTGCCCGGCTCGCGGACGATCGTGTCCAGCATGCTGTTCTGGGCCGTCGCGTTGTTGCGGACGTGCAGGTCGAGGTTGTTCACGTTGTTCCCGACCAGCCAGTAGAACGGTTTGCCGTTCTGGCTCTCGCCGGTGGCCTCCAGCCGCCAGGTCGAGCGGAAGGAGGTGAGAACGACGGTGACCGACGTGTGGATGGGGGCGTTGAAGTACCGCAGCACCTGGCCGTCGGACTCACGCGGAGTCTTCAGCTCCAGGGCGTAGTTCCAGGCGGTCGGCACGTCCTTCTCCGCCAGGTACTGCCGCTCCAGCCTGTCGAACCCCGGCAGCAGCCGGTCGTGCTCGCCCTGCCAGTAGCCGACCTGGCCCGCCGTGGCCGAGAGCCGGGTGATCTCCGTCGGCAGGGCGGCGACCTCCGGCTCCAGCTGCCGGATCAACTGCTGCAGGGCGCTGACCTGTTCGGAGTCCTGGCCCTTCACGGGCCGCCGGAGCACCGCCGGGTCCAGCACGTCGGGCACCTGGGCGAGCCGCCCGTCGCGGCCGACGGCGAAGTCCAGGCTCACCACGGCCGGCTCCTGGCCGTACTTGGCGGCGAACGCCAGCAGCACCCGGGCCTGCCGCTTGGCGGGCTTGGGGTCGCTCCGGTAGCCGGCCGGGACGTTCTCCTGCTGGTGGTAGATCACGGCGGACATGCCGGACTCGACCGTGCGCCCCTTGAGGACGAAGCTGTCGCGGCGTACCCCGGGGTGGTCGCCGACCGGGGCGTCCGAGCCGGTCCACTTCGCGTCGCCCCTGAGCGTGCCGTGCAGGGCCCGGTCGTTCTGGTCGTAGGCGGTGGTCCCGGAGCCCTCGTCGAACCGGTAGTAGGCGGTCAGGCCCGGCTCGTTGCCGATCAGGCGGTGGTTCAGGTCGTCCACGAGCTCGGCGGCGGACCGCTCCCGGTTCCACACCCGCACCTCGTCGACGTCGCCCGCGAAGAGGCCGGTGGCCGTGCCGGAGACCTGCTTGCCGATCAGGGTGCTCACGCCGGTGGCCGGTGTGAACGGCAGCGCCCCGCTGCCGGACAGTTTGCCGTTGACGTACAGCTTCGCGGTCGTCCCGTCGAAGGTGGCCGCGACGTGGGTGTAGACGTCCGTGGGGACGACGTCGACCGAGCCGACCGTCGTGGCGGCCCCCTCGTGCACGAGGCGCAGCGCCCCGCCGGCGTCCAGGCCGAGCCGGTACTCCTCGCCCCGGGAGATCACCGGGCGGTCGTACGCGGTGGGCTTGATCCACGCCTCGATCGAGTACGCCTTGCCGCCGAAACGCAGCGCCGCCGGGTCGCCCAGGTCGACGTGCGCGTCGTTGGCGCCGGTGAGGCCCAGCGCGGTCTCCGCGTGCCCCTCGGTGCTGGTCACCGGCACCAGGGCCTGGTTGGTGAACGGGCAGGTGCCCGGGCTGCGCTCGAACACCGCGTCCCGGTACGCCGGGTCCGGGCTGGTGTAGAACCGCGTGCCCTGCGTGTTGAACAGCCCCTGGACGCCCTGCTCGACGCTGAAGCCGTCGATCCTCCCGGTGGCGTCGTTGTGGGCGAACAGCTGCCAGCGCCGCGCACCGCCGACCGCGGTGGGCACCAGCACCGCGGCGAACCGGCCCCGGGTCAGGTTGCGGACGAACGACAGCTCCTGGGTCGGCTCGTAGAACGGCCGGCCCTCCATGTCCTCGGTGCCCAGGGTGTCCTTGGCCGACGCGGCACGGGTGGCGTGCCGGCTGCGCTTGTAGCGCACCTCCAGCACCGGCTTGAGCTTGCCGTCCACCAGCAGGAAGCGGTCGCACAGCAGGGTGTCGCGGACCAGCGGCACCTTCTTCGTGCCGCTCAGCACGTAGTCGGTGCGGGAGGCGTCGGCGGAGCAGCCGCCGCCGGTCAGCTTGTACACCGCGTCGGGGTGCGTCTCGCCGATCGACTGCCGCAGCACCACCACGTACGTGCCGTCCGACACCACGTGGAACGGGGCGTCCGCGGTCAACCGCGCGGTCGTGGACAGGTACGGGTCGATCTCGCTGTCCAGCGGCCGCTCGTCGACCGCCGCCTCGGCGCCGCCCCGCTTGACCGTCGGCATCGCCGTCGCCCCGACCACGGCGAACCCCACCTCGGCGATCTCCCGGGGGAAGACGACCTCGGCCGGGTTGTCGCTCCAGTACGCGGCGTCCGCGTCCCCCTTGGATTGCTGGCCGGCCAGGTCCAGCACCGAGTACACGATCCGGCGGGACGCGTCCATCGCGAACGCGATCGTCGTGCCTTGGTGCCGGGCCATCGTCACGTGCCGGTACGACCGGTCACCGTAGATCTTGAGCAAGGATTCCTGAGGTGCCACTGTTCCCCTCCCACACGCACGGAACGCCGCACCCGTTCTCCCCCAACCCGGGGCGGCGACTGACACGCCTCGCACCCCTCGCGGGGCATCGGCCAGTCTGGCAGCGGCGTACGGGCGGCAGGCAGAAAACGAACAATGTTGCTCCGCTTATGACTTGATTGACCGTCAGATGGCTGAACTTCGATGACGGGCCGAGCGGGAAGCCGTCCCACCACCCGGCAGTGCACCCCCAGGGCCTCCTACGCCCGGCACCGCGACCCGGTCGCCGCGCATAAGGGGAAGTAGGAGGCCCGGGGCGGGGTCAGGTGAACCGCCCCGTATTCGATAGAGACTTGATGTGCCCCTGGTTCATCGGAATGTCTTCTGTCCCGCAAGACGACTCCTCCAAACCCAGGTCACATCGGCGCATCGCCGACCACCCACGCATGGGGCTGCTCCAGGGCTGTGCGGTATCGCCGGCTCGGTACGGGCGCGACTGGGTAGTGCTCGCGGAGGCCGGGTGGGTGCCGCCGTGGGGCGGCCGAGGGCGGGAAAGGGCGCTGGCGCGGCGCAAGACGGTGGCGAGCTGCTCGCGGAGGCGCTCTTGGCCAAGCAGCAGGCCAAGCCCGCCCAGGCCGGGGCCGGCCAGTCGGCCGCGGCGAAGCCCGCTGCGGCGAGACGGCCGCGCACGCCCCGTCGGCCTGATCCGGTGGCCGAGCACACCCGGCTGCCGGCGACCGGGGAGAAGCTCCTCGCCAAACAGGACGCTGCAAAGGCCAAGGAGGCGGCCCGGATCGAGGCCGACCTCGCCAAGCGCCAGAGTGCGCGCGAACGCGAGGCACAGCAGCGGCAGCGCGAGCAGGAGCGTGCGGTCCGGGAGCGGGAGCGGCTTGAGCGCGAGGCGTTGAAGCAGCGGTTGAAGGAGAAGGCCAAGCAGTGCAGCCGTGAAGTCACTTCTGTGCTAGATGATTGATGCGAAGGGCTTGCTGGCGCGCATGAGAGGGCGTTAAGTCCGTTTTTGGTAGAGGCCTCGTCGGGGCTGGATAAGCGTGCCTTGGCGGACGAGTCTGCCCAGACGGTTCCGGGTGACG
>NZ_JBIAVO010000076.1:0-8704 GCF_042894345.1 Kitasatospora sp. NPDC001540
TACTCGGCGGGCGGCAGCAGCCCGGCGTCCGCCGCGCACACCAGGGCCTCGGCGCGCGCCACCTCGGCGACCCAGCCCAGGTGGGCGACCGGGGCTGACGCCGACGTTCTCCTTGCCCTCGCAGTACTCGCTGAACCGGTCCTCGCCCTTGCGGTCGAAGTAGTCGGCGAGCAGCGTCCGGTCGGCCCGGTAGTCCATGAACGGGACGGCGAACCCGCAGGAGTCGCTGACCCGTTCGACCCGCACCAGGACGATCGCGCGCAGCGCGGTGCCGTCCGCGGCGGGGTCGAAGTGGGCGAGCAGTTCGGGGAACCGCGGGTCGTCGCGGAACACCGGCTCGCCGTGCCCGTGCACCCGCAGCACGGTGGGCGGGCCCTCGAAGGCGCACCACATCAGCACGATCCGCCCGTTCTCCCGCAGGTGGGCGATGGTCTCGGCGTGCGAGCCGCCGAAGTCCAGGTAGGCGACGGTCAGTTCGTCGATCACGACGAGGGTGCCGACCCGGCCCTTGGGCGACAGGTTGAGGAAGCCGTCGGCGGCCAGCGGGGCGGTGCCGACGAAGTAGACGGGCTGTTTCTCGATGAACGCGCGCAGCTTGGCATCAATGCGCTCATAGGTCTTTCCCATGCGGAGGATTCTCCTCCCGGACGGGGCGGGAAGGCGAGTGATTACCCATCAGTCTTGCGATGTGAGACATATTTGTCCGAACAGTGGAACGGTTTCCTATGCTGGAGGAGCCGCCGAGGAACCGCCTTCGAGGGAGAGGGAGTCCCGCCATGCCCGCCTACACCCACGGCCACCACAACGCCGTCCTGCGCTCGCACCGCAGCCGCACCGCCGCCAACTCCGCCGCCTACCTGCTGTCCCGACTGCGGCCCGGGCAGCGGGTGCTGGACGTCGGCTGCGGGCCGGGCACGATCACCGCGGACCTGGCCGGACTGGTCGGCCCCACCGGCCGGGTGGTCGGCATCGAGCCGGTCGCCGGGGTGCTGGCCGAGGCCGCCGCCCTGGCCGCCGACCGCGGGCTGGCGAACCTGTCGTACGAGGTCGCCGACGTGTACCGGATGCCCTACGCCGACGGCTCGTTCGACGTGGTGCACGCCCACCAGGTGCTGCAGCACCTGCCCGACCCGGTCGCCGCGCTGCGCGAGATGCGCCGGGTCACCGCCCCCGGCGGAGTGATCGCGGTCCGCGACTCGGACTACGCCGCGATGACCTGGTACCCCGAACTGCCGGAGCTGGACGAGTGGTTGAGCCTGTACCGGAGGGTCGCCCGGGCCAACGGCGGCGAGCCCGACGCCGGTCGCCGCCTGCTGGCCTGGGCCCGCGCGGCCGGGCTGGCCGACGACCCGGGCGTCGAGATCGTCCCCTCGTCCAGCAGTTGGACCTTCGCCACCGACGAGGAGCGCGCCTGGTGGTCGGAGAGCTGGGCCGAGCGCACCACGCGCACCAAGCTGGCCGACACGGCCCTGGCCGAGGGCCTGGCCACCCCCGCCGACCTGGCGCGGATCGCCGACGGCTGGGCCCGCTGGGGCGCCGACCCGGATGCCTGGTTCGCCGTACTGCACGGCGAACTGCTGGTGTGCGTAAGCTAGTTGGGACGCCCCCGCGTTAACGAGACGTTGACCGGCCGCGTACCGCCCGGTAGCACTCACCGTCCAGCCTGGTGGCCGGACGGGCGGTCCGACCCGCCCCCCACCGGGTCGGACCGCTACCGTGTGGGCATGCACCGGCAGGAACGCCCGGCCGCCCCGCACCGGGTGATGCGCCAGGACGACAACGGCAACCGCTTCCTGCTCGCCCGCGGCCTCGACCGGGCCGAAGCCGAGGCGCTGGCGGCCGAGTTCGAGGCCCGCGGCCACAAGCAGCTGTACTGGGTCGAACCCGAAGAACCCGAAGGACCCGAAGCCCCGGAGGGCCCCGGGGAACCCGCCGGCCCCGCCGACCCCGCGTGATCCCCCGCCGCCCGGCCCCGCCCGCGTAGCGTGGGCGGCGGAGCGGCGCACGCCGCCCCGGGGGCGACAGCCGAGGAGGCCGCATGGGCGTCGAGATCGAGCGCAAGTTCCTCGTCCCGGACGGCGAAACCGTCCCGGACGGGCGGGAGTTCGCCGTCCGGCAGGGGTACCTGGTGCTCGGGCCGGAGGGCGCCGAGGCGCGGGTGCGCGAGCAGGACGGGGCGTGCTCGCTGACCGTCAAGCGCGGCACCGGACTGGTCCGCGGCGAGTGGGAGACCCCGCTGAGCGCCGACCAGTTCGCCGACCTGTGGCCCGCCACCGAGCACGCCCGGGTCGACAAGACCCGCCGGATCGTCCCGCTCGGCCCGGACGAGGCCGTGGTCGACACCTACCACGGCCGACTGGCCGGACTGCGCACCGCGGAGGTCGAGTTCACCGACCCCGGGCGGGCCGCCGCCTTCACCCCGCCCCCCTGGTTCGGCCCCGAGGTCACCGACCGCCCCGAGTTCAAGAACCAGCGGCTGGCCACCGCCGACGCCCCGCCCCTGCCGTAGGGTCGGGCCGGTACGACGAGCACGAGGACGGCGATGGCAGACCTGATCGACACGGTGGCGTGGGTGCGGCTGGAGGGCGGCCGGATCCTGTGCGCCCGCCCCCGCGGCAAGGACGCGTTCTACATCCCCGGCGGCAAGCGCGAGGGCACCGAGACCGACCTGCAGACCCTGGTCCGCGAGGTCGCCGAGGAACTCACCGTCACCATCCTCCCCGACACCGTCGCCCACGTCGGCACCTACCGGGCCGAGGCCCACGCCCAGGCCCCCGGCACCCTCGTCTCGATGGCCTGCTACACCGCCGACTACACCGGCACCCTCACCGCCAGCAGCGAGATCGAGGAGGTCGAGTGGTTCGGCTACGCCGACCGCGACCGCGTCCCCCCGGTCGACCAGGTCCTCTTCGACGACCTGCACCGCGACGGGCTCCTGCACTAGGCACCGGAGCACCTCGGGCACCGGAGCACCCCAGGCACCGGAGCGCCCCTCCCGCACGTCGAAACGCCCGATCTGTACGCCAATCGGCCAGACGACCCGGATGCCGGGATAGCGGCGCGATTCCCTGGGTATGGCAGAGTTCGGCAGCATTCGTCACGATCCGTGAGCCCACGGCGGCGCGGCGTGGCGGCGGCCCGCACCCCGGTGACCACCGGGGGCGTCCCAGCGACGGCCGGAGGCTCCGTAGGTGGCGAAGCCGGGTGACGGCGGAGGGCACGAGGCGTCCGGTCCGCCCGCGCGCGGGGCGCGGCGCCCCGGCGGCGCCGCGCTGCCCGCGGGTCCGGCCGGGCGGGCGGCGGCCCGCGCCCGGCTGCGCCGCGGCCGCCCGGGCCCCGGCGAGCGGCCCGCCGCGCTGCCCGGCAGCGCCCCCAGCGCGGGCCCGGCCCCGCAGCCGCCCACCGCGCCCGGCCCCGGCCGGACCCCGGCCCGCGGCCGCCCCGCCCGGGCCTTCCCCGGCACGCCCGCGCCGCCCCCCGGCACCCGCGCCGACAGCGGCCCCACCGCCCTGCACCCGAGCCGCCGCACCGAGGGCGGCAGCCTGCTGGACGTGGTCCGGGTGGCGATCGTCATCCTGGACACCTCGGGCCGGGTGGTGCTGTGGAGCCCCGCCGCCGAGGAGATGCTCGGCTGGCCCAGCGAGGTGCTGGTCGGCCGCGCCGTCGACGAGCTGATCCCCGACCCGGACCAGGTGCAGCGCACCCGCGCCGCCCTGCAGGAGACGCTGCGCCGCGGCTCCTGGCACGGCTTCACCGAACTCGCCGACCGGGACGGCCTGCCGGTCGAGGTGGAGGCCAGGCTGTCGCTGCTGGTCGACGGCGACGGCGCCCCGTACGTGCAGGTCGCGCTCACCGAGGCCGCCGCGCTGCGCGCCGTCGAACGGGACCTCGCGGTCCGCGACGCCCTGTTCGAGCAGTCCCCGCTCGGCATCGCCGTCCTCGACACCGACCTGCGCTACACCGCCGTCAACCGCACCCTCGCCGAGATGAACGGCCTGCCCGCCGAGGAGCACATCGGCCGCACCACCGGCGAGACGCTGCCCGAGCGCTCCGCCGACGAGATCACCGCCGTCCAGCGCCAGGTGCTGGCCACCGGCGAGCCCGTCATCGACGTCACGCTGGCCTCCCCGTCCACCGCCCGCTCCGGCTACCGGTCGATCTCCTACAGCCGGATGACCGACCGCTCCGGCCGCGTCCTGGGCATCTCCGGCACCGTGATGGACGTCACCGAGCGCTACCGGGCGGTGGCCAAGGTCGAGGGCGCCCGGCGCCGGCTGTCGCTGCTCAACGAGTTCGGCTCCCGGGTCGGCGACCTGCTGGACGCGTCGATGATCGCCCAGGAACTGGCCGGCGCGGTCGTCCCGCGGCTCGCCGACTACGCCGGGGTGATCCTGCTGCAGGCCGTCGCGCACGGCGACGACCTGCCCCGGCACGGCCACGACCGGCACACCTCGCTGCTGCAGCTCGGCGTCGCCGCGATCCAGCAGGGCCCCGCCGTGGAGACCATGCTGCGGCACGGCGCCCGGGTCACCTTCGACGAGGACTCGGTCTTCGGCCGGGTGCTGCGCAGCGGCGTCCCCGAGATGCTCTCCGGCGGCAACGACACCGAGGAACTGTCCTTCCCGGGCGACCCCAAGGTCGAGGCCGCCCGCGAACTCGGCGTCCACTCCCGGCTGGTGGTCCCGCTGCGGGCCCGCGGCATCGTCATCGGCCTGCTGGTGGTCAGCCGGGCCGGCTACCGCGAGGGCTTCGACCGCGACGACCTCGCCTTCACCGTCGAACTCGCCGACCGGGCCGGCAGCTCCCTCGACAACGCCCGCCTCTACGCCCGCGAGCGCACCGCCGCGCTCACCCTGCAGCGCACCCTGCTGCCCCAGCAGGTCCCGCAGCCCACCGGCGTCGAGGTCGCCTACCGGTACGTGCCCGGCTCCAGCGGCACCGAGGTCGGCGGCGACTGGTTCGACGTCATCCCGCTGCCCGACGACCGCACCGCCCTGGTGGTCGGCGACGTGATGGGCCACGGCCTGCGGGCCGCCGCCACGATGGGGCGGCTGCGCACCGCCGTCCGCGTGCTGGCCGCCCTCGACCTGGCCCCCGAGGTCGTCCTGCGGCACGTCCACGAGCTCGCCGACGACCTCGCCCAGGGCCCCGACGAGGCCCTGCTCGCCACCTGCGTCTACGCGGTCTTCGACCCGGCCCGGCGCAGCCTGACCGTCACCAAGGCCGGCCACATCCCGCCGGTCCTGGTGGTCCCCGGCGCCGACGCCGAACCGGCCCGCTCCGGCGGCCCGCTGCCCGGCGGCGCGGGCCAGGTGCTCGACCTGCCCTCCGGCGCGCCGCTCGGCGTCGGCGGGGTGCCGTTCGAGTCCATCGAGATGGAGATCCCGGACGGCAGCCTGCTCGCCCTGTGCACCGACGGGCTGGTGGAGTCCCGGGACAAGGACCTGGACGTGGGACTGGGGAGGTTGATCAGCGTGCTGGAACAGCCGTACGCCTCGATCCAGCAGGCGTGCGAGGCCGTCCTCGGGACCATGGAGCAGGGCCGCGAGCCCGACGACGTGGCCCTGCTGCTGGCCCGGCTCGGCCGCGGCCGGGCCGAGTCGCCCACCGCGGGCTGGACGCTGCCCGCCGAACCGACCGCGGTCTCCCGGGCCCGGCGCCTGGTCCGCGGCACGCTGGCCGACTGGGGCGTCGAGGAGCTCACCGACACCGCCGAACTGCTCGTCAGCGAACTGGTCACCAACGCCGTCCGGTACGCCAGCGCCCCGATCGGCGTCCGGCTCACCCTCGGTGACCTGCTCCTGGTCGAGATCTCCGACCCGCTGCCCGACCCGCCCAAGGAGCGCCACGCCGGGGCGGGCGACGAGGGCGGGCGCGGCCTCGAACTGGTCCGCAGGCTCGCCCTGCGCTGGGGCACCAGGGCCGAGGGGCTGGGCAAGGTGGTCTGGTTCGAGCTCGTGAACTCGGAGGTTCAACTGCCCGATTCGATGTTGTGACGTTGAAGGGCGTGTGCGCCCGCACCCGAATGATGAATACTCGGACATCGAATACTCGGTCTTCTCGACACCGGATGGACGCGGGTTGGAGGGGTCGGTCCGTTGAACAGCTTCCCGGCACGGAACGTGACGCACGGCAGCGGCGGCTATGCCGCGGTGCCGGAGCAGCCGGGTGCCCCGACGACCCCCGTCCCGCTGCCGCTCGGCTGGGGACAGGGCACCTCGGGCACCATCTACGACTACATCCGGGTCGCGACCTTCGCGATCGGCCCGGACGGGCGGATCGCCCAGTGGAGCGACCGGGCGGCCGAGTTCTTCGGCGTCCCCGCCGCCGAGGCGGTCGGCGCCGACCCGATCACCGCGTTCATCCCGCGCGAGCTGTGGCAGCGCGGCCGGGCCCGGCTGGAGCGCATCCTCTCCGGCGAGGAGTGGGTCGGCACCGCCCCCTACCGGGACCTCTCCGGCGCCGAGAGCCTCGCCGAGGTCTACGCGATGCCCGCCAGCGCGGACGGCTCCGCCACCTGCCTGGCCGTCGACCTCGGCCGGCTGCGCGCCATCGAGACCGACCTGGCCGCCTCCGAGGCCGTCATCGGGCAGACCCCCACCGGGTTCTTCCTGTTCGACACCGACCTCAAGCTGCAGCGGGTCAACGCCGCCTTCGCGGCCGGTGTCGGCCGCAGCCCCGCCGCCCTGCAGGGCCTCGCCGCCGGCGACGTGTTCCGCCCCTCCGACGCGGACCGGCTGCTGCTCGCCCTGCGCAAGGTCCTCACCGGCCAGGAGCCCGTCCTCGACCTGCGGCTGTCCGGCCCGGTCCGGGCCGCCCGCCCCGGCGCCGGGCGCGACGAGGACCAGCGCACCTGGGCCGTCTCGCTGTACCGGCTCACCGCCGCGGGCGGCCGCCCGATCGGCGTGGCCGGGCAGGTCCAGGACGTCACCAGCCGGCACATCGCCGAACGCGAGGCCGCCGGGGTGCGCCGCAGCCTCGCCCTGCTGAACGAGGCCTCCACCCACATCGGCTCCACCCTCGACCTGGAGACCACCGCCAAGGAACTGCTCGACGTGATCGTCCCGCAGTTCTGCGACGTCGCCACCGTCGACCTGTACACCGCGCTGCTCACCGGCGACTCCGCCCCGCTCAGCGCCAACCCGGAGAGCGGCGAACTGCGCCGGGTCGCCGTCTCCAGCGTGGTCGGCAACGCCCCGTCCGTGCTCGGCAGCGAGCGCGGCGGCGTCCGGGTCGCCGAGGCGGGCGGCACGCTCTGCTACCCGCCGCGCTCCCCGCACGCCCGCGCCCTGCGCACCGGCCGCAGCGTCGTCCCGCAGCCCGGGCCCGACCCGCTGCTGCGCTCCACCCTGGTGGTGCCGCTGGTCGCCCGCGACCAGGTGCTCGGCCTGGTCCAGCTCTCCCGGGCGATCGGCAGCGAGCCGTTCGACGCCCGCGAGGTCGCGATCGCCGAGGAACTCGTCGCCCGCGCCGCCGTCTGCGTCGACAACGCCCGGCTCTACCGCCGCGAGCACGAGCGCGCGCTGATCCTGCAGCGCAGCCTGCTGCCCCCCGGCAACCCGGCCGCCTCCGGCCTGGAGATCGCCCGCCGCTACCTGCCCAGCAACAACAACACCGAGGTCGGCGGCGACTGGTTCGACGTCATCCCGCTGCCCGGCAGCCGCACCGCCCTGGTGATCGGCGACGTGATGGGCCGCGGCCTGCGCGCCGCCGTCGCGATGGGCCAACTGCGCACCGCCGTGCGCACCCTCGCCATGCTCGACCTCGACCCCGAAGAGGTGCTCTCCGCCCTCGACGAGATCGCCCGCGGCCTGGGCAACGACGAGGACCCGGACCGCTCCAGCGCCGAGGTCTACCTCGCCACCTGCGTCTACGCCGTGTACGACGCGGTCAAGCAGCGCTGCACCTTCGCCAACGCGGGGCACCTCCCGCCCGTCCTGCTCGCCCCCGGCCAGGGCGCCCGCACCATCACCGTGCCGCCCGGCCTGCCGCTCGGCGTCGGCGGCGAGCCCTTCGAGGAGGTCACCGTCGACCTGCCCGAGGGCGCCGTGCTGGCCCTCTACACCGACGGCCTGGTGGAGTCCCGCAAGCACCAGCTCGACGAGGGCATCGACGCCTTCCGGGCCGCCCTGGCCGCCGGGTCCGAGCGGATCGAGGAGCTCTGCGACCAGGTCCTGGACGAACTCAACCCGCACCACGGCGAGGACGACATCGCCCTGCTGATGGCCAAGGTCAAGGCGCTGCCCCGGGGCTCGGTCGGCGACTGGCGGCTGCCCCCCGAGCCGACCTCGGTCGCCAAGGCCCGCGAGGCCGCCTGCGGCTGGCTGCTGGAACGCGGCCTGGACGAACTGGTCGACACCTCCGAGCTGCTGGTCAGCGAGCTGGTCACCAACGCGCTGCGGCACGGCCGCGGCGAGATCCGGCTGCGCCTGCTGCGCGACAAGACCATGGTCTGCGAGGTCTGGGACGACGGCTACGCCCAGCCGCGCCAGCGCCGCGCCCAGGAGACCGACGAGGGCGGCCGCGGCCTGCAGCTCGTCTCGCTGCTGGCCGAGCGCTGGGGCAGCCGCCGCACCCCCAAGGGCAAGATCGTCTGGTTCGAGCTGGCGCTCTAGAAGTCTGATGAAGATCTTCTTGCTGGGGGGGCTGTCCCGGTTGGGACAGCCCTCCTGCGCTATGCGGTTGTGGGAGTGATGGTCCAGGT
>NZ_JBIAVO010000077.1:0-8645 GCF_042894345.1 Kitasatospora sp. NPDC001540
GCACCACCCCCGATCCGGCAGCCGCCCCGGAACTGCAGCCGACCCCACGATCGAGCGATGCCGAACCATTAAAAACAGGACTTAACGCCCTCTGACTGAACGGAACCAAGTCGCATGGCACGCAGCGACATTCAACGCGACGGACACCCGCGTCGGCGGCTCGCCTGCGTCACGGTGATCACTCTGAAAACCACCCACCCCACCGACCCTCGCAACGGCTCGGTCCTGATGATCGAGGCCGACCACAAGGCCCGCCCGATCCTGCCCGGCGGAGCCGCCAACCCTGGCGAACCCATCGGCGCCGCCGTCTCCCGCGAACTACTGGAAGCAACCGGCCTGCGCCGAACGATCACCTGGGGACTCGCCGTCGACCAAGCCGACGCCGACCCCGGCCTCCCCGAAGACATCACCATCGTCTGCGAGGGCGGAACCCTCAGCGAGGCCGAAGCCGAAGCGATGTCCATCCCCATCACCGCCGCCGAGGAAATCAAGGGCCTCGTCTGGATCCGTCCCAGCCAGCTCGACGAAGCCCTGGAACCCCACCAGGCCGCCCGGATCCGCTCGGCTCTCGCCGCCCGCGACTCCGGCCACGGGCTCCCGCTCCTGCAGGCCGGCGTCCCCTACCTCGGCGCCGACGCCGCAGCCTAGCGGCTCCCGAACTCCCGCCCCGGCCGGGGCGGGACACCACCCCACCAGCGGCCGACCACGGCCCCGCCCCAAGGAGAACACCATGCCCTGCCCGAGCTGCGGTTCGATGATGGACGCCTCGCGGAAGCCGATGGTCTGCCACTCCTGCGGCGCGACCCTCGGAACCACCCCCGACGGTCGCCCCGTCCTGCCCCTGCTCCCGATTGCCAGCCGGTAACTTGGTGGCATGAGCCTGGACGTCCATCACTCTCGGCACTGCCCAACCTGCGGCACGCCGGTGTTCGAAGGCCCGCGCGGCGGCTATGTCTGCTCCCTCTGCTACAAGGTCGAAGAGCCTCCCGGCGAGAAGGACGCCCGGAAGCTGTGGAAGCTGAGGAAGAAGGAGCGCATCGCCGCCGCGCGGGCCATCTGGGAGCGCGAAGGGCTCGTCTGAAGGTCCGCCAGACCCTCGATCAGCACGACATCATCGCCGTGCCCGATCAGGTGATGTCGGACGATCGCATGACAGATGAGATGCGGATCCGATAGATGTGTCCGCGTGACCGACTCCACGCCCGAGGACGACGAACCCGTCTCCTTCGCTACGAAGACGAAGAACTGGTGCGAGAAGCACAAGCCGAAGCTCTACATCGCTCTCGGCGTGACTGTGACTGTTGGTGTGGGCCTGTTCGCAGCCGCCCGTCACCTCGCGGAACAGGACGACGAGAACCATGACGCCGAGGAGATCGCCGGTCTGGAGCCGACCCCCGACGACGAAGTCCTGAACGAGCCTCGCCAGTCCTACCGGGACCCCGACCGGGAACCCTTCCTTCGGCGACTGCCCCCCGGCCAGCAAGCCAGCGAGGCGTCCAAGGCGAAGTACAGGGACCTGTACGGCACTGATCTCCCCGACGGTGTCGTACCGGTCGACCCGTGGCGTTACGGGAAGAAAGCCGACGAGGACGCAGCCTGAGTACCTGAACAATGGCTCGCGCTGCCGGACTTCGCCGGTCTCCTGTTCGGTTTCACGGACCGCCGTCTGGATCGGGCTCTCGCCGGGGTCCATCTGACCGCCGGGGACCTGCCAGATCTGGCCCCGGCCGGGCTTGTACACCGAGGAGTTCGGCAGCACCGGCTGCCCCTGCCCGTCGGTGATGTGGAGGGAGGTGTACGCGGTCGCCTGCGGGAGGGTGGCGATGAGCTCTTCGGGCGGGAGCCGGTTGCCGCGCTCCGGGTCGGGTTCGGGCAGGAACGCCGTCATCAGTTCCTCCAGTCCGTCGGGGTGTTGAGGACGTCGGCGGCCCACTGGTAGTGGCCGGTCTCGCGGATGTGCTTGTCCTGCTCGGGGTAGAGGTCGCAGCTGAGCAGGGCGATCAGGTGCAGGTAGTCGGCGAGGTCCTCGCGCCGGCTGGCGGGGAGGCCAGCGGCGGCAATGCCGAGCAGCCGGTTGCGGACCTCGGTGCGCTCCTCGTCGTACATCCGGAAGTAGGCGCAGGCCCCGGCGAGGTCGTGGAGCGGGTCACCGAGCAGGGTGAACGTGCCGAAGTCGATGACGCCGGACACCTTGCCGTCGGCGACGAGGATGTTGTCGGGGTGGAGGTCGCCGTGGATGACACCTTCGGGCCCGGTGCAGGGGCGGACGAGTCGCTCCGTGAGCCGGTGGGTGAGGGCGTGGACGAAGGGGACGTCGAGGGTGAGGTCGGGCAGCACCTTGGGCAGCTTCTGCTCCAGCAGGCGGAGGAGGAAGTCGTGCCAGTCCTCGCCCGGGTGGCTTGCCGGTTCGGGGTCGAGGAACATGCGCCGGTCGAGCGGGCTGGTCAGGCGCAGGCCGGTGAAGTCGCGGACCGCGGCGAGGTAGGTGTCTTCGGCGCCGGGGTCGGTGAGGTCGAGGGCGGCGCCCATCGGGGTGCCGGGGAGGCGACTCTCGGTGACGGCCAGCAGCGGGCCGTGCTGCTCGATGGACCGGATCTCGGGCAGGGCGTAGGGGACGGTGGTGCGGTCGAAGCGCCGGTAGAGGTCGGCGATGGTCTCCAGCGCGGGGCGCTGGTCGGGGTCGGCGTAGACCTTGAGGACCCGGTCGTGGCCGAGGGCGTGGACGCGGGCCTCGGTGCCGGTGGCGAGCAGGTCGGCGGGGGTGAGTCCGTGCGCGGTGAGGAGCAGCTGTTCGGCGTCGGCGGTGATGCTGCCAGCGTCTCGGCGAGTGATCACGGTTACCTGCTCCGGGTGACGGCGGTGACGACCGTGCGGTTCTCGGGACGGACGGGACCGCCGGAGAAGTCCCCGGCGAAGGAGACGACGGCGAATCCGGCCCGGTGCAGGGCGTCTTCGAGTTCGGGTCAGGAGTACACGCGGGTGCGACAGGTGGCGGACCATCCGGTCCGGGTGTAGGTGACGTGGGCGTGCTTGGCGTCCCGACGCCGGCCGGCACGCCGCCCCCGAAGCGGCACGCGCCCCGGCACGGAGTCCACCAACTCGCCGACAGGAAAACGGATTTACCCGGATCGGGTGAGACTCGCAAGGACACGCCGAGCACCCCGCAGAGACGATGCCAGGATCGGGGACCCGACCCGAACCCACCTCCTGCGAGCAGCCTGCCGACCGGCACGGCTGCCACCCCGCCACGCCCACCGCGGACCCGCCGACCCGCCGACCGCGCTTCACCACACCCGGCAGGTCCAGCGATCCGGCCTGCCGCCCGCACCTGCCGCCGAACCAGGGAGCCCCGTGACCCACCACACCGACACCCCCGCCCCGGAAACGGACCACGCCCCCGACGAACAGCCCTCGCACGACGAGGAGTTGCGCTACCAGTTCCCCGGCGACAAGCGCGCGGCCGTCGGCACGTCCATCTCCGGCCGCGCCATGCTCCGCCGCCTGCCCCAGCTGATCCGCCGCTCCCTCGCCCTCGCCTGGCACGCCGACCGCCGCTCCACCCTGCTGCTGCTCCTCGCCCAGGCCGCCAGCGGCGTCTTCGGCGCGCTCACCCTCTACGCCACCACCGGCACCCTCACCGCACTGCTGCGTCCCGGCCCCGTCACCGGCCACCTGCGGGCCGCCGCACCGTCGCTGACCCTGCTGACCGTCTCCGCCGCGCTGCGCGCCGCCCTGGGCATCGCGGTGATGACGCTGTCCGGCCGGGTCGGACCGCGGGTCAACCGCGACGCGGACATGGCGCTGATCGAGGCCGGGTGCTCCGCCGAACTCGCCGCCTACGACCAGCCCGCCTACAACGAGAGCTGGGAGGCCGCCGACCGCGGCGCGGCCACCACCCCCGACCTGCTGACCTCCGCCCAGGACGTCATCGCCTCCACCATCTCCCTGATCGCCTCCGCCGGAGTCCTGACCACCCTGAACCCGTGGCTGCTGCCGTTCCTGCTCCTCGGCTCCATCCCCGCCGGGTTCGCCGCCATCCGCACCGCCCGCATCCACTACCTCGCCACCATCACCACCAACGACGAACGCGCCGCCCTGCGGATCTACCGCTGGCACCTGATCGACAAGCAGCGCGCCGACCAGGTCCGCTCCGACCAGGTCCTCGGCTTCATGCTGGCCAAGTACCGCAAGGCCGAAGCCCGGATCGTCGCCGTCACCGACCGGGCCGGCCGCGAGGCCGCCCGCGTCTCGCTGCTCGCCGCCCTCGCCACCGGCGCCGGAGCAGCCCTGATGTGGGGCGCCCTCCTGTTCCTGGTCTCCACCGGCCGCATCGGCCTGGCCGCCGCCGGATCCGCCACCTTCGCGCTGCGCACCGCGGCCAGCAGCGTGCAGGGCATGGTCGGCAACGGCACCCGCCTCTACCGCATGGGCCTGTACCTCGACGACTTCTTCGCCTTCCTCGACTCCGCCGGCGGCCACCGCATCGCGCGCGGCGACATCGTCCCCGGCCCGCCCAAGACGATCGAAGTCACCGCCCTCACCTACGCCTACCCCGGCGAACAGCAGGAGCCCGCGCTGCGCGGCATCGACCTCACGCTCCAGCAGGGCGAGGTCGTCGCGCTGATCGGCCAGAACGGCTCCGGGAAGTCCACACTGCTGAAACTCCTCTCCGGCCTCTACCTGCCCCAGAGCGGTGGCGGGCGGATCACCTGGGACGGCGTCCCGATCGCCGACCTGGACGCGGACGGGCTGTTCCGGCAAGTCGCCCGCGTGCCACAGGAGTTCGCCCGCTGGCCGCTGCCCGCCCACGAGAACATCCACCTCGGCCGCCACGACGGCGACCCCGTCCGGGCGGTCCAGGACGCGGCGGCGCTGACCGGCTTCGACGAGGTCGTCACCCGCCTGCGCTCGGGCTGGCGGACCCTGCTCGCCCAGGGCTGGCAGGGCGGCGCCGAACTCTCCGGCGGCGGCTGGCAGCGCGCCGCCGTCGCCCGCGCCTTCTACCGCACCGCCCGCCGGCCCGGCCTGCTGATCCTCGACGAACCGACCTCCGACCTCGACCCCCGCGCCGAGCACAAGATCCTGCACGCCCTGCGCGTTTTCGCCCCCAACCGGATCACCCTCCTCGTCACCCACAACCTCGCCAACGCCAAGCTCGCCGACCGGGTCGTCGTCATGGACCAGGGCCGGATCGTGCAGACCGGCACCTGGGACGAACTCGCCCACCGCGAAGGCCTGTTCCGCGAACTCCTCGACCTCCAGACCGACCGCACCGTCCCCGCCCCCCGCACCGCCGCAGAGTAGACCCTCCAGCCGGATACTCGCGCACCGCTGCGCGGGTACCCGGCTCCCCGCCCAACAACTACGGCGGCTCAGCTACGGGACCGCCGCCTCGACCGCGATGGGGCCATGGCGTACTCGGGCAACCGCAGCGACAAGGTAGTTACTGTCCCCATAGGAAACTGTCCCAAATCGCTGTTCGGGTTGTCTGGCACTGTCCAGTGGCTCTGTCCAGGACACAGTTGCCCCGGGTGTGGTGGCTGGTCGGCCCGGGTGCACAGTTCTCACCTGCGATTTCCTGTCGACGGGCCAGTCGGAGGGAGACGAGTGGGGCTGACCTTGCGGGTACGGCGCTTCGTGCGCGGCAACCCGTCGCGTGGGAGGCGGACGTTCGTCGAGCAGATCGCGGGATTGACCCGGCACCACGGTCGGTGGACCGAACGGCTGCGGGCGGTGCTCGCCTCGGTCGGTCCGGCGACGGCCGGACGAGCCGGTTCCCGGCTCGCTGGGGTGTTCGGGGTGTCGGTGAGCCGGCGCACGGTGTTGCGTATGGTCGAGGAGCTCCCTGATCCGTAACCGTCGAGCCCGCGGGTGGTGGGCGTCGACGAGTACGCGACGCGCAAGGGCCGCGCGTATGGGACGGTGCTGGTTGATGCCGAGACGCGCCGGCCGGTGGACCTGCTGCCCGACCGGGAGGCGTCGAGCTTGGCAGCCTGGCTGGCTGAACGGCCGGGCGTCGAGATCATCTGTCGCGACCGCGCACCGTTCTTCGCCGAAAGCGCCACTGCCGGAGCCCGCGGGCCGTCCAAGTCGCGGACCGCTGGCACCTGTGGCACAACCTCAGCGAAGCGGCCGAGCGGGCCGTCACCCGCCACCGACAGCGCCTACTCACAGCAACTACCGGGCCGAGTAGAGACGTTACTGCCGACCTCGTGCTCCAGCCGGAGGATGCGGACCAGCCCTGGCCGACAAGCTTCCGGTGAGCGGACCGCACCCGGGCCCGACATGCGGCGGTGCACGCGCTGTTGGCCGCGGGCCACAGCCGGCGCTCGATCCAACGGCAGCTCGGCATGGCCTATCGCACGGTCAAGGCCCTGGCTGACGCCGCAAACCCGGGAGAGCTTTTCCGGGGCCAGTGGCAGAACCGGCCTTCCGTGCTCGACGAGTACAAGCCCTACCTCGACGACCGCTGGAACGAGGGCTGCACCAACGCCTGGAAGCTCTGGGAGGAGATCGTCCCGCTCGGCTACAAGGGCGGCTATCAGCGCGTCGGTGCCTATCTGCGGCAGAAGCGGACCTCGCCGCGACCCGTGACCGCGCAGCCGGCGTCGCCGCGCACCGTCACCGGCTCGGTCCTTCGACGGCCCACGGCACTGTCCGAGGTCGAGCCACTCCGGCCAAAGACCGTCCTGGCCCACTGCCCCGAACTCGACGCCCTGACCCGGCACGTCCGCTCCTTCGCGGTCATGCTCACCGAGCGCCAAGGCGAACGGCTCCCGGAATGGCTCGATGCGGTCCGCCAGGACGACCTGCCCAGCCTGCACACCCTCGCCGCCGGCATCGACCGCGACCGTGACGCCGTCATCGCAGGACTCACCCTCCCCTGGAGCTCCGGCGTCGTCGCAGGCCACGTCAACCGGATCAAGATGCTCAAGCGCCAGATGTTCGGGCGGGCCGGCTTCTCCCTCCTCCGCAAACGCGTGCTGCTCTACTCGTGAAGCGCACAGTTGGGGCGTATGGGACATCACTGACCTAGCACACAAACCGGTGCGCTGCCTGAAGGCGCGGCACTGTCAGCGGACAGCCCACTCGTCCTTGGGGACGCAGTCATGCACGGTGTAAGCCCAGCCGTCGAATCGCGCGAAGACAGGTCATGACAGGAGGATGTCGCCGGCTCGTTGCGCACGCACCATGATCCCGAGCTCGTCCGATGCCGCATCACCCTCGACAGAGATCACGGGGCTCATGCCGAGCCTCTCCTGATAGTCGTGGAACTCGTCTGCCAGCTCGGAAGGCACCCGCCCAACCAGCTGCATCCCGTCCATCGAAACCAACGGACCGCACAGTGCGTCGACGGCTACGCAGGCCAGCCCACCGAATTCCCTGAAGTAGACGGTGACAGCCCTTACGTACGCCGGGGCGGTCATCTCACGAAAGACGGCTTGGAGCACAAGGGCGCCGTGCCGCTGGTGCATGGAGGAGACGGTTCCCGTGAACCCCTGCAGCTCCATCGCCGCGTCGGCTTCCTCGTGACTCATGCCGAACCGGAGCGGACCCACGCTCTCGAAGGGGACGTAGTGCCACCGCACTCGATCGGAGTTGTTCACGACAGACCACATGGTCCGGCCATCTCACCACACGCCACCGACGTCACGCTCAGTCAACCCCCCACGGGAAGTGAGCCAGAACCGCTTCTCGTGAACATCGAACACGTCGCTGCGCGGGTGTCTCCCGAAGTGCCGGACAACCGCTGTCGAAACCCAGGCTCTGGCGCAACTTGTGTGATCACACTGAGTCATGAATCCGGCGGCGCAGCGATTGGGCCGAACCCTGCTGCTGCGCCAGGTGAAACGTTGGTCTTCGACTGCGATCCGGTGGCGGCCTGGTGGGGCCTGACCTATGCGTCGTGACCGTTCCTCAGCCTGCGCGTTGGGACCGAGGAGGATCTCAATGGCAGCAGGAAGGATCACACGGTGCCGAGGCGCATGAGTCGGGTGGTGGTGGCGGTCGGGGTGCTGCTTGCACTGGCACCCGCAGGCCACGCAAGTGCTGCGGGTGGGCAGAGGTTGCCCGACTTCTTCTGGAAGAAGGGTGCGGAGGCCGCGGGCCCCGATGCGTGTCCGCAGGGCTACTTCTGCCTGTATGCCGACCCCGACTTCAACTACACGACGAACGAGTGGGGCGGATATGAGAAGCCGACGGGGGGCAACATGTTCGCTACTCGGGTGGCGGTTGCCAACCTCGGACAGGGCATGAACGATCGGGCCTCGTCCCTGGTCAACAACACCGGCAGGTCCATGCGGATCTATGAGGACGCGGACCACCGCGGTCATGAGCACCGAATCGGAACCGTCCGCAGCCTCTTCCGCACACTGCGACCGGCGCCGTCCCACTCCAGTAGCGAGCGGTACGGACCCGAGGTGGGATTCGACTGGAACGACAAGATCAGTTCCGTGCGGGCCTGAAGCGTCCGGCACCGGCAGCATCCGTCACGTGAGCCCTGTCGGCTTCCGTTCGGAGAGCGGTCGCCGTCACCCTTCCCGAACGCTTAGCTTGGCGTTTATCCTCGTCGGCTTTGATGTTCCTTGATCGAGTCGGCTCGTTTGGCCGTCTTGCCGACGTTGTGGCGTGGGGCCCGTTGCTTG
>NZ_JBIAVO010000078.1:0-5186 GCF_042894345.1 Kitasatospora sp. NPDC001540
GGTGACCTCGCCGGCGATGTGCACCAGGCCGGTGGTGATCAGCGTCTCCACGGCGACGCGGGAGGTCGGGTCGTCCTTGAGGAGGGCGTCCAGGACGGTGTCGCTGATCTGGTCAGCGATCTTGTCGGGGTGGCCCTCGGTGACGGACTCCGAGGTGAACAGGCGGCGGGACATACTCCTCCGGACGTCAGGCTGCTCAGCGGCGAGGACGGGTTGTCTGTCGGCATGGGCGTGCCACGGGCGAGCCGAGGACCATCCGGCAGCCCGGCTCACGTCACGCCAGGACTCTCGCCGCACGCGCTCGGATCCTGCTCGAAGGGCAACGCCCTCACGCTCGAATCAGCTGCGCGCCCCGCCCTGCGGACTCGATCGGGCCTCGACCACCAGAGGGGACAGTGCAGGGGTGCCTGGCAGATGGTCAGCACGGGGGAGGTACAGAGAATGCGCGTGGAGAACGTCTTCATCGGCGCCGTCGGGGCGTACGTGCCCGGTAGCAGCACTGTGGCCGCAGCGGTCGAGAACGGGTGGATGGACGCCGCGGAAGCGAACGCCTCGGGCCTGCTCGGGGTCGCCACCGCAGGACGGACCCCGGCACCGGAGATGGCGGTCGAGGCCGCGCGGCAGGCGCTGGCGCGCTGGGGGCACGACGCCTCAGCGCTGGGCCTGCTGCTCTACGTCGACGTCTACCACTCGGGCCCACAGGGCTGGTTGCCCCAGTCGCACGTGATGCGGCACGTGGTCGGCGGGGAACTGCTCGCGGTCGGCGTGCGCCAAGGCTGCAACGGCGTCTTCGGCGCCCTCGAACTGGCGGCGGCGCATCTGCGCGGCGCCGGCAGCGAAGCGGCGCTGATCACCGCCGCGGACAACATGAACTCGCCGCAGGTGGACCGCTGGAAGGCCCTCCCCGGATTCCTGCTGGGGGATGGCGCATCCGCCCTGGTGCTCAGCCGCACGGATGGCTTCGCCCGGCTGCTGAGCGTCAACACGGTGGCGGTTCCCGCGCTCGAAGGCGTCCACCGGGGCACTCAGCCGCTCTTCCCGTCGGCGGTCGCCACCGGTCAGGCCCTGGACTTCCGTGCCCGGCAGGAAGAGTTCAGCCTCAGTGGTGAGGCGCCCCCGGACGGCGGCCTGCAGATGATGAAGATCCAGGCGGAAGTGGTGGACCGCACCCTGGCCGAGGCCGGGACGGAGGTCGGCGAGCTCGCCCGGGTGGCGTTCCCGCACGGCTCGCGCGAGATCCTCGAGGACCGATGGATGACCCCGCTGGGCCTCCCGCTGGAGCGCTCGACCTGGGAGTACGGCCGCAGGGTCGGCCACCTGGGGGCCAGCGACCAGGTGGCCGCCTTCGAGCACCTACTGGCGACGGAACAGGTCGGGCCCGGCGACAAGGTCCTTCTGGTCGGCATCGGCCCCGGTGTGGGGATCGCGGCTGCCGTCGTGGAGATCCTCGAAACCCCGTCCTGGTAGCCCTGATCCCGCCTCGCCGAGACGCGGTGCCCTGAGGAGGACAAATGGAGTTCGGTTGGACGCCGGTTCAGCAGCGAAGGTACGACGAGGCCTTGGCCGCGGCCCGGGCAGCGTTCCCGCGCCAGGACCGGGGCGGGGACGCCTGGCACGAGAGCGGTCCCTTCGGCAAGGAGGGCTGGCAGGCGCTCGGCGCCCTCGGCGCGCTCGGCGCCAGCGTGCCGACCCAGTACGGAGGGCGAGGGCTGGGAGCACTGGACACCGCCCGGCTCTTTGAGGCGGTCGGTCGAGGCAGCGCCGACTCCGGCGTGGTCTTCGCCGCGGCGGCTCACCTGTTCGCCGCCGCGATGCCGATCGCCGAGTTCGGCTCACCGGCCGTTCGCGAGCGCCTGCTCCCCCGGCTCTGCTCCGGGGACCTCGTCGCCGCGAACGCGATGACGGAGCCGGAGGCGGGATCCGACGTCTCGCAGCTGGCCACCACGGCGACCCGCACCGAGGGCGGCTACCTGCTGAACGGCACCAAGAGCTTCGTGAGCAACGGGCCGGTCGCCGACGTGCTGGTGACCTACGCCAGCACCGATCCGGCAGCCGGGCACCTCGGACTGACCGCATTCGTCGTCGACGCGCACAGCGCGGGCGTGCTGACCGGCCAGCCGTTCGCGAAGCTCGGTATGACCTCCTGTCCCGCCTCCCAGATCGAGTTCCGGGACTGCTTCGTCCCCGACGGGGCGGTGCTCGGCGCGCCCGGCCAGGGCGGCGCCGTCTTCCAGCACTCGATGACCTGGGAGCGGACCTGCCTCTTCGCGCTCTTCCTCGGCGTCCAGGACGAACTCGTGGACCGGGCAGTGGCCCACGCCCGTCGTCGTCGGCAGTTCGGCAAACGGCTGGCCGAGTTCCAGTCCGTCTCGGACCGGATCGTGGACATGAAACTGCGCGTGGAGGGTGCCAGGCTGCTGCTCTACCGGGCCTGCTGGGCGATCGACACCGGCGAGCGCGCGGTGCTCGCCTCAGCCCTGTCGAAGCTGGCAGCCTCCCAGGCAGCCGTCGCGTCGGCGACGGACGCCGTGCTGCTGTTCGGCGGGCGCGGCTACACACGGGAGGAGGGGGTCGAGGCCGCGCTGCGCGACGCCGTCGGCGGGCTGATCTTCTCCGGGACCTCCGACATCCAGCGTCAGCTGGCTGCCGTGGAGCTGGGCCTGTGATCCGGCCCGACCGGCGGCCGACCGACGGGCCGGGGGGACTGGAGCGGCTGGTCAGGCACCACGCGCTGCGCGATCCGGCTGCACCCGCCCTGCACCACGGCGAGGAGACCGTGACCTACGGCGAGCTCGACGAGCTCGCCGACCGGTTCGCGGCGGCGCTGACCGCGCGCGGGGTCGGCGCCGGGGACCGCGTGCTCATCTGGGCCGGGAAAAGCCCCCTGACAGTGGCGCTCATGCA
Organism: Kitasatospora sp. NPDC001540; assembly: GCF_042894345.1. Taxonomy (NCBI): domain Bacteria; kingdom Bacillati; phylum Actinomycetota; class Actinomycetes; order Kitasatosporales; family Streptomycetaceae; genus Kitasatospora; species Kitasatospora sp. NPDC001540. Next base: position 2,905 of record NZ_JBIAVO010000078.1, read on the forward strand.
GGGGGCCCTGCGGATCGGCGCCGTGTACGTGCCCGCGGCGCCGAGCAACCCGGCCGAGCGCGTGCTGCGCATCGCGGCCGGCTGCACCCCCGTCCTGCTGGTCACCGACGAGGCGGTCGGCCGGGTGCTGCCCGCCGAACCGAGGACCGAGGTCGTTGAGGCGGCCGAGCTGCTTGCCGAAGGCCAGGGTCTGGAGGCTCCACGGACGCGGACGGCCGGGCCGGACGAGGCCGCGTACATCCTGTACACCTCGGGGTCCACCGGTGAGCCCAAGGGCGTCTGCATCAGCCACGGCAACGCACTCGCCTTCGTCACCTGGGCGGCGGCCGAGACAGGGCTGAGCTCCACCGACCGGCTCGCGAACCACGCCCCGTTCAACTTCGACCTCTCGGTCTTCGACCTGTACGGCGCCTTCCTCGTGGGGGCGGCGGTGGACCTGGTGCCGACCACGGTGTCCTACCTACCGGGGAGCCTGACCGAATTCCTCACCGGGCGTCCGGTCACGGTCTGGTACTCGGTGCCGTCCGCACTGCTTCTGATGATGCGCCAGGGCGGCCTGCTGTCCGGCGAGCGACCGGCACACCTGCGGGTCTGCATCTTCGCAGGCGAGCCCTTCCCGCTCGCGGACGTCCAGGAGCTGCGCCGGGCCTGGCCCCAGGTACGGCTGTTCAACTGGTACGGGCCGACCGAGACCAACGTCTGCACGTCCTACGAGGTGACCGCAGCCGACCTGGAGCGCACGAGCGCCCTGCCGATCGGCCTGCCCGCCTCCGGAGCCACCGTGCGGCTCGACCCCCCGGACGCGCCGGAAGGGGAGATCGTGGTGGACGGCCCCACCGTGATGCTCGGGTACTGGGGCCGGGAACCGCAGGTCGGCCCGTACCGCACCGGCGACCTCGGTCGGCTCGACCAGGCGGGCCTCCTGGAGTACGTCGGCCGCCGCGACACCATGGTGAAGGTGCGCGGGCACCGGGTCGAACTCGGCGAGATAGAGACGGCGCTGGCACAGCACGCGGCGGTCGCGGCGGTGGCGGTGGTGGTGGTCGGGTCCGGCCTCGAGGCCCGTCTGCACGCCGTCGTCGTCCCGGGCCCCGGCAAGCGGCCCGGGCTGCTCGAGCTCAAGGGCCACTGCGCCGCCCGACTGCCCCGCTACATGATCATCGACACGCTGTCACTGGTGACGGACCTGCCCCGGACTCCCAACGGCAAGACCGACCGGGCCGCCCTGATCCGCACGGCCGACGGGTAGGCCCCGTCGGCACCGAGCCGGACCGCCGTCAAAGTCACGCGGCCCGCCGGCCGGCCGACGGGGCGGATGTCGCGGCCCGCTCAGGCCGCGGCGCGTAGCGACAGGACGAGGTCGGTGATCGCGTTCAGGTCCTTGAAGTTCTCGCCGATCAGCTCGCTCGCCGGCACCTGTACACCCACCTCCCGGTGCAGGAACGCGGCGAGCCGGGCCATCGAAAGCGAGTTGAGGATCCCCCAGTCCAGCAACGGGGTTTCGGCGGTGAGGCCCTCCGCGTCCTCAGGACCGAGGAGCTCGGTCCTGGTGTACTCGGTCAAGGCCTCCAGCACGGCGCTGCGGTTGGTGGCTGGCACGACGTCCTCCATCGGATAGTCGGTCGGGTACCGGGACAACAGACGCTGCCAATGTCGCAGTCCGCTGCCGCCAAGCCTGCAGGTCCCCGTTCGAGAACCGTTGGAGCCGGGATGGACCGGGCACGGCTGCGCCTGGATCTCGGACGGGGACGACCGCGGCCGCTCCGGACCCGGTCCATGGCACGCCCGGCCCGGCGCCCGGTCGGACGCGGATCCGGCAGGGGACGCGGTCCGCGGTCCAGCGCGCACCGCTGCGGACACTGTCCACCCCTCTCCGGGGGTCTGACCCGCTTCCCCGGGAGGCTCCCCCGGCGGCAGGGGAGAAACGGAGCCGGACGGCCCAGGCCGCGCTGCGGCTGGCCGGGCGCGGGCGTCCGGCCGAGCGGTGGCCGGTTCAATGGCCGCGACGGGGAACGACATCGGGCGGTGGCCTGGCGCATCGTGCAGGTGAACGCCCTCCTTCGGCGACGTGGCCGCCACGGGCCTCGTGGTGCTTCCCCAGCCTTTGGAACCCGCGAGTTCGTTCAGGTCAACTCCCTTTCGGCACCCAACACTTGACCTCCTCTTGAGGAGGCTTCGAGCCACACCGTGAACGGTGGGACCGGCTGCCTGACACCCCGTATGCGCAGCCGGGCCGAAGCGCCGCACCGCGGTGGAACCGCACCAGCGGTTCCACCGCGGTG
>NZ_JBIAVO010000078.1:5196-6733 GCF_042894345.1 Kitasatospora sp. NPDC001540
CGTTACGGGGGGGCCCGGCGCCCTCACCCCCGTTTGGCGGGGGGGGGCGGGCGCGCCCCCCGGGGGGGCCCCCCCCCCCGCGCCCCCCCGGGGGGGCGCCGCTTCAAGCACGCTCAGCGACCAGGGAAGGGAAGGATGGCGGTGAAGGCCGAACGACCCTCCGAGGTCCGAGCCTCGGCCTGGACCGAACCCGAGCAGGACGGCGCCCGGCTTGATCCGCCGCCGACCCGTGCCGAGACCGTCACCGCGCTGCCGCGAACCGCCCGTACCGACAGCCTGCACCTGGCCTTCGTCGGCCTTCTGCGCTCCGGAACCCGCCAGCCGCATGCCGATCGCTCCTCCGGCACCCGTCCCGGCACATTGCTCGACGGCCTGGCGCCGCGGACCGGCCGGGCATGACGCAGATCGCCGTCACCGAATCCGTCGCCACCGATCACCCGGTGGTCCCTCCCGGCCACTTCGCCGACCGGCTGATCCCCGATCAGCCCGCCCGCCTCTCACAGCCGTTCCCGGTCGAGGAACTGAAGGCGCGCCGCGGCGGCACCACGGCCACTGCGGCCTTCCCGCCCGACGGCCCGAGCCCGGCACCGATGCCGGCCGGAGCGGTGGGCAGCGACTGCACCGAGCACCGCAACCGGCCGGCGGCACACGGAGCGGACACCGCACCGATCGCACCGGTGCCCAGAGCCGACCGCCGGGTCCACCTGCCTCACCGACCAGGACGCCAACCGGATAGCGGTCCTCCGCACCGGCGCGGCGCCCCGTGCCGTCGCAACCCACCTGCGACCGTTGCCGCGGCCGGACCGGGCCCCGGCCGCGGCCGACTCCTCCCGGCAACCGGGCCCGGCCCGCTGGTGGGCAGACCCGGGAGCCGGTGGACGTGCCGATCCCACCCGCCCGGGCGACACGCCCCGGCCGGTTCCCCGGCTGGCGGTGCCCGCGGGCCGGTCCTCGACCACCGTCCGGCTCAGCTGCCCGCTGACTGCGGAAACCCTCGCGGGCACCGGCCCCCGCTGCTACTCGATCGACCCCGCCGGTCTGCCCGACACCGCGCGCCGCACCCGCGGCCCCAGCGCGGTCGCACCGATCGTGCCCGGCCCTTTCATCCAGGGCCGCCCGCACCGACCTCGAGAAGGAGTTCCCGTGCCCGACCAATTCGCCGACTTCAAGGTCGCCGACCTCTCCCTGGCCCCGTTCGGTCGCAAGGAGATCCAGCTCGCCGAGCACGAGATGCCCGGCCTGATGTCGATCCGCGCCGAGTACGCCGCCTCCCGGCCGCTGGCCGGGGCCCGGATCACCGGCTCGCTGCACATGACCGTGCAGACCGCGGTGCTGATCGAGACCCTCACCGCGCTGGGTGCCGAGGTCCGCTGGTGCTCCTGCAACATCTTCTCCACCCAGGACCACGCCGCCGCCGCCATCGCGGTCGGCCCGGAGGGCACCCCGGAGGACCCGCGGGGCGTGCCGGTCTTCGCCTGGAAGGGCGAGACCCTGGAGGAGTACTGGTGGTGCACCGAGCAGGCGCTCACCTGGCCCG
>NZ_JBIAVO010000079.1:0-6715 GCF_042894345.1 Kitasatospora sp. NPDC001540
ATCTTGCTGCGGCAGCAACGGCTCAATCCGAGCCCACGCAGCATCCGTTATCTCTCCACGACCCACCACAAGATCAATTATGAGACACGGCCTAGAGCAGTCCACCTGCTCCTGAGCGGGAGCGGGCGGATCGAACCGGTCCGCCGCCGTTGCGGCGCCCGTAGTCGGCCAGGCCTAAACCTGCTGGAGGTAGGCCTGCTGGACGATGTAGGCGGCGTCCTCGGGGGTGTCGAAGTGGAGGACATCCTCGGTGGCAGCGTCCACGACGAAGCACTGGTCGTAAACGGCTACCCACCGGCCGGTCAGTCCTGGCAGGTCTCGCTCGACCCAGCCGACTTCGCGGCCTTCATCGGTGACCAGCCACACGTCGGGGTGCGCCAGCCAGCCCTCCAGGCGCCACCAGTCGCCGAAGTGCTGAAGCGGGAGCTGCCGCCGGACTTCGGGGGTGGCGGGGGCGCCGCGGGTGAGCGGATGCCGGGGCACAGCCATTTCGGGTTGCGGCAGCACGGCGGCCGGGACGGTGGGAGAGCTTTGGGCCTGCTGGGCGAGGCGCTGGTCGACCAGGCCGCGGAGCCGGCTGCCCGGGCGCTGCCCGGGTGACACGGTGCTCGTCGTGGCCGTGCTCCGGTCGGTACGGGCGGCCTGGGCCCATCTGATGTGCTCCAGGGCTTCGTGCACGTGGCCGCTCACCCTGGGCCGGCCGAGGTCGCCCAGGACGAGTTCGCCCTCTTCCGGCCGGTCGGAGCGGTACAGGACGGCGGCGTACCCGCCTCGGTCCTCGCGGCCCCAGGATCCCTTCGGGAGGAGCACTGCCCAGCCCACCGGCGCGTCCTGGTGCAGCAGGAGTTGCACGTCCGCGGCCGCCGGGTCGGACCAGGTGCCCAGCGCCCAGCCGTCGCCGAAGGTCACTGCCAGGTCGTCGATCCGGTCGGGGGCGCCATGGCGCAGGCGCGGGTCGGCGGCCGCCGCGCGCAGCACTGCGGCTTCGGCGTCGGCGCGCGACGTCGGCTGTCCGGTCTCACTGATCATGGCGGACGCGGCTGTGTCGAGCTGCAGATTGCCAGGTTTGGTGAGACGGATCGGGGATGCCGAGCTCAGGGATCATGGCACTTCTTAGGTGGCGCCATCGGTGACGCCCGCGCGACTGTCGGACCTGGTCGATGTGGTTCCAGATCGCATCAGCTGGCCTGCGGGGGGCACTGCATGGCCACTGGCAAGCGGCGGCTGCGAGGGGTGTCAGCCCGAGTGCTGCTCTCGTCCGGTCGACCAGCGCGCGGATCTGCTCCTTGTTCTCCGCGTAGAAGAACTCAGTCGGGGCGACGGTCATGGGCGCCAGGAAGGCTGCCAGGGTCGCGACTTCAGGGTGCGAGACGATCGCGGCGGCCTCGCTGTTCTGCGTGATCGTCTCCGCCTCAGCGGGCCAGTCCAGTTTGTGTGCGCGTGTCTGCCAGCGTTGCACCATCGCTGGTTCCGCCCATCGGTCTGTGGTCCACTTCTCGGCGATCGAGCGGGCGTCGCGAACGCTCATGACCAGAACGTCGGGGCCGTAGCGGCGGAGGATCTGGGCCAGTCGTCTTTGAGCGGCGGCCATGCCGGCGATGGGGCTCAGGTCGACCGGCGGCGGGAACGTCTGCCGTTGGTTCGCGTTCGTCCACGATCCGCTGATGGTGACGCTCTGCCAGTGCTGGTGGCGGGTGCAGATGACCCGGGTGATGGGCAGGTGGAGGCGGGGCGGGGCGGTGTTGCGTCGGATCGCGCAGTGGGGGCATGCCCGGCGGGTGTAGCCCATGGCGGCCTGGAACCGGACGGCTGGGGTCTTCTTCTCCATGAGGTCCGGCGCGTGCTGGCGGGTCCAGCCCAGGGCCGGCAGTGCCGCTGACAGTCGCCCCAGGGGCAGGCCGCTGATCACGGCCAAGCGTTCTGCGGCTGGTGGGTTGAGCAGGGCTTCGAAGAACTCCAGGTGCCTGCCCAGGGACGAGGATTCCGGTCTGGCGATGGTCTTCCAGAGGATTGTGTCCCGGGTGCGGTTGGCAGTGGCGAGGCGTTGGACGAACGAGGTCAGCGACTCGCCTCCCCAGGGGCGGATGGAGATCGGCAGCGAGCGGGCCGGGGCCTGGTGGGCGTTTCGCGTTTCGCTCATCCGGCGGCCTTGCGCTGGCGGGTCCCGGCGGTTCTGGCCGTCCGTCGACGTGGGGCACTCGCTTCCGCGGCGGTGTCGAGTGGGATGTCTTCCAGGATCGGGACGGTGATCCGCTCGGTGCCGGAGAGGATGGCCCTGACCGCGGCGGCCCGCACCAGGTGCGCGAGGCTGCCGATCATGCCGGAGGTGCGGTGGTGCAGGAGGTCGGACTGGCCGACGAGGGTGCCGGGCCGGTGCCGGTGCAGCCGCAACGACTGCTCCATGGTGGCCAGCAGTTGCTGCCACTGGGCCTTGTGGGCTGCGGTGGCGGTCGTGAACGGCTTGGCTGCCACGCTCACGAAGCGTCCGGCGATCTGCTTGCCCCGGGTCCCGGTGAACAGGCCGGCCTGCTCGACGTCGATGCCGGCGTAGACGAACGTCGCGGTGATGCGCTCGGACAGGTACTTCAACTGGTCGGAAGCCTCCGCTCCGGCCCGGGTGGTGAGGTTGAGGTTGTGGATCTCGTCCACCAGCACCAGCTCGCAGCCCAGTTCGGCCAGGACCTCGCAGACGGCGTTCGTGATCTGGGCCTGGTTCTGGCTGCCGACCAGGGGGATGCCGAGGAAGCGGGCGAACTCCATCGCGAGCATCTTCGGGGTCGCGGCGGGCGGCACCGTCACGTAGACCACGGGCATCCGGGGGCCCGCTCCGGCCGGCAGGCGGCGTCGGACGTGCTGTTCGTGGGCCTTGCCGAGTTGGGTGATCGCGGTGGTCTTGCCGGTTCCGGGCTCGCCGGTGACGATCAGCCCGCGCCGGGCGGAGACCTGCCGCCGGTTGAGCATGGTCAGTTCGCGGCCGGTGCGGATGATCTCCATCATCGTGGGGGTCTTCGCGACCAGGACCTCGGTGTGGTGCTCGATCCGTGCCTCGTCGTAGAGCGCCCGCTCGACCTCGTTGAGGGCCGCCAGTTCCTTGGGCCGAAGCAGCGTGACCGTGGCGGGGAGGTAGTCGACGAACCTGGCCCACCCCTCCTTGGTCGTCAGGGCGGGCCGGCCGGGCGCGATGTCCTGCTCGGTGCTCACCGGTAGTCCTCCTCGCTGAACGGGTCGAAGATGCCGAACGGGATCACCTCGGCCAGCGGAGCGTCGTCCGCGTCCGCCTCGTCCACGTGGTCGGCCCCGGTCGCGGGCAAGGCCCCAGCGGGCCGGACCTGCGGCAGGCGGGGTTCGGGAACCGCCGCCCGCGGCCGGGGCGGCCGGCGGCCCGCGCGTTGCAGCAGGTCGTCCAGCGCGCGGGCGACTTGCGCTTGGTCCGTGTCGTCGTGGCCGCGGGCGGCGACCGTCCGGCGGGCCTGGCGCCAGAGGCTGTCGGAGAAGGGCCGGGCGATCATCTTGCGCAGGGTCCACTCGGCGGTGATCCAGCCGCCCGCGCGGTGGTCGCGGACGAAGACGTGGGAGACGTCGTGCGGGTCGAAGTGGACTTCCCAGCGGCCCCGCTGTGCGCTGACCCCGGACAGCTGGCGCCGGTAGGGAACGAGCTCGGGAGCGTCGTAGGTGCGGTTGTCGATGCGGATCCCGTAGTCGTTGACGGTCCGCCAGGTCGCGGGCAGCAACTCGATGTAGTCGGTCGGGCCAAGGGTCATCGGCAGGTAGCCGCTCGATGCGACCAGCAGCGCGTAGGCGTCGTTCGGCGACATCGACCGGCGGGGCAGGAAGGGGTGGGCCAGCGCCTCGTGCGGGCGCAACTGCCAGCCGGCGATCACCCATTCCTGCAGGAGGTCGTCGAGCTCCGGCAGGCTGAAAGCCGCCCGGCGGGCCGGGTCGGTGCCCCGGCGGCTGACATCCCGGCCGGTGTAGCTGGCGACGTGCTGGCAGAACAGGCTGTTGATCGACGAGAACGTCCGCTCGACCGCGCCCTTGTCCGTCGGTGTGCCCGGGTGCGCGAGCTGGACGGAGATGCCCAGCTGCCGGCACGCATCGGTGAACGTCCGCGAGAGGTAGACCGCCCCGTGGTCGGTGGTGATGGTCTCCGGGACGATCACCGGCTTGGCCGCGGCCTGCGCGAACCGTGCATCGATCCGCAGGAGCCGGGCGTGCGGCAGCAGGGAGGCCGATGCGGCCAGTGCGTGCGGCCAGGTCGGGCGCATCGGCTCGGGCACCAGCATCCGCGCCAGCAGCAGGGCGGCGTCCACCGCTTTGGTGCTCTCCGGCCGCAGGACCGCCGCGCAGATTGTGCGCGTCGCCATGTCGACGGCGATCGTCAGCTCCGGGCGTCCGGTGCTTCCGTCGTCGAGGACCACCAGGACGTCCAGCTTCGTGGTGTCGATCTGCACCTGCTCTCCCGGCCGGGCCGCGGCGCTCGGTGTGAACGGGCCCGCGGGCCGGTTCGCGGTCTGCCGACGGGTCGTGGCCGCACCGAAGGTGTGCCGCCCGGTCGCGAGCCGGTCGACCAGGCGGTAGACCACCGCCCGGGACGGCAGCGGCACCGCCTCCTCGCCGTACTCGTCGGCCAAGGCCCGCTCGACCCGGCGCATCAGCCTCGCCCGGGTGCCGGTCGACACCTCGGTCTCCTCGCCGATCGCCCGGAGCAGTGCCTCGACCACCCGCGGATCGGTCCGCCCGGTCGGCGAGGAGGAACGCATCGTCCGCAGGTCGACCAGGCCGAGCAGGCCCTGCTCGCGGTAGCGGCTGCGGAGCCGCTGCAGCGTGCGTCCCCCGACCGGCCGGCCGACCGCCGCCAGTTCCCCCGCCTTCGTCCTCTGACGCTCCGCCAGCGTGGTGGTCGCCGGGTCGTAGCCCGGCCGCGGAACCGCCCCGGGCGGCGAGTCCGGCGGCAGGCCGGTCTCGATCTCGACGACATGGCGTTCCCAGAACCGTGCCTGCGCGAGCGCCTCGGCCGACGCGGCCTCCAGCAGCCCTGTCGGTGCCAAGACCGGCAGAGGCCCGGCCGCCGCCAGCAGGGCAAAGTCCTCGTCCGCCAGCAGGAACGGCAGCAGCACCACCCGCGAGGCACCGTCCGTGCCCAACAGCCTCACCGACGTACCCTCGATCGCCACCACCGTGTGCTCTCCACCGTCGAATCGCACCTGATCACCCAGCCGCAGAACACCAGGCCGGGCCAGAGCCGTCACCGCCCGCGCTCCTCAGCCACGCTGACGAGCGCGGCCTCGCCGAGCACCACCGACAAGTCCGCGACCAGCACCCCGGACCACAGCAGGTGGAACACCACCGGCAGCACCGCGATCGGATCGCCGACCCGCTCCACCGCCCGACGGATCGGCGTCGGCCGGACGAACACGCCGAGAAGCGGCTCCACGAACCGGCTCACGGCATGCCGGGGATGGCGATAGCCAGCCAGCCACCGGATGTTGGCCAACAGGACCGGCTCCACGGCTCCAGCCACCTGGTAGGACCAGCCGATCTCGCGGCAGGCCCGCTCCGTCGCCGCGAACGCCTCCGCGTCCCGCGGCTTGATCCGCTCCAACGGACGGCAGTCCACCACCAGCCCCGAGCCGTCGGCGCGGCGGGCGAACCAGTCCGGCGCGTGCGACCTCCGCTTCCCGCTCTCCTGCCAGAACAGCCACAACGGCTGCGACGCGAAGCCGGTGACCTGCTGGTCGAAGTCCAGCAGCATCGCGTGGTCGCGCTCCAACCACGACTCGTAGCCGACGTGCCGGCCGGACGTCGAAGACCACCACAGTCCGGGATAGTTGCGCTGCCCTCGCCAGGAGGGAAACGACCGAACCGGCCGTCCATCCTCGAACCGCACCCCGGCAGCGTCGGCCAGCGTCATGCGGTGTTCCCCACCGTCCCGGTCGACGTACGCGACCTCGAACCCCCGCACCACCGCTGGCGCCCCACCGGCAACACTCCGAGCAACCGTCACGCCCCCACGATGATCAGACGCGGAGCCCGCTGTCCGCCAGCTTCGCCAACTTCACCGAGACGAGTGGTCTGTTGCTGGCCAGGCTCACCGAGACTCCGCCATGTTCATCGAGACAGGACACCGGGCGCGGGCGCGACGAGGGCGGGTTCGGTCGGGGTTTCGTTGCCGTCATGGAACTTCGGATCGGCCGGTTCGGCGGCGGCCGGGGTGGCCTCGGCGGCGGCCGATGTCCCGACTAGGGGGCTGTCCGGAGTTTCGTTGCACACCTCTGCCGCCTGGCGGTCGGCATGGTCGAGGAGTGCGTCGACGGCCTCGCGCAGCGCCTGGCGGGCGGAGTCGAGGTCGGCCGCCGCAGGCCCGCCCGGACGCCGCAGGGCGTGCAGGGCCTCGGCCAGGTGGGACGCCTGCTCCGTGATGCGGGCTGCGAGCGTGTCGAACGCCGCCCGGGCCAGAAGGCAATCGTTGGCTGTGGCCTGCTCTTCTTCGCGTGCGCGGCGGCGCCAGGCCCGGCTTCGGCAGGTGGAGTCGTGGTACGCGATGGGCCGGCCGGTCGCGGCGCGCGGCGGCAGCGGCTTGTCGCAGCCCGGGCACAGCGCCGGTGCAGGCACGACGACGTCTAGAAGTCTGATGAAGATGTTGGGTTCTGGCCCCGCTGTGTGAGCGGTGGGGCCAGACTCGTTTCGTGGCAATGGGGGAATGGGCCGGGGATCT
>NZ_JBIAVO010000080.1:0-6356 GCF_042894345.1 Kitasatospora sp. NPDC001540
GCCCCCCCCGGGCCCCCCCCCCCGGCGGGCGCCGGCCGCCCCCCCCCCCCCCCCCCCCCCCCCCCCCCCCACAACCCCCCCCCCCCCCCCGCCCCCCCCCCCCCCCCGCGCGGCCGCCCGGCCCTCGTGCGCGCCCGGCTCGTAGCCGCCCTGGCGGTGTCCTTCGCCCGGGCGAAGGACACCACCGCCCGGACAGGTGCCGGCGCGGCGCGTGCGGGTGCTGCGCTGCGGACGGCCGGGCCCCGTCGCCTGGTGGGAGCGGGTGCCGTGGCGGCGGGGCTCGCGCTGGCCGGGCTCGGCGCGGCGGCCGTCACCGACCGACCGGCCGCGCCCGCCCCCGCGCGGGTCGCCGACGTCGGCGAGCTGCCCGCCACCGTCCACGGTGCGGCACCGACCGCGCCGGAGGGCGGCTCCGACCGCGCGCCGGTCGCCCCGCCCGCCCGGCTCCGCATCCCCCGCATCGGTGTCGACACCGCCCTAGGCGACCTCCAGGTGCAGGACGACGGCCACCTGGCCGCGCCTGCGGACCCGGACGTGGCGGGCTGGTGGAGCCAGGGACCCGCCCCGGGCGGCCCCGGCACCGCCGTCATCGTCGGCCACGTCGACTCCCGCACCGGCCCCGCGGTCTTCGCGGGCCTGTCCGTCCTGCGCCCCGGCGACACCATCGAGGTGCAGGCGGTGGACGGAACGACCTCCTCCTTCACCGTCCAGGCCCTGCGCAACTACGACAAGCAGGACTTCCCCGCCGAGCAGGTCTTCGGGAACACCGCCGGGCCGAGCCTGCGCCTGATCACCTGCGGCGGCAGCTACGACCGCGCACAGCACGCCTACGACGCCAATCTGGTGGTGTTCGCCGCGCCACCGGCCCGTGGCAACGACACCCCGACCGCATAGATTCCGTCCCGCCCACGACCGCCTGGAGTACCGCAGTGAACCGACGCCGCCGCCTGCTTCCCGCCGCCGTCGCCACCGCCCTCGGCGTGGGCCTGTTCCTCGCCGGGGGCCTCGGCCTCACCCCACAGGGCGGCGAAGCCCCCGCCGGGCAGGAGCGGAGCATCGGGCAGGACAGCGCGGACACCGGCCTGGCCGCGGACATCCGCGGCCTGCAGGACCACCTGAAGCAGACCCCGGGCGACGTCCTCGCGATGGCCTCCCTGGGCCTGGCCTACGTCCAGCAGGCCAGGATCACCGCCGATCCGTCGTACTACCCGAAGGCGGAGGAGGTCCTGACCCGCTCCCTGGCCGCCGACCCCGCCGAGAACTTCACCGCGATGGCCGCGATGGCCGCCCTCACCGCAGCCCGCCACGACTTCACCGCGGCCCTCGACTGGTCGCAGAAGGCCGTCGCGATCAACCCCAACAACTCCACCCTCCACGGCACCCTGGCCGACGCCTACACCCAACTCGGCCGCTACCCCGAGGCGTTCGACGCCGTCCAGCGCATGGTCGACCTCAAACCGGGCACCCCCTCACTGGCCCGCGCCTCCTACACCTGGGAGCTGCGCGGAGACACCGCCGCCGCCACCGCCACCATGCAGCGCGCCCTGGACGACGCCAACACCGCCGCCGACCGCGCCTTCGCCCTCTACCACCTCAGCCTGCTCGCCCTGGGCGCCGGGGACGCGAAGACCGCGCTCGCCCGGGCCGAAGCGGGCCTGCGCACCGCACCCGGCACCGCCTCGCTGCTGGAGGCCAAGGGCCGCGCCGAGGCCGCACTCGGCAACGCCGACGAGGCCGTCGCCGACCTTCGCCGCGCCACCGCCCAGGTGCCGCAGCCCGAGTACGTCCTCGAACTCGGCGAGCTGCTCCAGTCGCTGGGCCGCACCGAGGAGGCCGAGCAGCAGTACCGGGTGCTGCGCGGCGAGTGGAAGCTGTTCACCGACAACGGCGTCGCCCTCGACGCGGACGCCGCTCTCTTCGAGGCCGACCACGGCGATCCGAACACCGCCGTCGCCATCGCCGAACAGGGCCTGCGCACCCGCCCGTTCCTGGACACCCACGACGCCTACGCCTGGGCCCTGCACACGGCCGGCCGCGACGCGGACGCCCTGTCGGAGTCCGACCAGGCGCTCGCGCTGGGCACCCGCAACGCCCTCTTCCACTACCACCGCGGCGTGATCCTGCGCGCACTCGGTCGCGACGACGAGGCCCGCACCGAACTCGGAACGGCCCTGGCGACCGACCCCGACTTCCACCCGCTGCACGCCCCCGCCGCCCGCACCGCCCTGGCTGAGCTCTCCACCGGGAACTGACCTCCGGCGGACGGCCGCAGGGGAAGCGGCTACTTCGCCGCCGGTGCCGCCACGTGCCCCGCGTCGCCGCCCAGATCGGTGTAGAGCCGCATCCAGCGCAGGTCGGTGTCGGTGGGCGGTCGGCCGTCGCAGTACGCCTTGGTGCCGTTGGCGGTGTAGAAGCGCATCATCTCCAGCACGGCCGTCGGGTCGGACCGCTCCCCGCCGGTGTACCGGCTGCCCGGCTGCTGTTCCTGGTGCTGGAGGCAGGTCGGCGACGGTGTGCCGGGCTGGGCGTCGAAGCTCCCGTCCGATCCTCCGCCGCCGCAGCCCGTGAGCAGCGCGGCGGCGGTGGCGAGGAGCAGGAACGGGCGGGTGCGGCGGGTGTCCACGGCGGTCGTCCTCCGGTGGGTGCGGGCGTTCACAGGGTGGCGGGCAGGCTGCGGACGACCAGTCCCAGCCCGACGGCCAGGATCAGCCCCGCGGTGAGCAGGGCGCTGTACGGCGCGATCCGGCGGACGCGCCGGGCGAGCGGTCCGTCCTGCACCGCGGCGAGCCGGTCGCCCATCCGGACCAGGAGCAGGCCGACGGCGGTGAGGGTGGCGGCCATGCCCACGCCGTAGGCGACCACGAGGGCCGCGCCGAACAGCGTCCGGCCCAGCGCGACCGCGCCGAGCAGCACCACCAGGGCGGACGGGCTGGGGACCAGGCCGCCGGCGATCCCGAGGCCGATCAGGTTGCGCCGGCTCGTCGGGCCGGGGTCGTGCCGGTGGTGGCCGCCGAACAGCCCGTGGCGGTGGCCGTGGTGACCGTGCGCCAGTTCACCGGCCCGGCCGTGGACGTGCGGATGACCGTGCTCGTGGTCATGGTGATGACCGTGGCCGTGATCGTGCGGGTGACCGTGATCGTGGTGGTGCGGGTGGCCGTGGTGCGGGTCGGGGCCGGTGCGGTGGCCGTCCGACGCGGGGTGCGGGTCGTGGTCGTGGTCGTGCGGGGTGCCCGCGGCGTGGGCGGCGGCGTGGGCGAGCTCCCTGGCATCGGCGTCGTCGGAGCCCGGCTGGGGATGCGGGAGGTGTGCGTGCGCGCGGGCGTGGCGGGAACGGCGGACGGCATCGCGCAGCAGGCCCGCGCCGACCAGGGCGACCAGCGCTCCGCTGAGGACGCCCAGCCAGCCCAGCAGCACGTCTCCGGCCAGCGAGGAGAAGGTGGTCAGGCACAGGCCGATGACGATGACCCCGGCGGTGTGGGTCACCGTGACGGTCGCTCCGACGGTGACGGCGTCGCGGGTGCGGCCGCGCCGCCCTGCGAGGTAGGCGGCCATCACGGTCTTGCCGTGCCCGGGCAGCAGGGCGTGTCCGGCGCCGAGCACGATCGACAGCAGGACCGCTAGCAGGCCCAGCGGCACGGTCAGGCGCTCGGCGGCGCCGATGCCGGCGAGGCGGGCGTCCAGACCGGCCAGCCAGGCCGTCGGCCCGGAGCCGTTCGCCCGGACGGCCGCCGCACCCGCGGGCACGGCGCCGCCGCCGGGCCTGGCCCGGAACTGGGCACGGGTGACGCCGCTGGGGCTGTCCAGCAGCTCCCGCGGGTAGTCCCGCAGTTCCTTGGAGACCGACTCGGCGGGAACGTCGGAGCCCTCCAATGTGACGCCGTCGCCGCGGGCGGTGATCTCGTTCCACCCCACCCGGGCCGGGTCGCTCCCGGTATCCGCCCGGATCGGGCTCCCTCCGGCGGGCAGGTACAGGTCGGCGTGGAGCACGCACTCCAGGCGGCTGGTGCGCAGACCGGCGGAACCGTCCTCGTACCGGAACTGTGCCGAGCCGACCCGCCAGGCCAGCGGTTGGGCGGCCTGACCGGCCGTCACCTTCAGGTGCTGTGCCGTCAGGCCGCACTGCTCGGTGGCCCAGGCCGCGCGCTCGGTGTCGTCTGCGGTGCCGTCCCCGTTCCGGTCGACCTTCGGCTGCTCCTGGAGGGTGGGGATCTCGGCGGCGTCGGTGACCGCGAGCGCCTCGACGGATGCCGGCCGGACGGTGAGGCCGAGGTAGTGGTTGAGGGAGAAGTTGCCCAACGGGTGAGCACCGGCAGCGGGCGCGCCGAGGGCCATCAGGCACAGGGCCGCCGACGCGACGGCGCCCGCTCTGACAAGGAATCGTGCTGCCTGCACGCGGGCCTCCAGGAACACGGCCGGGCGGTCCACGGCCGACGGGCCCGGTGGGAGAGGGAACGAGGCGAGGTGCCCCGCAACCACCTTCGCGCCCGCCCGCGCCACGGGGAACAGCTACCACCCCGACCTGCCGGGGGATCACCCGCACGGGGCAACCCCGCTACCGGGGCCCGCCTGGGCCGGAGCCGGAGCCCGCCACCCCCGCTCCTCCGGTGGACCGGACGCCGACTACGCACTCTCACGCGCCCCCGGCGCGCCCCCTGACAGACCCCCTTTCTGCGGTGATAGTGCAAGTACGAGTCGAACGCACCCGAGCGGACGCTCGCCCCACGCCGGAAGGACGCCCGTGGCCTCCTCGTCCGCACCCCTCCCCCCGTCCCAGGCCGCCGCACCTGCGAAGATCCCGATCACCCGTCAGGAGTGGCGGCGACTGGGCACGATGGCCGCGTTCATCGCCGCCCTGCACGTCATCGGCTGGGTCACCCTGGTCGCCGTCGTCGCCCCCGAGCACCACGCCCTGGGCACCAAGACCTTCGGCATCGGGATCGGCGTCACCGCCTACACCCTCGGCATGCGCCACGCCTTCGACGCCGACCACATCGCCGCCATCGACAACACCACCCGCAAGCTCATGGAACAGCGCAAGAGACCCCTGTCGGTCGGCTTCTGGTTCTCCCTCGGGCACTCGTCCATCGTCTTCGCCCTCGCCGTCCTGCTCTCGCTCGGCGTCAAAGCCCTGACCGGCCCCCTCCGGAACGACGGCTCCGCCCTCCACCAGGTCACCGCCCTGATCGGCACCGCCGTCTCCGGAGCCTTCCTGTACCTGATCGCGATCGTGAACCTCGTCATCCTCGTCGGTTTGTGGAAGGTGTTCCGCCAGATGCGCGCCGGCCACCTAGACGAAGCCGCACTGGAAGAGCAGCTCGACAAGCGCGGCCTGATGAACCGACTGCTCGGACGCGTGACGAACTCGGTCAGCAAACCGTGGCACATGTACCCGCTGGGCATGCTCTTCGGACTCGGCTTCGACACCGCCACCGAGATCGCCCTGCTCGTCCTCGCCGGCTCCGGAGCCGCGTCCGGCCTGCCGTGGTACGCCATCCTGTGCCTGCCCGTGCTGTTCGCCGCCGGTATGTGCCTGCTGGACACCATCGACGGCTCGTTCATGAACTTCGCCTACGGCTGGGCGTTCTCCGAACCCGCCCGCAAGATCTACTACAACCTGACCGTCACCGGCCTGTCGATCGCCGTCGCCCTCCTCATCGGCACCATCGAACTGCTCGGCCTCCTCGCCGACAAACTCGCCCTGCACGGGCCCTTCTGGGACTGGATCTCCCGACTCGACCTCAACACCGTCGGCTTCGCGATCGTCGGCCTGTTCGTCGCCACCTGGCTCATCGCACTCGCCGTGTGGAGGTTGGCGCGGATCGAGGAGAAGTGGAACGTCCCCGGCCCAGCCACCACCCCCGCGGCGGTGAACGAGGGCTGACAGCACGACAGCCACCCTGCGGGCCTCTCCGAACGCGCCTGCCGGGTACGGACCTTCACCGGCTTCCTCTCTGGATCTCCCTACGATCGTGCATGGTTACTCAGGCCGAACTCTCCTTGCAGGAGACGCTGACGGACCTTGATCCCTGCACTACGGCATCAGTGCGCGATACGTGCAGAGGAGCGGGTTCACCGTCCAGGAGCAACCGCGCCGGAAGCGAGTGCGGCTGGAGGCCACCGATCGGTTCGAACACGGTGACGGCAGCAGGCTGATCGCGACCCGAGCAACGTCACACACAGTGACGAAAACTCCCTCGGGCTCGTCAACCATCTTGCTCCAAACTCGCAAATTAGCATGCTCTCCCGCTCTCCTGACCAGCACTCAGCTTGGCGTTTATCCACGCATGTCACTCGACCTGCTGATCTGCGGTTCTTCCCGGGACAGCAGAGGCGGCCGTTCTCCACGCTTCGAGGTG
>NZ_JBIAVO010000081.1:0-5267 GCF_042894345.1 Kitasatospora sp. NPDC001540
TCCCCATCATCACCCTCGACGCCCGACGCCGCGACAGCGCCAAGAGCGCCCTCATCACCCTCGTCGAACACGCCCTCCTCGCCCGACTGCGGTGAGCCCCGACCTGGCCGGGGGGCGTGGACCAGGAATGGTTCGCGCCCCCCGGTAACAGTTCGGTAGGCATTTGCCGAGGCTGTTTGACAGTGCGTAGCCGCCCGAACCCGGTGCGCGCCAATGACCTTGAACTTTGCGGGAGTTCAACCGTTTATGTCCGTTTTCCACCCGTGGCGCACGGGACGGGGGGGCCGTTTGTCCGCTCCACCGGCTCGTGTTGGAATTCCAGCTACCCCGTAGGACCGTGCGGGCCGCGGCCCGTCTGGGGGGGTAGCCGCCGGATAGATCCATGGCCGCCAGTCGGTCGAGAGGTTGTTGTCGAGTGAGGCGTAAGCAGCCAGTCACCCCTCAGCGGCGCTCCGAGCCCCGCCAGCAGGACCCGGGTAGCGGCCCGAACGGCGGTCGGTTCTCCGCGTTCACCGCGGCCGAGGACCGTGACCGCGCCGAACAGCACCGCGCCGTCACCCCGGAGTCCGCCCCGCGCCCCGCGCCCGCCAAGGACGCCCCGCGCCCCGGCGGCGGCGGCAGCCGGTACGACTTCCTGTCCCCGCTGAACTGGCGCGTGCCGACCCGCCTGGTGGCCATCCTGGTCATCCCGGTCGTCATCGCCCTGGTCTTCGGCGGCCTGCGCGTCAACACCTCGCTGGACGACTACAACCAGGCCGACCGCGCGGTGCGCGTCGCCAACCTGGCCAGCGCCGCCACCAAGCTGGCCGACGCCCTGGAGCAGGAGCGCGACGAGACCCTCGTCCCGCTGCTGACCGGGCAGGGCGACCAGGGCGAGGTGAAGAAGCTCCGGGACAAGACCGACGAGGCCCGCCGGGCCTACGACGCGGCGTTCGCGGAGCTCAAGGACGACGCCGCCATGAAGCGCCGCAACGACCAGTTCCAGCAGGCGGTGGCGTACCTCCCGCACCTGCGCGCCAACGCCTACAAGCCGGAGCTGTTCGCGACCGCGACCGCCAACGCGTACTCGCTGATGTTCGCGCCGCTGCTGGCCGTCGACAACTCGGTCGGCTTCGGCTCCAGCAACGTCACCTCCAAGGGCCGCGCGATCTACGCGATGTCGCTGGCCAAGGCGTCCGCCTCCACCCAGCGCGCGCTGATGCTCAACCTGCTGGTCGGCCTCGGCGTCGGCGGCGTGGACGGCCACGAGGGCGAGGACCTGATCCAGTCGCTGGTGGTCGCCTCCCGCCTGGAGCAGACCGCGCTCAGCGAGTTCAACACCGCCTCCGGCGACGCCGAGATCAAGGTCTACTCGGACGCCCTGGTCGCCCAGGCCACCGCCGACCAGCGCCTGCCGCTGCGCATGCCGGACGGCCACAGCCTGCCCACCATGCAGGGCCTGCTCGCGGTCGGCATGTCCTACGCCGGCCAGCTGTCCAGCGCCTCGGCCGGCGGCGACAACGCCGCCAAGATCATCGACCAGGTCGGCAAGGACGGTCTGACCCGCCCGCTGTGGGACCAGGCCACCAAGAGCCACATGAACGCGCTGCGCGCCGCGGAGACCGAGCTGCTCGCCCAGGTCGTCGACGAGGCCCAGGGCATCAAGGACCGGGCGTTCACCGACTGGGTGCTCAACTCGCTGATCGTGGTCGCCTCGCTGGTGCTGGCCGGTCTGCTCACCGGCTACATCGCCCGCTCGATGATCCTCGGCATGCGGACCCTGAACACCGCCGCGCTCGACATCGCCAACCACCGCCTGCCGGAGCTGGTCGACAAGCTCTCCAAGACCGACCCGGAGCGGGTCGACACCTCGGTCAGCCCGATCCCGCTGCACGGCCGGGACGAGATCGGCGAGGTCGCCCGCGCCTTCGACCAGGTCCACCAGCAGGCCGTCTCGCTCGCCGCCGAGCAGGCGCTGCTGCGGGGCAACGTCAACGCGATCTTCACCAACCTGTCGCGCCGCAGCCAGGGCCTGATCCAGCGCCAGCTGGCGCTGATCACCGACCTGGAGAACAACGAGGCCGACCCGGACCAGCTGGAGAACCTCTTCAAGCTGGACCACCTGGCGACCCGCATGCGCCGCAACGGCGAGAACCTCCTCGTCCTCGCGGGCGAGGAGCCCGGCCGCCGCTGGAACACCCCGGTCCCGCTGGTCGACGTGCTGCGCGCCGCCGCCTCCGAGGTGGAGCACTACGAGCGGATCGAACTGGCCGGCATCCCCGAGGCCGACGTGGTCGGCCCCGCCGTGACCGACCTCGTCCACCTGCTCGCCGAGCTGCTGGAGAACGCCACCTCGTTCTCCTCCCCGCAGACCCGGGTGCTGGTCAACGCGACCCGCCTGCCGGACGGCCGGGTGCTGGTCGAGATCCACGACAAGGGCATCGGCCTGACCGCCGAGGACTTCGCCGAGATCAACGAGAAGCTGGCCGAGCCGCCCACCGTCGACGCCACCATCTCCCGCCGGATGGGCCTGTTCGTGGTCGGCCGGCTGTCCCAGCGGCACGACATCCGCGTGCAGCTGCGCCCGTCCGGCGAGTCGGCCGGCACCACCTCGCTGGTCATGCTGCCGCAGCAGCTCACCCAGCTGGGCGCGATGGCGCCGGAGCCGCAGGCCGAGGAGTTCACGGTCTCCCGGATCTTCGCGGACCAGGAGCCGACCGCCGAGTGGGCCACCGAGGGCCAGGAGCGCACCGCCGCCGAACTCGGCTTCGACGACCACCTGGCCGTCCCCGGCGCCGTGCCCGGCAACGGCTTCTCCCCCGCGCTGGAGTCCATGCAGCGCTCCCAGCGCCTGGAGGAGCGCCGCCGGGCCGCCCTGGAGATCGGCCCCGGCCCCGCCGCCGACGAGCCGGTGGAGGCGGAGGTCCTGGAGTCGCCCTACGGCGCCCCCGGCGCCCCCGAGGACGGCTACGGCTACGGCGCCGCGCAGGAGGACCCGTACGCCCGCCCCGAGGTGGACGCCTACGGCCGCCCCTTCGAGCCGCAGCAGGCCCCGCAGGACGACGCCTACGGCTACCGCCAGGACGACCCGTACGCGCCCGCCGGGTACGCCGAGGAGCCCTACGCCCCGGAGCAGTACGCGCAGGCCCCCTACGGCGACGAGCAGCAGCCGTACGCCGACGGGTACCAGCAGCAGCCGTACGGCGCCGGGCAGTACGAGCAGTACGCCGACGAGTACCAGCAGGACGGCTACCAGCAGGACGGGTACGCCCAGGACGGGTACGCCCAGGACGGCTACCAGCCGGACGGCTACGCCCAGGACGGCTACCGGCAGCAGGACTACGGCTACGAGGAGCCCGCCGGGCACCCGTACCCCGCCGAGGAGCTGCCGGCCCTGCCGCCGGCCCGCTCCGCGGCGGAGCAGTCCGCGGGCGGCGCGCTGCCGCAGCGGCGGCCGGGCCAGCAGTTGGCGGGCCGGTCCTCCGACGGCGAGACCCCGAACTGGTTCACCGGCGCGAAGGACACCTCGGCCCCGGTCGAGGAGCCGCGCGGCCACGACGTGTCGGCGCTGGGCGGCTACGGGCCGACCGGCCCGACCGCGGCGCCCAGCGAGTGGGAGTCGCCGAACGACGGCAACTGGCAGCGCGCGGAGAAGGTGCGCGAGCCCGCCTCGGCGGGCACGACCCCCTCGGGCCTGCCGCGCCGGGTGCCCCGCCAGAACCTGGTGCCGGGCAACGCCCGGACCACCCCGCAGGAAGGCCCGCAGGTCTCCCGCGACCCGAACGAGGTCCGCGGCCGCCTGACCAACCTGCGCCGCGGCGTCGAGCAGGGCCGCCAGGCCGGCGGCGACCCCGGTGCCACCGGTAGCTTCCGGATCGACCCCGACCAGGGGGCGTACGGTGATGGACCGCACAACAGCAGCACCGATCTCTTCGGCGGCTCGAACCAGCAGGAGCGTTGAGTTGACCCAGATGAGCCAGGCCGCACAGAACCTGAACTGGCTGATCACCAATTTCGTGGACAACACCCCTGGGGTGTCCCACACCGTGGTGGTCTCCGCCGACGGTCTGCTGCTGTGCATGTCGGAGGGCTTCCCCCGGGACCGCGCCGACCAGCTGGCCGCCGTCGCCTCCGGACTGACCTCGCTGACCTCCGGCGCGAGCCGGATCTTCGAGGGCGGCGACGTGACCCAGACCGTGGTCGAGATGGAGCGCGGCTTCCTGTTCCTGATGGCGATCAGCGACGGTTCCGCGCTCGCGGTCCTCGCCTCGCCGGACTCCGACATCGGCCTCGTCGGCTACGAGATGGCCCTCCTCGTGGACCGCGCGGGCGCCGTCCTGACGCCCGCTCTGCGGGCCGAACTCCAGGGCAGTCTCCTGCACTGACGGTTCGTCGGATACCGTCCTGGTATTCGAAAGACCTCATTGCCCGTCCCGAGGTCGCTTCGGCGGCCTCGGGACCGGGCGTTGTACGGCCTTCGCACCACCGGTCACGGCGCTCCCCGGCGACGCGGCCAGCAACGCACCGCCGCACCCTTTGAGGAGATGAACCGTGACACCGCCCGACCACAGTGGCCAGTACGGCGCCCCGTACGCGGGCTCCGGCCACGACGCTTTCGGGGCTCCCGGCGTCGGCCACGGTCAGCAGCCGCAGTACGCGCCGCAGTTCAACGGTGGCCAGTCGTACCTGCCCCCGCAGTCCGACCCGCGCTGGTACCAGCAGCAGGACGGGTACGGCCAGGCCCACCCCGGCCCCCCGGCCTTCCCCGAGCAGGGGGCGTTCCCCGAGCAGGGGGCGTTCCCCGGCCACGGGGCGTTCCCCGACCCCGAGCCGCCGCACCGGTACGAGGACCAGCAGCCCGGCCACGTCGAGGAGTACGCCGACGAGGAGGAGGACGCCGAGCCGCTGATCCGCCCCTTCGCGATGACCGGCGGACGCACCCGGCCGCGCTACGAACTCGCGCTGGAGGCCCTGGTCTCCGCCGCGGTCGACCCGGCCCGGATGGCCACCCTGCTGCCCGAGCACCAGCGGATCTGCGCCCTGTGCGCCACCGACGTGAAGTCGGTCGCCGAGATCTCCGCGCTGCTCGGCCTGCCGCTGGGCGTGGCCCGCATCCTCGTGGCGGACCTGGCCGAGGCCGGCCTGGTCGCCATCCACCAGCCCGCAGCCGGCGGCGAATCCGGCAACCAGCCCGACGTCACGCTGCTCGAAAGGGTCCTCAGTGGACTTCGCAAGCTCTAACGCGGCCGCCGCCCCCAGCCGCGCCACCACCTCCGCCAAGATCGTCG
>NZ_JBIAVO010000082.1:0-5150 GCF_042894345.1 Kitasatospora sp. NPDC001540
CGCTGTTGAGTTCTCAAGGAACGGACGCTTCCTTCGAGCCGCATCCCTGCGGACCCTCCGGGCGCTTCGTTCTTTCGTGTTCCCAGCTTATCAGAGGTTTTTCGCTCCGATTTCCATTCCCGCTGGAGTGGGAATTCCTTCGACTTCGCTGCAGACCTTATCAAAAGCTCTGCGCTGCTCCGCTTCGGGGTTTTGCCTGACCGGGCCAGCATCCTCTCGGACGCGCTGCCTCGATTGGCGGTGTCGTAGACACTACGCCGGGGAGGACTGGATGTCCAGTGGCTCCCAACCGTTCGAACCTACTAGCCCATGGGGATCACGTCAATGGTCCCGCCGGGTTGATCATCAGGCTACCAGGTTTGGCGGGGCGCCCGTGACCACGCCACGCCGGAGGGGCGGTCAGCCGACCATCGGTTGGTGGTCGGTGCGGTCGGCGGCTTCGACGTCGCCGATCTCGCCGGTGGCGGCGGCGCGCTTGCCCAGGACCAGGGCGTAGAGCAGGAAGAGCGCCTCGACGAGGAGGCCCATGCCGATGCGGAGCCAGTCGGGGAGGGCGGAGCCGGTGACGAAGCCTTCGATGAAGCCGGTGACCATCAGGACGGCGGTGAGACCGATGACGGAGCCGATGACGGCGCGGCCCTCTTCGGCGAGGGCGACGGCACGGGTGCGGGGGCCGGGGTCGACGACGGTCCAGCCGAGGCGGAGGCTGAGGCCTCCGGCGACGAAGATGGCGGTCATTTCGAGCAGGCCGTGCGGGATGAGCAGGCCGAGGAAGAGCTGGAGGTGGTCGGCGGAGGCCATGGCGCCGACGCCGAAGCCGAGGTTGAGGACGTTCTCCAACAGGATGTACAGGACCGGGATGCCGAGCAGGACGGCGGAGATCAGGCACTGGGCGGCGACCCAGGCGTTGTTGGTCCACACCTGGGCGGCGAAGTTCGCCGACGGGTGCTCAGTGTAGTAGGTCTCGAACTCGCCGCCGGGCTTGGTGAATTGCTCGTACTGCTCGGGGGAGATCAGGGACCTGACGATCTCGGGGTGGGTGCCTATCCACCAGGCGATCACGGCGCTGAGGAGGAAGGAGACCGCGCCGACGGTCAGCCACCAGCGGCGGGCGCGGTAGAGGATCGCGGGGAAGCTGGTGGTGAAGTAGCGGGCGGCGTCGCGCCAGGAGGAGGCGCGGGCGCCCGCGACGGCGTTGCGGCCGCGGACGACCAGGGTGGTGAGCCGGCCCTCGATGCCGGGGTGCGGGGCGGCGGCCTGGACCTGGGCGAGGTGGCTGGTGGCGCGCTGGTAGAGGGTGATGAGCTCGTCGGACTCCTCGCCGGTGAGGCGGCGACGGCTGCTGAGGACCTCCAGACGGTGCCATTCCGCCTGGTGGGCGGCGACGAAGACGTCCAGGTCCATGGCGGTTCTCTCCGGGGGCGCGGCGGGGCTGCGGCTGCAACTGGTTGGTGTGCTGCCGGGGCTGGTGCGGGCTTAGCTTGCCAGACCGGAGGGCCGACGGGGCAGGGATGCCGGAAGCGTGACGACGAGTGGCGGCCCGGGGTTACCCGCCGGGGGTGTACGGCCTTATGTTTGCCGCTGTTGGTCGAGGGGGTCGGGTCGTGCGACGCGGGGTCGCCGACGGGCCGCGGAGCGGAGCGGGTGGGTGGCGTGAGCGAGCTGGTGACCGGTGAAGCGGTCGTCCTGGGGTTGCGGACGGCGAGGCTGCCGTCGCGGGCCCTGGCCCGGCTGCTGGACTGGGCCGTGTACACGGTGGCGTACGTCATCCTGGCGGTCGGTCTGCTGATGGGGCTCTCCGACCTGGAGGACGCCGCCCAGGCGGCGTTCGCGATCGGGGTGCTCGTGTTCTGCACGGTGCTGCTGCCGACGCTGGTCGAGACCCTGTCGCAGGGGCGGTCGTTGGGGAAGATCGCGCTGGGGCTGCGGGTGGTGCGGACGGACGGCGGTCCGATCCGGTTCCGGCACGCGCTGGTGCGGGGGCTGGTCGGGGTGATCGACTTCGGTCTGCTCGCGATGCCCGCGGTGCTCAGTTCGCTGTTCTCCGCGGAGGGGCGTCGGCTCGGCGACATCTTCGGCGGGACGATGGTGATCCGGGAGCGCCTGCCGCAGGGGGCGCGGGACCAGGGCGCGGTGCCGCCGGTGCCGCCGCAGGTGATGCACGCGCTGGGTGCGGACCTGGTGGCGCTGGACCTGTCCGCGGTGCCGGACGGCCTGTGGCTGTCGGCGCGCCAGGTGCTGGGCCGGATGCACGAGCTGGACAAGCCGGTGGCGGCCGCGCTGGGCGACCGGATGGCCGCGGACATGGCGCAGCGGACGGGTTGGCCGGTGCCCGCGGGGCTGCCCTCGCTGGTGTACCTGGGGGCGGTGCTGATGGAGCGCCAGCGCCGGGAGTGGGAGCGGGCCTCGGCGGCGGCCCACGCGGCGTACACGGCACAGCTGGCGCAGCAGCAGGCGCAGGCACAGGCACAGGCCCCGTACGGGGCGGTCCCGGCGCAGGCCGCAGCCCCGGCTTCGGAGCGGACGCCGCCGGTGCGGCAGCTCGGGTACCCGCAGGCGCCGCAGCCCGGCGCGGTGGCGCTCGCCAAGCCCGCGGAGGAGCCCGCGGCGAAGCCCGCCGAGCCGACCGGGGAGGCCGGCGGCGGGTTCGCGCCGCCCGCCTGAGCCCCCCGGACCGGAAGCGAACCGGACCGAACCCGCGCCGCGGCCCCGTGGGGTCAGCGGCGCGGGTTGGGCGGGGAGTCGAGTTCCTCGAGTTCGATGCCGGGGGCGCCGAGCAGGACGTCCCCGGTGAGGTGGAGGTCACGGACCTCGCCGGTGTCGAGGTCGGTGACCCGGTAGTGCTCGACGGGGAGCGGGCCGCTGTCGGTGGGGTGGTCCTGGACGGAGTGGAGCCGCCAGCCCTGGTCGAGGGTGCGGGGGGCGAGGGCGTCGCCGGTGAAGGAGACCAGGCGGATCCGGGCGTCGGTGCCGGGGGCGAGGTCGAGCAGCCGGGCGGTGGCGACCAGGAAGGCCGGGGAGTCGCCGGTGAAGGCGTGCGCCCGGTCCTCCCCCTCGGCGGCCTCCTCGGTGCCCGAGGCCGCGGCGCGGACCCAGTGGACGCCGTCGAGCGCGCCGCCGCGGACCTGCCAGCCGCCGGAGCGGAGTTCGAGCCGGATCGGGCGGTGCCGGGCGTCCAGGGTGAGGTCGGTGGTGCCCTGGACGGTGCCGTCGGGGCGGTAGCGCTTGGCGACGTAGCGCCAGCCGGCGGGGCCGGGGGCGCACTGGAAGCGCTCCTCGCCGAGCGGGGTTCCGTCGTGCGGGTCGTGGAGGGAGTAGCGGCCGTTCGGCATGGGGGGAAGCCTACGTAACCGGGGGTGCAACCTTCTCGGGGGCGGGTCGCATCAGGGGGGCGGTGGTGCGGTCGTGCCACCGGTTCTCGGGAGGAGGGGCGCCGGGATGGCGGAGCTGACGCGGGACAAGGAGTTCACCGCGTTCGTGGCCTCCAGGGCGGTCTGGTTGCGGAAGGTCGCGTACTTGCTGTGCGCGGACTGGCACCGTGCGGACGACCTGGTGCAGGAGAGCATCACGAAGCTGTACACCCACTGGGGCCGCGCGGGCCGGGCGGAGAACCGGGACGGCTACGCGCGGACGGTGCTGGTGAACACGTTCCTGGCCGAGCAGCGCACCGCGTGGTGGCGGCGGACCAGGCCCGCGGCGCGGCCGCCGGAGGACCCGGTGCTCGCGGAGCCGGACCTGGCGGTGTCGCTGGACCTGCGGGAGGCGCTGGCGGCGCTGCCGCCGCGGCAGCGGGCGACGGTGGTGCTGCGCTACTACTGCGACCTGTCGGTCGAGCAGACCGCGGCCGAGCTGGGGTGTTCCAGCGGCAATGTGAAGAGCCAGAGTTCGCGGGCGCTGGAGACGCTGCGGCGTTCCTCGGCGCTGCGCCCGTTGGGGAGGTCCGGGGCATGAGCGGGGACGGGGAGGAGCTGTCCGTGCGGATGGCGCGGTACGTGGCGGCGGAGGAGCGGTCGGCGCCGCCCTCGCGGGTGGATCCGGCGCTGGCGGTGCTGCGGGGCCGGGCGCGGCACCGGCGGCGGGTCTGGACGGTGGTGGCGGCGGCCGCGGCGGTGGTGCTGTCGGCGGGGTCGCTGGTGGTGCTGCGGGACGGGGGCGGGGCGGGCCCGGCGGAGGTCCCGTCGGTGCTGCCGACCGCGACCGGTCGGCCGGATCAGGGGGCGCCGGTGACGGGGCGGACGGTGCTGGCGGTGCCGGCCCGGTTCGGCTGGCTGCCGGAGTCGGTCTCGGCGGTGGAGTACCGCTCGGGGCCGGGCGGCTCGGACGTGGTCGCCCTGGTCGGCCCGGCGTCGGGCGGCGGGGGCCACGGCGGGGGCCAGTTCCTGCTGACGGCGTTCCCGGAGGGGGTGACGCCGGACGTGGACCCGCTGATCGGGGCGGGGGACGGCCTGCGGATCGGGGCGCCGCCGGTGAACGGGCAGGAGGCGTACTGGGTGTCGTCGAGCGATCCGGCGTTCGCGGCGGCGACGAACCTGCTGCGCTTCCGGGGCGCGGACGGCATCTGGTACCAGCTGGAGAGCTCGGGCCTGGCGGAGGCGGACCGGCAGTCGGTGCCGCTGCGGATCGCGGCGGGGGTGGTGCCGGGCCGGTACGTGCCGCCGATGCCGCTGGCGCTGTCCTCGCTGCCGGCCGACACGGTGGTCACCCGGGCGTCGCTGCGCCGGTCGGTGCACGACGGGGCGGGGTGGCGGGCCGAGGTGGGCTTCCAGCAGGACGGCTCGCACTACGTCACCGTGTCGGCGGAGCCGGGCGAGGTGCCGGGTCCGGCGGTCTGCGCGTCCGACGGCGGGGTGCGCCGGTGCGTGGAGGAGGCGCAGCCGGGGTCGGGGGCGGACGCCACGCTGCCGGTCTGGTTGAACCGGGTGGTGGCGCGCGGCACGGACGAGGGCGCCTGGTCGGCCGACGTGCTGCCGTAGGGCGGCCCGGACGCGCCGGTGCCCGGCACCCCGCGAAGGGGGTGCCGGGCACCGGCGCGTGCCGACTCAGTAGCGGTACTGCTCGGCCTTGTACGGGCCCTCGACCGGGACGCCGATGTAGTCGGCCTGGTCCTGGGTGAGGGTGGTGAGCTTGACGCCGAGGGCGTCCAGGTGCAG
>NZ_JBIAVO010000083.1:0-4789 GCF_042894345.1 Kitasatospora sp. NPDC001540
CTGCACCTGGACGCCCTCGGCGTCAAGCTCACCACCCTCACCCAGGACCAGGCCGACTACATCGGCGTCCCGGTCGAGGGCCCGTACAAGGCCGACCAGTACCGCTACTGAAGCACCGGCGGAAGCCGCTCATCCCGTCTCCCTGACCCTCCGACGCACAACCATCGCCAAGGAGCACACTTGCTGAACCAGCACACCGAAGCCGGACGGAAGCCGAGCACCTCCCCCCAGTCCGACCGTGCGGGCTTCCGCCCGGACATCCAGGCGCTGCGCGCGCTGGCAGTGGCGGCGGTCGTCGTCAACCACCTCTGGCCGACCCGACTCACCGGCGGTTACGTCGGTGTCGACATCTTCTTCGTCATCTCCGGGTACCTCATCAGCGCCCACCTGGTCCGGGAGATCGACCGCACCGGGCGGATCAACGTCCTGGGGTTCTACGCCCGCCGGGCGCGCCGCCTCCTGCCCGCCGCGCAGCTGGTGCTGGTCGCCGTCGTCGTCGCTGCCTTCTTCCTGATCCCGCGCGTCCGCTGGGCCCCGTTGGTCCACGAGGTGATCGCCAGCGTCTTCTACTGGGAGAACTGGTCCCTCACCACGGAGTTCTGGCCCAACCCCGTCAACTTCTACAAGCTCACCGCGGTGACCCACTACTGGACGCTGTCGGTCGAGGAGCAGTTCTACCTGTGCTGGCCGTTCTTCTTGCTGCTGCTCTTCAAGTTGAAGAAGCCCTGGGCGCGTTTCGCCGGTCTCGCGGCGGTGGGTGTCGCCTCCCTCGTGCTGTGCGTCCACCTCACGACGATCGCCCCTGGACCGGTGTACTTCGTCACTCCGATCCGGATCTGGGAGTTCGCGATCGGTACGGCGATCGCGATGCTCCACCAGCGGCTCGTGCTGCCTCGACCCGTGGCAGAGGCGGCCTCACTGCTCGGCCTCGCCGCGATCCTGGGATCCGCGGTTTTTTTCACCGCCACGACCGAATTCCCCGGCGCCATCGCGCTGATCCCCGCGCTCGGCACCGGTCTCTTCATCGTCGCCGGCACCCGACCCGGGCGGCAATGGCACACCTTCCTGACCTCATCGGCCCCCGTCCAGTTCTTGGGGGACATCAGCTACTCCCTCTACCTCTGGCACTTCCCCATAGTCGTGCTCGTTCCGTTCGCCCTCTCGACCCACCAGCTCTCCAACGCCACCCTCGGGGGCATCGCCGTGGCGTCACTGCTCCTCGCCTTCCTCTCGAAGCGCCTGATCGAGGACCCCGTCCGCAGGTCCCCCCGTCTTGTCGGCAGTACCGCCCTGACCTTCGCAGCTGCACTGGCTGGCACCGTCGTTGTGTGCCTGACCGCCACTCTTCTCCTTCGCTCCTGAAAGACGGGTCCGCGCGGTCACCGGCTCTGCTCCGTTCTCGGTGACGACGGGGCTGACGTCCACGACGGACGCGGAGGCTGGGGCGTCAACGAGCTTGTGGACGCGGTGTTTCCGGGGGCTCCCGGCCCTCGCCGTCCAGGAGATGGCCGGCGAGGGCGAGGCCGGGCGGACGTCGCCGAGCGGCTGCTGGTGCTGCCGCGCGAGCCCGGCGCCGTCAGCACCCGCCGCCCGGCCCGGCCCGCCGACCGCGCCCGCCACCGTGCCGTCACCCCGGCCACGTTCTTGTCGTTCCCCTCGTGGACCAACCTCGGGCGCATCCCGTCGCGGGGCAGAGCACGGGCGCTGGCATGGGCTGCCACAGTGGGCAAACCGGCGCCTCCACGACTTCCCCTCCCTTCCGGGGCGCGCCGATGTCCACCCAGGCGCATCAAATCCAGCCCTGCGCCACTAAGGTGACGTCATGGCATCTCCATACTCCGATGGAGAGCGGGAAAAGGTTGCGTCAAAGCTTCCGCCGACTCTCCGCCAAGCTCTGAAGACCCGAGCCGCGCAGCTCGGCATCGACATGCAGGTCGCGGTGACCGAAGCGGTCGAGCAGTGGCTGAGCCGCGAAGCCGGCCAGGACGCGACCGTCGACACCGCAGGCGCGGACAGCTTCAACACCTGGTTGCCCAACGGCCTGTACGACACGTTCAAGGCCGAGTGCACGAGCCGGGACATCTCCTTCGTCCAGGGTCTGGCCCAGGCGATCCGCGCCTGGGTGGACTCCCACGCCGCGCCGCTGACGGAGTTGACGATCACCCGCCCCACCCGGCGCTTCATCGTCTGCAACCAGAAGGGCGGCGTGGGCAAGACCACGGTTGCCGCCGGTCTCGCGCAGACCATAGCTCTCGGGCTGCCTGCCACCACCGGCTCATCGAAGCTGCCGGCTATCCCGGGCCTGCGCGTCCTGCTCGTGGACTACGACCCGCAGGGTCACCTGACCGAGCAGTTGGGGTGCAAGCAGATCGCGCCGGGCACCGAGAGCCTGGTGACGCACATGGTCGAGCGCGAGCGCGTCGTCGGCTCCCTGATGGACCACATCGTGCCGATCGCCCCCGGCTACTTCGAGGACCGGCTGTTCCTCCTGCCGTCCTCGTTCGAGGCGTTCCTCCTCGACTCCAGGCTCGGTGGTGTCCGGGGCCCCCGCGAAGCCCTGCTGCAGAGGGCGCTGGCCCCGCTGGAGGAGCACTTCGACGTCATCGTCATCGACGCCCCGCCGAACCTCGGTCTGGCCATGGACGCGGGCATCTACTACGCGCACCGCCGCAAGAACGAGGCGAAGGGCAACTCCGGCGTCGTCATCCCCGTCGAGGCCGAAGACTCCTCCGCCCACGCCTACATGATGCTCGACGGCCAGATCAACACGGTCTCCCTCGACTACGAGGTCGACATCGACCGCCTGGGCCTGGTCGTCAACAAGTACGACGTCCGCAAGGGCTACGTCGTCGCCACCGCTCTCGAGCAGTGGCAGTCCCTCCAGGACCCGCCGGTCCTCGCCGTCGTCCCCGACCTGAAGGAACAGCGCGAGGCAGTGCACGTGAAGCAGCCGCTACTGCAGTACGCACCGTCCTCGACCCAGGCGCAGCGCATGCGCGAGATCCGCAGGAGGCTCGGATGAGCATCGCCAAGAAGCTCGCGAGTGCCGGCGGCGGGTCCGCGTTCAGCAACCTGAGCGCCGCCAAGGGAGGCGACCTGACGTCGGCCGAGGCCCGCAGCGAGGCCCTCGGCCGCGCCCGGAAGGCCTCCAGCGTGCCGCTGACCGACGTCGTCTTCAACCCTCGCAACCACCGCAAGACCTACAGCGAGGAAGCGATCGACGAGACCGCGGCGAGCATGCGGGAGAGCGGGCAGATCACCGCGATCACCGTGGTGTCCCGGCTCGCCTTCCTCGACGCCCACCCCGACGTTCCCGAAGAGCACCTGGGCGACGCGTCGTTCGTCGCTCTCGACGGCAACCGGCGCCTGCGCGCGGCTGAGCGCGCCGGCCTGGAGCGGATCCGGGTCGACCTGCAGGACGACCTCGCCCCGACGGCTCCCGCGATGCTCGAAGCCGCACTGATCGCCAACATCCACCGCGAGAACGTCCCCCCGGTCGAGGAAGCCGAGGCGATCAAGGAACTCCTCGACACCGTCTACGACGGCAACCAGGCCGCCGTGGCCCGCCGCCTCGGGAAGACCGCGGCCTGGGTCGGACAGCGGCTGGCGCTCCTTCACCTGGCCCCGGAAGTGAAGGAGATGGTGGAGAACAAGGAGATCGGCGTCAAGGAAGCCCGCCGTCTCGGCGCCGCAACCCGCGCCGGAACCCTGACCGCGGACGAGCAGGTCACCCAGGCCCGCGAAGCCAAGGAGAAGCCGAAGGCCACGGTCGCCCGGCCCCGGAGCGCCGCCGATGTAAACCGGGTTTACCCCTCCCCCGCCACGCCGAGGGACGCCTCGGCCCCGGCAGCCTCGGCGCCCGAAGTAAACCCGGTTTATATCGAGGCCCGATCGGCCGCACCCGAGCCCGACCTGTCGCCGGCTCCCGCAGCCACCGCCACACCGTTGGCCACCCTGACCGTCGACCCCGCCGACGCGGACGCCTTCGCGAAGAGCATCCGATCGGTCACCACGCCCCGTCAGGCAGCCGCTGTCGCACGCGCCCTGATCGACCTGCTGAACGCCGAGCACAGCGTCGAGCTCTCCGAGGAACCGGCCTGAGGGGACACGGTGTAAACCCGGTTTACATCGCTGCTGACGCCGACACGCACCTGGCCCTCCCCACCACGATGTAAACCGGGTTTACGTGAGCGGGCCCGCTCCACAACTCCACGGCTCCCCGAAACCCAGCATGGGGCTGGCCCGGCATCATGCCGGGCCAGCCCCATGCTGCGTTCCAGCGGCGAGCCGTCGTCGAGGGCGGAGACCATCGCGTTGTGCTCGGCGGCAGCCTTCTGGTCGGTGCGGCTGACATCGTCCGTGGTACGGGTGAGCGCCTCGACCAGGTTCCGGTCGAGGCGCTCGTCGGTGACGGCGGGGGTATCGGTGGTCACAGGCGCGCTCCCCGGGGCGGCGGGGTCGGTGGTGAGGGTCAAGTGGTGCCGGGCGGTGGCGGAAGCCTCGGTCCAGTTGCCGGTGCAGGCGACGGCGCGGTCGTCGACGTAGCAGACCGCGTCGAGCTTCTTGTCGGTGACCCGCACAGGGTTGCGGGCGGTCCACTGCGAGCGGTCGGGGTTGTTGCCGACCTCGGCGTCGAAGCCGCGGGCGATCAGCCAGTTGACGATGCTGGGGTGGTACTCGCGCGAATGAGGGTCTCTCAGAGGGCGTTAAGTCCTGTTTTTAATGGTTCGGCATCGCTCGATCGTGGGGTCGGCTGCAGTTCCGGGGCGGCTGCCGGATCGGGGGTGGT
>NZ_JBIAVO010000084.1:0-3919 GCF_042894345.1 Kitasatospora sp. NPDC001540
CGACACCTCGAAGCGTGGAGAACGGCCGCCTCTGCTGTCCCGGGAAGAACCGCAGATCAGCAGGTCGAGTGACATGCGTGGATAAACGCCAAGCTAAGCGAGCAGCCAAACGAGACCGGCGCGGCGTACTCGGCGGCCTGGCCGACGTCGTGGTCCGGCCCGGCCGCGGGCCGCCGAGGAGCCCAACGCAGCGCCGCCGGTCCCGTCCAGCACAACCACCACCCACCACCACCGAGGGCGCAGACAGGGACGTCGGATTTCCCCGGGCCCGCCATCAACCCTGCGACCTGGGCGAACAGGGTGGCCGGTGCCGGGGTGGGGCGGTGGCATCAGGCGGGACAGCAGGCGGGCGAGCGGGTGGGGCACCGGGCGGGGCATCAGGCGGCCCGCTGCGGCCCTGCCGGGCCCCGGCCGGGGCCTCCCGGCGGACGGGCCGCTGCGCAGCGGCGGGGCGGCCTTTGTGGCCGTCCGGCGGTCCGGCCCGGCCGGGGCCGCGCAGAACCGACTCCGGGCCGGTGCGCAGCAGGTGGCCGACTCCCGGTCCGCCTGCTGCGCCTTCGCCGTCGGGGAAACTTCGCCCGGCCCGGGAAGGGGGTCAGGGAGAAGTCGTCGACGTGGGCGGCCTATGGACAAAGCGGCCCTGAGCTGGGCAAACGCCGGATCGAATGGCGGAGCTGACGCAACCTCTCGGGCAACCTCAAAAGCAACGCCAGAGGCAACCTCAGAAGCAACCAACCGCGGCCCGGCCGCGATACCGCCACCCGTGCCGGGGGCGCCACCAGAAACCAACAGCACGCCGCAGGCGCGAACCCCGCACCGAACAGCCGACCAAGACGAGGAAGAAGAGGGGTTGTCGGGATTTCCCGGCCGCCGCGCAGGTGCTCTGATCTGCGGTGACGCCGGGTCGGGCTGGGCGGCGGTGTGCCCGGGGGACACCCGGAGAGGTGCCCGGGCAGGCACCCCACAAGCTCCACCACAAGGCACCCCACAAGACTCCGGTCCGGTCCGGCGCGGAAAAGGCCGGCCGCGCCGCCGAACCCGCGTGCTCGACGGCCTGGCCGTCGCCGTCGGCCAGCCGCAGGCGCCGAAGAACAGCCCGCGCAGCGCCGCCGATCCCGACCAGCTCCACCGCCACCCACCAACAGCGGGCCGCCCAGAGGGATGTCGGAGTTTCCGGGCGGCCCGGCGGGGCTCGTGGCCTGGGCGGATGCGGCGACGGCGGCCGGAGAGGGGGAGCGGCATCGGAAGTGCCGTCGGAAGTGCTGTCGGAGCCGTCATCGGAAGCGCCGTCGGAAGCGGCTCTGCCTGGCCGGGGCGGGGCCGGGAGGGCCCTCTGCAGGGCTCCTGGAGTGGCCGGGAGGACGCGGGGCGCAGCGGGCTGCTGCCCACCGGGTCGGCCGGTCAGCCGGGCGTTGCGGTGCCGCGGTCCGCCGCAGGGCTCTGGCTGTCGGTCAGTGGTGCGGAGCACTTCGGGGGTGCTTCGCGGGGGTGCGGTTGAGGACTGCTGCCGCCATGTGTGCACGGCGCTCTGCTTCGTGTTCCTCCTCCCACTCTTCGTCGTCCTCCTCGTCTTCGTCGTCATCGAAGGTCGGCGGGAGGATCAGTTCCGGGTCGCCGTCGGCGTACAGCAAGCGGTTCTCCACCGTGTAGTTCCGGTAGGTGTGGTGCGCGTACTGGCGGCTGCACGCAAGGGACGCGGCGATCGCCTGCCAGCCGCATCCGCGCGCTCGGGCCTCGATGATCAAGGCTTCTTTTTCCCAGGTCAGGAGGCGGATCGTCCCTGGCATACCGACGTCGTCGAACAGTTCGACGAGAAGGTCGAGAAAGGCGTAGCGGTGCGGCCCGTCCAGCAGGGCCTGGGCTTCGGCGCGGATTCGCTTCGGCGGCCGTCTGAACGCCTGGTGCGCGTCTTGCGGGGTCCAGGGAGGGGAGTCGTTGTGGCTGAGCTGGCGCGCGATCTTTTGCCATGTGGTGCCGGACGAGCGCTGCCGAGCGGCCCAGTGGTACCAGGCCAGGCGGGTGGCGTCAGCCATCACGTCGACGTGGTGCAGGGCTTCCAGGACTCGTGCCTCGGCGGGCCGTCGGGGGGTTGTGAGCAGGCGGTACTGCAGGAAGGTGCGGATGGGGTGGTTGCCTCTTGCCCTCCAGTCCGCCTGGGTCGGCGAGAGCCACGGCCACGGATCGGTGGCGTCCTTCGGTGTCACGGTGTCAACAAACCATGAAATCCGGTCCCTCTCCATCGCGCCGGGGGTTTCCCGGTCTCGGACTTGAGGGCGTGGAGGGTTTCCATGGACAACACCGGCCGGGCGCGTGCGGCTGCGCGGCACTCGTCGATGCTCAAGCAGTGGGTGGGGGCGGACGCCGGCACGAAGGCGGGCCTGGAGCGGGTGCTGCGGCTGGCCCGTTCCCTGGTCATCGACGTGCTTGTGCTGTCCGTCGGGCTCGTGGCGCAGGCGGCCGCGCTGATCGGCTTGCTCTGCCACAGTGGCGCTGGCGCGAGCGAGTGGGCCATCCGGGCGGGGATCGGCACGGGGAGCGTCGCGAGCTTGGCGGGAGCGGTCCGCCTGTACCGGGGACTACGGCGTATCGGTTCCCGGCCGGGGCGGCGGGCAGGTACGCGCCGGTGACTTCCCGCCGCCGCGGGCGGGCACCGGGCCGAAGAGCGCGGGTGTGCTGAGCCGTGTCGTGGCTGGCCCCGGCGGCCACGGCACGGCAGGACAACCGAGGGTGCGCGGGTCCACCATCACCTGGGCGGCCGCCCGCGGGTGCGGGTGGGCGCGACCGAGGCGGGCCGCTGGCCGTCCTGGCAGGGCGAGCGGCACCGCCGGGAGCCCACTGTCCAACAGCCCTGCAGGACCGGACCCCCGGCCGTCCAACCGCACGACCACCACCCACCACGCCAGACCCAGGAGCAGGAGAAGGAGCAGACAGCAGAGGGTTGTCTGATTTTCCCGGCGCTCCGAAACGGCCTGTGACCTGCGCGGATTCCGGACCCGCCCGACGGGCGCCGGGGTACCTACGGCGGTGCCTGCGCACGTACCTGCGGTGGTGCCTACGTGGATCGCTGACCCGTCTCAAGTTAGTTTGACGAGTCTCAATGGAGTTTGACCGACTGTTCGGCCTGGTCCGTGATGCCACCAGGGCAGGTGGAAACGCCTTACCCGCGTTCGGCAAGCCACAGAGCAAGCCGGCCTGCGAGCGGATCCAGGCCGCGCGGGGGGTCGGGCGGCCCCGTGAGAGGGACGCTGCCTGGCTGGTACTGGAAGAAGAAGCTCAGATCGCTGTCGGCAGGGGCCAAGGACACCAAGGGAGTCAGAGGATCCGTCCCGGCCATGAAGCGCGGGCTCTCCCACTCCGGCGAGATCTCCGCGATCGGGGCACCCTCGGCCCGGTTCCAGCCGAGGAACATCACCCAGCGGGCACCGCGCATGCGGAGGGGATAGCCCGCTACCTGGGCCACGAACTCGCCCAGGGTGGTGGTGGCGTCGAAGGTGACGTCCCGCTGGTGCGGTGCATGGCAGTCGTCCCCCATGCACACGCTGCCGCGCGTCAGGAGCACTTTCACTGTCATGTTTGGACGTTAGCCCCTGAAGCCAATTATCGTCAATGTGACATTAATGACGATCGGAACGACCACCAAATCCGCCGGCGAACACTCCATCACCTCCACCCCCATCCCGGACGATCAAACTTCGCTGAGACAACACCCCGCCAGTCAAACTCCGATGAGACGGGTCAATCACGCTGCAGGCCGGAGGGCCGTCCCAGGCCTGTCCAAGGCGGGGCACGGAACGCTCCCATCTGGGGAAATGGGGTAGGGGCGTCCTAGGGCGCGTATCTGGTTGTGATCAATTTGCGGGTTCTGCCCTGGTGGTAGGCCCTGGTCCGGTAGATCGTGTTGTATGACGCGAGTGCAACT
>NZ_JBIAVO010000085.1:0-3529 GCF_042894345.1 Kitasatospora sp. NPDC001540
GTTGGGGGCAGGCGCCACTGGGTTTCACGCCCCGGGGGGGCCCCACCCCCGGCCCCCGCCCCCCCCGGCGGTGTTGGCCCCGGTTGGGTCACAACCGCCGGGGGGGGGGGGCCCCCGGGGCCCGCCCCGCCGGTTCTCGCGGTTCCTACTTGCCGGCGCCGTCCACGACCGCGGCCCACTCGTCGAGCAGCCGCTCGGTCGCCTCGTCGTCCGGCCCCTCCGCCCACAGGTGCGTGACGGCCTCCGCCGGGTCCGGCAGGACCAGCGTCCACCGGCCGTCCGGCTCGACCACCCGCACGCCGTCCGTGGTGTCCAGCTTCCGGTTCCCGGCCGCCTCCACCACCGAGCGCATCACCATGCCCTTGGCGGCCCACGGCGTCGCGATGTCCCGCTTCTGGATGTGCGCCTGCGGGATCCGCGCGTCGATCTGGCTCAGCGTCAGCTGCGTCCGCGCCACCAGGCCGACCAGCCGCACGAACGCCGCCGCGCCGTCCAGCACCCCGGAGAACTCGGGCACCACGAAACCGCCGCGCCCGTCCCCGCCGAAGACGGTGCCGTCCGCCGCCGCGGCCTTCGCCAGGTCGTCCGGCGAGGTCGTCGTCCAGATCACCTGGGTGCCGTGGTACGCCGCCACCTGCTCGGCGATCCGCGTCGTCGTCACCGGCAGCGCCACCTGCCCGGAACGGCGCTCGGCCGCCACCAGGTCCAGCAGCACCAGCAGCGCCCGGTCGTCCTGGATCACCCGACCGAGCTCGTCCACGAAGGACACCCGTTCACCCACCGGGTCGAACCGCACGCCGAACGCGGCCTGCGAGGACGCCACCAGCTCGCCCAGCCTGGCCAGCGCCGCCTTCCGCTCGTCCGCGCCCTCGGTCGGCTTCGACTCGTCCAGACCACCGGCCACCGTCAGCGTCTCCACCCCGAGCCGCCCCAGGATGCTCGGCAGCACCAGTCCGGCACTGCCGTGCGCCGCGTCCACCACGACCTTCAGCCCGGCCTCCCGCACCCCCGAGGTGTCCACCGCCCGCAACAGGTTCGTCGCGTACGAGTCGAACACGCTCGCCGGGTGCAGCAGGTCGCCGATCTCGCCCGGGAACGCCCGCCGGAACTCCTGCCGCGCGTACACCCGGTCCAGCTTCCGCTGCCCGGCCTGCGACAGGTCCGCCCCGCGCTCGTCGAAGAACAGGATGTCCAGCGAGTCCGGCACCCCCGGCGTGGTCCGCAGGAAGATCCCGCCCGCACTCCCGCGCGCCGTCGCCTGCCGGGCCACCGGCATCGGCACGTTCTCCAGGTCGCGGACGTCGATCGCACTGGTCTGCAGCGCCGAGATCATCGCCCGCTTCAACGCCCGCGCACCACGCGAGTGGTCACGCGCGATGGTGACCGTCGCGCCCTTCTTCAACGTGGTCGCGTACGCCCCCGCCAGCCGCACGGCCAGCTCCGGCGTGATCTCCACGTTCAGGATCCCCGACACGCCCCGCACCCCGAACAGGTGCTCCTGGCCGCGGGACTCCCAGATCACCGAGGTGTTGACGAACGCGCCGGCCTCGATCGTCTTGAACGGGTAGACCCGGACGTTGCCCGCGACGATCGACTCCTCGCCGATCAGGCACTCGTCACCGATCACCGCCCCCTCGTCGATCCGCGCGGCCCGCATCACGTCGGTGTTCTTGCCGACCACGCACCCGCGCAGGTTGCTCTGCGACCCCACGTACACGTTGTCGTGCACCACGGCCTTGTGCAGGAACGCCCCGCTCTTCACGACCACGTTCGACCCGAGCACGGTGTGCTCGCGCAGCTCCACACCGGCCTCGACCTTGGCGTAGTCACCGATGTACAGCGGCCCCCGCAGCACGGCCTCCGGGTCCACCTCCGCACCCTCGGCCACCCACACGCCCGGCGAGATCTCGAACCCGTCCAGTTCGACCTGGACCTTCCCCTCCAGGACGTCCGCCTGGGCCTTCAGGTAGCTCTCGTGGGTGCCCACGTCCTCCCAGTAGCCCTCGGCGACGTAGCCGAACACCGGCTTGCCCTCCTTGAGCAACTGCGGGAACACGTCGCTCGACCAGTCGACCGACTCACCGGCCGCCACGTAGTCGAAGACCTCCGGCTCCATCACGTAGATGCCGGTGTTCACGGTGTCCGAGAACACCTGCCCCCAGGTCGGCTTCTCGAGGAAGCGCTCGACCTTCCCCTCGTCGTCCGTGATGGTGATGCCGAATTCCAGCGGGTTCGGCACCCGGGTCAGGCACACCGTCACCAGCGCGCCCTTCTCCCGGTGAAAGGCAATCAGGTCAGTAAGGTCGAAGTCCGTCAGCGCGTCGCCGGAGATCACCAGAAACGAATCGTCCCGCAGCGCGTCCTCGGCGTTCTTCACGCTGCCCGCCGTCCCCAGCGGTGTTTCCTCGTTGGCATAGGTGAGGTGCATGCCCAGTTCCTCACCGTCACCGAAGTAGTTCTTGACCAACGACGCCAAGAACTGCACGGTCACCACAGTGTCAGTGAGGCCGTGCCGCCTCAGCAGGCGCAGCACGTGCTCCATGATCGGCCGATTGGCCACCGGCAGCAGCGGCTTGGGCATGCTGGAAGTCATGGGGCGGAGTCGAGTGCCCTCCCCGCCCGCCATCACAACGGCTTTCATTACGGGTGCGTCCTCCTTCGCGGTGGTGAACCCCTGCGGGTCCATCAAACCGGTCCGACGCATCCCTACCCGGAAGAAAACGTCCGACTCACCGTGGAGGGCGTGTAAAACATCTCAGGCCGATCTCAAACGGCAACCGGACGCTCCGCCTGCAGGATCTGCCGGGCCTGCACCGCGTACAGCGCGCCGGCCCACCAGTACAACGTCGTCCCCCACCAGATGAACGCCCAACTCACCACCCCCGCAACCTGGTGCACCCACCCCGTGCCCACCCCCAGCAGCAGAAGCGGAAACGCGTACATCAGATTGAACGTCGCCGCCTTCCCCAGGAAACTCACGTTCAACGGCCCGTAACCCGCCCGGTTGAGCCGCAGCAGCACCACCCCGACGAACGCCTCCCGCGCCACCAGCAGCGCCGTCAGCCACCACGGCAGGATCTCCCGCCAGGTCAGCCCCACCAGCGTCGACACGATGTACAGCCGGTCCGCCGCCGGGTCCAGCAACTGCCCCAGTCGGCTGATCTGCCCCCACCGCCGGGCCAGCTTCCCGTCCAGGTAGTCACTGACCCCGCTCAACATCAGAACGACGATCGCCCACCCGTCGTTCTTCGGCCCCCCGAAGACCGGCCACAGCACCAACCACAGAAAGATCGGCACGCCCACCAGCCGAGCCATGCTCAGCAGGTTCGGGATCGTGAGGACCCGGTCGGTCTGAACGCGCGTCTCCTGGACCTCCACGGTGCGGAGCCTCCTGTGTTAACCACTGACAACTGTGCGGGACTGACCCTACAACAAGAAAGCCCCCTGACTTCCCGTCAGGGGGCTTTCCCACAAAGATTGTTCGGCGGCGTCCTACTCTCCCACAGGGTCCCCCCTGCAGTACCATCGG
>NZ_JBIAVO010000086.1:0-1314 GCF_042894345.1 Kitasatospora sp. NPDC001540
TACCTGGCGTTGAAGTACTTGGCTTCGGGGTGGTGGACGACGATGGCGTCGGTGGACTGTTCGGGGTGGAGTTGGTACTCCTCGGAGAGGATCACGCCGACGCGTTCGGGTTTGAGCAGTTCGGCGATCTTGGCGCGGTCCTCGAGTTCGGGGCAGGCGCCGTAGCCGAGGGAGAAGCGCGCGCCGCGGTATTTGAGGGCGAACATGTCGCGGACGTCCTGGGGGTCCTCGTCGCCGAAGCCGAGTTCGTAGCGGACCCGGGCGTGCCAGAACTCGGCGAGTGCCTCGGCGAGTTGGACGGACAGGCCGTGCAGTTCGAGGTAGTCGCGGTAGGAGTTGCCGGCGAACAGTTCGTTGGCGGCCTCGGAGATCCGGTTGCCCATGGTGACCACCTGCAGCCCGACCACGTCGCGCTCGCCGGTCTCTTCGGGGCGGAAGAAGTCGGCCAGGCACAGGCGGCGGCCGCGGCGCTGGCGCGGGAAGGTGAAGCGGGTCAGTTCGGAGCCGTCCTCGCGGTGGAGGATGAGGTCGTCGCCCTTGGAGTTGGCGGGGAAGTAGCCGTAGACGACGGCGGGCTCCAGCCAGCCCTCGGTCTGCAGGCGGTCCAGCCAGCCGCGCAGCCGGGGCCGGCCCTCGCTCTCCACCAGCTCCTCGTAGGTGGGGCCGCCGGTGCGGGCGCCCTTCAGTCCCCACTGGCCCTTGAAGAGGGCGTCCTCGTCGAGCCAGGAGGCGTAGTCCTGGAAGGGGATGCCCTTGACGATGCGCTCGCCCCAGAACGGCGGGACGGGGACCGGGTTGTCGATGGCCACGTCCGAGCGGACCTGGCCGAGGTCGGCTTCTTCCGGCTCCGCTACTTCGGTGCGGGCGTGGCGGCGTTTGCGCAGTTCGGGCAGGGTGGCGCCGGGGATGCCGCGTTTGACGCCGATCAGGGCGTCCATCAGGCGCAGGCCCTCGAAGGCGTCGCGGGCGTAGCGGACTTCGCCGTGGTAGATGTCGTGGAGGTCTTGTTCGACGTAGGCGCGGGTGAGGGCGGCGCCGCCGAGGATGACGGGGTAGTCGGCGGCCAGGGCGCGCTGGTTGAGCTCCTCCAGGTTCTCCTTCATGATCACGGTGGATTTGACGAGCAGGCCGGACATGCCGATCACGTCGGCCTGGTGCTGCTGGGCGGCCTCGACGATCGCGGACACCGGCTGCTTGATGCCCAGGTTGACGACGTGGTAGCCGTTGTTGGACAAGATGATGTCCACCAGGTTCTTGCCGATGTCGTGGACGTCGCCCTTGACGGTGGCGAGCACGATGGTGCCCTTGCCCTGG
>NZ_JBIAVO010000086.1:1412-3399 GCF_042894345.1 Kitasatospora sp. NPDC001540
ACTGTCGGACTTCTCCATGTGGGGTTCGAGGTGGGCGACGGCGGCCTTCATCACCTCGGCGGACTGCAGCACGAACGGCAGCTGCATCTGCCCGGAGCCGAACAGCTCGCCGACGACCTTCATCCCGGACAGCAGCGTGTCGTTGATGATCTCCAGCGCCGGGCGGACGGCCAGCGCCGCGTCCAGGTCCGCCTCCAGACCATTGCGCTCGCCGTCGATGATCCGGCGCCGCAGGCGCTCCTCGAGCGGGAGGGCGGCGAGCTCTTCGGCCTTGGAGGCGGCGGAGGAGGCGGCGGAGACGCCCTCGAAGAGCTCCAGCAGCTTCTGCAGCGGGTCGTAGCCCTCGGCGCGGCGGTCGTAGACCAGGTCGAGGGCGGCCTGGCGGCGGTCCTCGGGGATGCGGTTCATCGGGAGGATCTTGGCGGCGTGCACGATCGCGGAGTCCAGGCCGGCAGCCACGCACTCGTGCAGGAACACCGAGTTGACGACCTGGCGGGCGGCCGGGTTGAGGCCGAAGGAGATGTTCGACAACCCCAGGGTGGTCTGCACGTTCGGGTGGCGGCGCTTGAGCTCGCGGATCGCCTCGATGGTCTCGATGCCGTCACGGCGCGACTCCTCCTGGCCGGTGGCCAGGGTGAAGGCCAGGCAGTCCACCAGGATCGAGGACTCCGCGATGCCGTACTCGCGGCCCAGCTGCTCGATCAGGCGCTCGGCGATGGCGACCTTCGTCTCGGCGGTGCGGGCCTGCCCCCGCTCGTCGATGGTCAGCGCGATCAGACCCGCCCCGTGCTCACGCGCCAGCGCCGCGATCCGCCCGAACCGGGTGTCGGGGCCGTCACCGTCCTCGTAGTTGACGGAGTTCAACACCGCCCGCCCGCCCAGCATCTCCAGGCCCGCCTTCAGCACCGGCGGCTCGGTGGAGTCCAGCACGATCGGCAAAGTGGAGGCCGTCGCCAGCCGCCCCGCGATCTCCCGCATGTCCGCGACACCGTCACGGCCCACATAGTCCACACACAAATCCAGCAGGTGCGCGCCCTCGCGGATCTGCTCGCGGGCGATCTCCACACACGCCTGCCAGTCGGCGGCGAGCATCGCCTCCCGGAACTTCTTCGACCCGTTGGCATTGGTGCGCTCACCGATCGCCAGATACGAGGTGTCCTGCCGAAACGGCACCGCCTGGTAGAGGGAGGCCGCGGACGCCTCCGGCTTCGGGTCGCGCGGCGTGATGGGCAGCCCCTGGACCCGCTCCACGACCTGCCGCAGGTGCTCGGGCGTGGTGCCGCAGCAGCCGCCGACCAGGGCCAGGCCGTAGTCGCGCACGAAACCCTCGTGCGCGTCGGCGAGCTCAGACGGCGACAGCGGGTAGTGCGCGCCGTCCTTGCCCAGCACCGGCAGGCCCGCGTTCGGCATGCACGACAGGCCGACCCGGGCGTTCTTCGCCAGATACCGCAGGTGCTCGCTCATCTCCGCCGGGCCGGTGGCGCAGTTCATCCCGATGAAGTCGATGCCGAGCGGCTCCAACGCGGTCAGCGCCGCGCCGATCTCCGAGCCCAGCAGCATCGTGCCGGTGGTCTCCACCGTCACCTGGGCGAAGACCGGCAGGTCCAGCCCCGCCTCGGCCAGCGCGGCCTTGCAGCCCAGCACCGCGGCCTTGGTCTGCAGCAGGTCCTGGCTGGTCTCCACCAGCAGCGCGTCCACACCACCCGCGACCAGACCCGCCGCGTTCAGCCGGAAACCCTCCCGCACCACCTCGAACGTGGTGTGACCCAGCGTCGGCAGCTTCGTACCCGGACCCATCGAACCCAGCACCCACCGGACACGCCCGTCCCGCGCGGTGAACTCATCAGCCACCTCCCGGGCGATCCGGGCACCCGCCTCCGACAACTCGAAGATCCGCTCCGAGATGTCGTACTCACCCAACGCCCAGTAATTCGCCCCGAAGGTGTTGGTCTCCACACAGTCCACACCCACCGCGAAATACGCCTCA
>NZ_JBIAVO010000087.1:0-2570 GCF_042894345.1 Kitasatospora sp. NPDC001540
TCACCCGGAACCGTCTGGGCAGACTCGTCCGCCAAGGCACGCTTATCCAGCCCCGACGAGGCCTCTACCAAAAACGGACTTAACGCCCTCTCAGTGCTGTCTGTCGTCCGCCGTGCAGGTACTCCCCCAGGTTCCCTGCTTGTCACCGATCGGCGGCACACTGCGCACATGAGTACTGATCCCCATGCTGCCCGGATGTCCCTCGGTCTGACCTGGGTCAGCTCCATGGGCGGTCCTCTGATCGTCGTTCCGGTGTCCGCACTGCAGTACTGGGGC
Source organism: Kitasatospora sp. NPDC001540 (assembly GCF_042894345.1). Classification (NCBI taxonomy): domain Bacteria; kingdom Bacillati; phylum Actinomycetota; class Actinomycetes; order Kitasatosporales; family Streptomycetaceae; genus Kitasatospora; species Kitasatospora sp. NPDC001540. Next base: position 277 of record NZ_JBIAVO010000087.1, read on the forward strand.
GGCTGCACCGAGAACGGCATGATCATCAGCGACAGCGACCAGCCAGACGACTACGACCGCGCCTGCGAGGCCGACGGCCTGGCCGAGGTGGTCGGCCTGCGCGGCCGCAGCAACGTCTCCGCGCTGGTGCTGGGCGACCAGCCCGCGACCACCTGCTACTTGCCCGAGCAGAGGGCCTTCGTGCGCTGGCTCGCCGCCGACTCCGACGCTGAGCTGCTTGCCGCTGCCGAAGTGGCGCTGAACGACCCGGCGACGCCGTGGGAGGAGTGCGGCCTGTGGGAGACCGACGGGCCGGCAGTCCTGATGGACTCGGCCGAGGCCGGCAAAGACCTCGGCTCTCCCTACCCGGACGGCAGGGGCGAGCCGGACCAAGCCCCCGTCCACCTGCCCGCAGGGCGCTGGAGGGTCCGTGCGTTCCAGAAGACCGGCGACTTCCCATGGACCAGCGTGGTTCAGCTCCTCCTGCAGGGCGACGGCCAGCCGACAACGGCTCCTTGACCCGCACACCGAGTTCGCATCCGCGGCCCCGGAGGCAGGAAGGCTGTGGTGGGTCCGAGAGCTCCGCTGCGACCAACAGGTGCTCACGATCGGTACGCGGCGTCGTCATACCCGCACAGCCGAGGGCTGCGGATCGCGGGCAGCCTGACCAGGGTGTTCCTGAAAGCGCCCGGGTGGGCCTTCAGGAGACGCCAGGGGCGCGACGGCAGAGGGTAGTCGTCGCGCAGGACACCCTTCGGGAGCACACCGGTGACGGGCATCGGCGAGGTCTCCCAGGGCTGGTGAGGTAGGCCCAGACTCCGCTGTCCAGCGGCACCACTGTCGCCTCGCGGCCGGGCGGAGCCACGGCTCGCCCGTGCCGGGGTGGCGGGGGACGAGGAGGACGTCGGGGCGGGGCCACGGCTCGGGCAGGCCCGGGCCGACCAGTGCGACCGAGCGGGCGTCGGGCCCCGGTGGGAGGTAGCGGGCCACGGCGTGGCCGAGCAACTCCGTGACAGGGCCTGCGGGGAGATGCACCGGATGGTTCTCGGTTGCTGCCACGAGGTGGGCCAGCATGACGCCGACCGCGGTCTCCCAGCGGCGGCTCCACGACCCGTCGGCTTCGACGGGCGGGGTGCGGGTGCTCGGCGCGTTCCAGGTCCGCCCAGCCGGGCAGTGGGCCGTCCGGAAGCCCCGAGGCGCGGCGGATGACCGCGTCGGGCTCCAGCCAAACCGTCTGCCAGGAGCCGCAGTTGTCGACCCGGGTCGCCACAACCCGTCCGTACCCCGTGCAGGCCAGATCGGGCCCGGCCCGGCCGTCCACGCCCGGCGGTAGCCCTCGCACTTCTCCGGGACCAGAGCCATCGACCTGGAGCCGCCCGGTGCGATGACGATCCTGCCCCGCACGCCGAAGGAGACGGAGTACACCGGGGCGTAGATCCCCTGCCGGGCAGCCGCCCAGAACCGGTGGCGCGCGGTGAACGCGTCCTACCTCGTCGCACTCGTCCGCGCCAGCGTCCGCTTCGAACGCGGCATACTCGTCGAACGTCCCGACCAGGAGGCAGCGTGACCACCCTCAAGCCCGAAATCATCCGCACCGACCGGCTGGACATACTCCCCCTGCAGGTCGAGCACGCGGACGAGATGGCCGCAGTGCTGTCCGACCCCGGCCTGCACACCTTCACCGGCGGCACCCCGGACACCGCCCAGGACCTGCGCACCCGCTACGAACGCTGGGTGGCCGACTCGCCCCGCCCCGGCGAATCCTGGTGCAACTGGGTCATCCAGCTCCGCGACGCTTCCTGCCTGGCCGGCCATGTCCAGGCGACGGTCATCGCCGACGACCGCGGAGCGGCTGCAGAGATCGCCTGGGTGACAGGCACCCCCTGGCAGCGACGCGGCATCGCCACCGAAGCCGCCCGAGGACTCGTCGCCTGGCTCCGACAACACCCGGTGCACACGGTCACCGCCCACATCCATCCCGACCACAAGGCGTCTGCCGCCGTCGCCACCGCAGCCGGCCTCGCCCCCACCGACCAGTGGCACGACGGAGAGATCAGATGGCAGCTGACGATCAGCTGACCCCACGCGTCCACTGGACTTGACGACTGCTCCTACCCCGGTGGAAGCCCCTGCCTCGGCGCTCGAGGTAAACCCGGTTTACACCCAGGCCCGCAGAGGGCAGCCGAGCACAGCGTCGAGCTCTCAGAACAGGTCCCATGCCACTAGGCCGTGTCTCATAATTGATCTTGTGGTGGGTCGTGGAGAGATAACGGATGCTGCGTGGGCTCGGATTGAGCCGTTGCTGCCGCAGCAAG
>NZ_JBIAVO010000088.1:0-1682 GCF_042894345.1 Kitasatospora sp. NPDC001540
CTAGAAGTCTGATGAAGATGTTGGGTTCTGGCCCCGCTGTGTGAGCGGTGGGGCCAGACTCGTTTCGTGGCAATGGGGGAATGGGCCGGGGATCTGGTCGGACCGAATGTGTGGGAGACCTGTCGGGAGTTGATCCCGGCCGGGAGCGTGTTCGCGTTCCTGGCCGAGCACCGGGAGTCCCTGTTCCCGCACTCGATGTTCGCGGACATGTACCCGTCGAGGAACGGGCGGCCCAGCATGCCGCCGCAGGTCCTGGCCGCGACCGTGGTCCTGCAGAGCCTGCACGGGCTGTCGGACTTCGACACGGTCCAACAGCTGCGGTGTGACCTGCGATGGAAGGCCGCGTGCGGGCTGGGCCTGCACGACACCGCGTTCGACCCCTCGCTGCTGGCCTACTTTCGACGCCGGCTGCAGCGCTCAGCGGATCCGAACCGACTGTTCGCCAGGGTCAAGGAGGTGGTGGCGGCCACCGGTGTGCTCAAGGGCAGGCAGCGGCGGGCGTTGGACTCCACCGTGCTGGACGACGCGGTGGCCACCCAGGACACCGTCACCCAGTTGGTCGCCGCGATCCGCCGGGTGATCCGGGACGTCCCCGACGCCGAGCGGACCGCCGCCACGTGGTGCACCGCCCACGACTACACCGACCCGGGCAAGCCCCGCATCGCCTGGAACGACGAGGCCGCTCGCGCCACACTGGTGGACGCCCTGGTCACCGACGCACTCAACCTGCTGGGTCGCCTGCCCGAACGGCAGTTGGACCAGAAGGCCGCCGACGCCGTCGCGCTGCTGGCCCTGGTCGCCGGTCAGGACGTCGAGGTGGCCGACGGCTCCGACGGACGCGACGGTCGGTGGCGGATCGCCCGCGGCACCGCCCCCGACCGCATCGTGTCCACCGTCGACCCCGAGGCCCGCCACATCCACAAGAACCGCACCCACCACCAGGAGGGCTTCCGCGCCCACGCCGCGTTCGAGCCCGAGACCGGTCTGCTGACCGAGGTCGAGCTCACCGCGGGCACCGGAGCGCACAACCACGAGGCCGCCGTCGCCGGGCACCTGCTCGCTGACGAGACCGCGACCCTGACCGTCCTCGGGGACACCGCCTACGGCACCGGCGACCTGCGCGAGAGCCTCGAAGCCGGCGGCCACACCCTGATCATCAAGCCTCCGCCACTGCGGCAGGCCGTCCCCGGCGGCTTCACCAGCGACGACTTCCAGGTCGACACCACCATCGGGAGCGTCACCTGTCCGGCCGGCCACACCAAGCCCCTCGGCCGCCCGGACGCCAAGGGCGCCCGCACGGCCCAGTTCAAGAAGCTCTGCATCGACTGTCCCCTGCGTGAGCGATGCACCCGCTCCAAGACCGGCCGGGCGTTCCAGGTCCACGCCCACTACGACCGTCTGAAAGCCGCCCGCCGGGCTGCTGCCGATCCCGACTGGCAGGCCGAATACCGCCGCTGGCGGCCACCGGTCGAACGCGCCATCGCCTGGCTCACCGCCCGGGGCAACCGCCGCGTCCCCTACCGAGGTGTCCTGAAGAACGACACCTGGCTCCATAACCGCGCCGCCGCGCTCAACCTCCGCCGACTGATCAGCCTCGGGCTTACCCGCGCGGGCGACACCTGGACCATCACTCCCACAACCGCATAGCGCAGGAGGGCTGTCCCAACCGGGACAGCCCCCCC
>NZ_JBIAVO010000089.1:0-1632 GCF_042894345.1 Kitasatospora sp. NPDC001540
AGTGGCCGTTGCTCTATCGATCTTGGTGAGCGTGAGTTCGAGGTCGTCGACTCGGTCGGGTGATCTTCTGGCCGACTGCGCATGAGAGTGGGGCCTCCCGTGCAGCTCGTGGGTGTCGAATCCAACCGAGCAACAGGAGGCCCCTGGTGCTGCAGTCTTTCGTGCCCGTGCCGGTGTCGTCCAACTCCGGTGCCCTGAGGTGTGATTGCCTCGCTCATCGGTTCGGGAACGCCGGGGACCGTCCGCACAGGCGACCGAGGTATCCGTCCGACATGAGCGACGCGGAGTGGGCCGTGGTGCGCGACGTCATGCCCGTTCCGGGATGGTTGGAGGGCCGGGGCGGGCAGCCGGAGGGGTACTGCCACCGGCAGATGGTCGATGCTGTGCGCTACCTGGTCGCGGGTGGCATCACCTGGCGGGCGATGCCCGCGGACTTCCCCGCATGGGACCGCGTCTACGCCTTCTTCGGGCGCTGGCGGGACAAGGGGCTGGTCGCCGAGTTCCACGACCGGCTGCGGGACCGGGTCCGCGAGGAGGCGGGCCGCGATCCGGAGCCGACCGCGGGGATCGTCGACGCCCAGTCGGTGAAGGGCGCCGCGTCGGTGCCGGCCGCCACCCGGGGATTCGACGGAGGGAAGAAGGTGAACGGCCGCAAGCGTCACATCGTGGTGGACACCCTCGGGCTGCTGCTGACGGTGATGGTCACCGCGGCCTCTGTCACCGACCGCGAGGCCGGCCAGACGCTGCTGGCCCGGCTACGCGAACGGCACTGGCGCATCACGCTTGTGTGGGCCGACGGCGGCTACACCGGACGTCTGGTCGACCTCGCCCGCGACGTCCTGAGCCTCGCGCTGAGCGTGGTCAAACGCGGCGACGACACCACGGGCTTCGTCGTGCTGCCGAAGAGGTGGCTGGTCGAGCGGACGTTCGCGTGGCTGATGCGCTCACGCCGACTCGCCCGCGACTACGAGGGCCGCACCGACACCTCGGAGGCGGTAATCCGCTGGTCGATGAGCATGGTCATGAGCCGCCGCCTCGCCCGGCGAGCACGCTGAACATCCCGGGCTGTTCCTCGGCCAGCCAGCCCCGCGCGGCCAGCCGCTTCGCCTTCGACCGCACCCCTTCCACCTTCGCCGGAACCGGCTCCAGCCCGAGTGCTGCCGCGAGTTGCCGACAGTCCATCACTTCCCCGCACGACCCGTTGCGGCCGGCGAGAGCATCCATGATCCGCTGATAGTCCGGCGCCAGCACCGCGGGGACGAGACCCTCCCGCCAGTGCGGCACCATCGAACCCGGCGCCGCTGCCGGGACTCGCGCCGGCCGCTCAGTGGCCGTCACGACCGGCACCTTTTCGTCACCCCCGCGGGGTCCCGTCAGGACCTCGGCCACCGTCTCGCGGGCGATCACGAGCCGCTCCCACACGGACTCCGCCTCCCGCAGCTCGGCCTGAAGGGCCTCCACCCGCTGCCGAGCCGCGCGTTCGCGCTCCTCCAGCAACCCCATCACCGACGGCATCCCGGCACCTCCACCGAAGAGACGACACGACACCTCGTCCCTGCCGCCGAAACGCCAAAACTATGCCTGAACTGCAGATATGCAGCCATCACTCTCGGAAAGACAACGGCTTCTGAG
>NZ_JBIAVO010000090.1:0-1584 GCF_042894345.1 Kitasatospora sp. NPDC001540
CTTGGCGTTTATCCACGCATGTCACTCGACCTGCTGATCTGCGGTTCTTCCCGGGACAGCAGAGGCGGCCGTTCTCCACGCTTCGAGGTGTCGAGTCAGGAAGCACGAGAGAACGGCCGCTGTGTATGAGTCTGCCTGCCGATGTGCCCGCTGGTGATGCTTTGGGCGTCCTGTCCCGCTTTCGGGTCGAGTTCTACGAGTGCCTTTACGCCCGCGCGGATGTGCTCTTCGAACTCACGGACGCGGTGCTGTGCACGGAGGGGCCGGTCAGGACGCTGGTCGAGCTGTCGTTGGCGGCCGAGCACCGGCGCGGGCACGGTGCGCTGTACCAGGGGCTGGAACGGGGCTGGGCCGAGCCCGCCCGACTGCGCAAGGTCCTGGCCGGTCTGCCGCTGCCGCGGGCGGCCGACGGGCGGATCGTGCTGGCCGTGGACGTGAGCAACTGGCTCCGCCCCGATGCCCCGACAAGCGACGAGCGGCTGTTCTGCCATGTCTACGGACGCGGGGACCGCAGCCGGGACCAGTTCGTTCCGGGCTGGCCGTACTCCTTCGTCGCCGCGCTGGAAACGGGCCGCACCTCCTGGGTCGCGCTGCTGGATGCCGTCCGTCTCGGGCCGGCCGACGACGCTACCGCCGTCACCGCCGTCCAACTGCGCGGTGTCGTCGAGCGGTTGCTCCGGGCCGGGCACTGGGAGCCGGGCAACCCGGAGATCCTGATCGTGATGGACTCCGGCTACGACGTCACCTACCTCTCCCACACCCTGGCCGACCTGCCCGTCGTCCTGCTCGGACGCCTGCGCTCGGACCGGGTCATGCTCCGCGACCCCGGCCCCGACCGCCGCGGGCCGAAGGGCGGGCGACCCCGTCGACACGGTGGGGTCCTCACCTTCGCCAGACCCGACACCTGGCACACCCCCGACACCACCACGGCCACCGAGACCACCCGCTACGGCACCGCCCAGGCGACGGCCTGGGACCGGATGCACCCCCGGCTCACCCACCGCGGCCCCTGGCTGGACCACGCCGAGGAGGAACTACCTATCCTGCACGGCACGTTGATCCGGCTCGAGGTCGAGCGCCTGCCGGGTGACCGGGACCCGAAACCGGTCTGGCTGTGGTGCTCGGCCACCGCGGCCACCGGCACGGACGTGGACCTGTGGTGGCAGTCCTTTCTCCGCCGATTCGACTTGGAGCACACCTTCCGGCTGATGAAGCAAACCCTCGGCTGGACCGCCCCGAAGATCCGCCACGCCGACACCGCCGATCTGTGGACCTGGCTGATCATCGCTGCCCACACCCAGATCCGCCTCGCCCGACCCCTGGCCGAAGACGTACGCCGGCCATGGGAGCGACCGGTGACCGAACCCCGCCGTCTCACCCCCGCCCGCGTCCGCCGGGGGTTTCGCAACATCCGCGCGACAGCGGCCCTCCCGGCAGCCGCACCGAAACCGTCCCGACCAGGCCCGGGACGGCCTCCCGGCTCGAAGAACAAGCAACGGGCCCCACGCCACAACGTCGGCAAGACGGCCAAACGAGCCGACTCGATCAAGGAACATCAAAGCCGACGAGGATAAACGCCAAGCT
>NZ_JBIAVO010000091.1:0-1575 GCF_042894345.1 Kitasatospora sp. NPDC001540
CTTGTCGGATCAGCGCGCGGCGTCGGGCGCCCGGCTGGGAGTGCCGGCACGACGCCCTCGTACTGGATGTACTTGGGTGTTGTGCCGGTGCTTCCAGGCGGGATGCCTGGCGTCGTGCGCCCGGCAAGACCGGCCGGACAGGGCCTAGTAGTACTTCGTTAGGTTCTGCCTCTGCTTCGGTGTCTGGTTCTCATGCGGGGCAGGGGGCGGTTGCAGGTGGTGCAGGTGCCGGTCCAGCCCTTCAACAGGTCCTGGAACAGGTCAAGGACCTGGTAGAGGGTCAGGCCGGCGTTCGGACTTTTGGGTCGAGCCGCCTGAGGGTGAGGAAGGCCTGGGCGGCGGTGACGAGGGTGACGTGGTGGTGCCAGCCGCGCCAGGTCCGTCCCTCGAAGTGGTCCAGGCCCAGGCCATGTTTGAGCTCGCGGTAGTCGTGCTCGACGCGCCAGCGCATCTTCGCCCATCGCGCCAGGTCGGCGACGGGCGTGTCGGGCGGCAGGTTGGATATCCAGTAGCCGGTCGGGGCGTCATGACCGGCGGGCCACTCCACCAGGACGGTGGCGGCGGGCAGGACGCCGTCCCACCGGCTGCGTCCACCGCCCGCCGTCTGGGCGGCGGCGAGGGACTGCTTGCCCGCCGGCCGTACGGCCATGACCGCGAACCTCGATGTCATCGGTCCTCTGCTGCCCTGCCGCCAGAGGACCTCGGTGAAACGGCCGGCGGCAGCCGCGTCGGCCGCGTGAAGCGCGAGGGAGCGAGGCGCCGTCCGGTAGCGGGCAAGCGTGGGCGGCCCCAGCCCGCCGTAGTCGGGGCGGTACGGCTCGGCCTCCAGCTCGTGGGCCACTTCCTTCCCGGTCAGGGCGAGGACGTAGGACATGCCCCGCTCCTCCAGGCCGTGGCGGAAAGGTGTGCTGACGCCGTAGCCCGCGTCGGCGACCACCACCGGAGCCTCGAGCCCCCACCCGGACACGTTGTCCAGCAGGCCCAGCGCCAGACGCCACTTCTCCTGGTGGACGGTGCCCTCCGGGACGCCCGCCCGGCGGCACCGCTCAAGATCGTCCGCCCACTCCCGGGGCAGGTACAACTGCCACTCCAGCGGGCACGACGCGCTGTCGGTGGCAGCGTGGACGCTGACCGCGACTTGGCAGTTCGCCCGCTTGCCCAGTGCTCCGCAGTACTGCCGGGCCACTCCGGCAGAAGCCCGACCGCACTTGGGGAACGACACGTCGTCGATCACCCACACCTGCGGCGCGATCGCCTCCGACAGCCGCCGCGCGATCCGTCTCCGTACCGGCAGCGGATCCCACGGCGACTGGTTCACGAACTGCTGCAGAGCCTGCATGTCCCCGTCCGGCAATCGCGCGGCCATCGGCTGGATCGACTTGCGCCGACCGTCCAGCATCAGACCCCGCAGGTAACACGCACCCCACCGCCGCTGGTCCCGCCGCGGCAACGACCCGAACACATCACCCACGAACTCCGCCAACTCGCCCCGGAGCCGCTCCACATCCCCCAGCTTCACACCCAGAAGATGCCCACCAACAGGCAAGATCGCTCAACGTAACGAAGTACTACTAG
>NZ_JBIAVO010000092.1:0-1533 GCF_042894345.1 Kitasatospora sp. NPDC001540
GGGACGTGGTGGAGCCGCCGGTCCAAGCCTGTAGTAGGTGAGCGATGGGGTGACGCAGGAAGGTAGTCCAGCCCGGGCGGTGGTAGTCCCGGGGTAAGGGTGTAGGACGTTGCGTAGGCAAATCCGCGCAGCACTAAGTCTGAGACCTGATGCCGAGCCGATTGTGGTGAAGTGGATGATCCTATGCTGTCGAGAAAAGCCTCTAGCGAGTTTCATGGCGGCCCGTACCCCAAACCGACTCAGGTGGTCAGGTAGAGAATACCGAGGCGTTCGGGTGAACTGTGGTTAAGGAACTCGGCAAAATGCCCCCGTAACTTCGGGAGAAGGGGGGCCATTGCTGGTGACGGGACGTGCTCCCTGAGCTGGTGGTGGCCGCAGAGACCAGCGAGAAGCGACTGTTTACTAAAAACACAGGTCCGTGCGAAGCCGTAAGGCGATGTATACGGACTGACGCCTGCCCGGTGCTGGAACGTTAAGGGGACCGGTTAGTCACGATTCGTCGTGGCGAAGCTGAGAACTTAAGCGCCAGTAAACGGCGGTGGTAACTATAACCATCCTAAGGTAGCGAAATTCCTTGTCGGGTAAGTTCCGACCTGCACGAATGGCGTAACGACTTCTCGACTGTCTCAACCACAGGCCCGGTGAAATTGCATTACGAGTAAAGATGCTCGTTTCGCGCAGCAGGACGGAAAGACCCCGGGACCTTTACTATAGCTTGATATTGGTGTTCGGTTCGGCTTGTGTAGGATAGGTGGGAGGCTTTGAAGCCGTGACGCCAGTCATGGTGGAGCCGTCGTTGAAATACCACTCTGGTCGTGCTGGATGTCTAACCTGGGTCCGTGATCCGGATCAGGGACAGTGTCTGGTGGGTAGTTTAACTGGGGCGGTTGCCTCCTAAAGGGTAACGGAGGCGCCCAAAGGTTCCCTCAGCCTGGTTGGCAATCAGGTGTTGAGTGTAAGTGCACAAGGGAGCTTGACTGTGAGACTGACGGGTCGAGCAGGTACGAAAGTAGGGACTAGTGATCCGGCGGTGGCTTGTGGAAGCGCCGTCGCTCAACGGATAAAAGGTACCCCGGGGATAACAGGCTGATCTTCCCCAAGAGTCCATATCGACGGGATGGTTTGGCACCTCGATGTCGGCTCGTCGCATCCTGGGGCTGGAGTAGGTCCCAAGGGTTGGGCTGTTCGCCCATTAAAGCGGTACGCGAGCTGGGTTTAGAACGTCGTGAGACAGTTCGGTCCCTATCCGCTGTGCGCGTAGGAGTGTTGAGAAGGGCTGTCCCTAGTACGAGAGGACCGGGACGGACGGACCTCTGGTGTGCCAGTTGTTCTGCCAAGGGCATGGCTGGTTGGCTACGTTCGGGAGGGATAACCGCTGAAAGCATCTAAGCGGGAAGCCTGCTTCGAGATGAGCACTCCCACCTCCTTGAGAGGGTAAGGCTCCCAGTAGACGACTGGGTTGATAGGCCGGATATGGAAGCCCTGTGAGGGGTGGAGTTGACCGGTACTAATAGGCCGAGGGCTTGTCCTCAG
>NZ_JBIAVO010000093.1:0-1407 GCF_042894345.1 Kitasatospora sp. NPDC001540
GCCATGATCAGCCTCATGACCCGCCGCCTAACTGGCGAGACCACCCTGACCTGGCGCGGAACCTGAGCGCCGAAGTCAGGGACGAAACGCCCAGTCAGCACTGAGGACGAGGACTTCGTCGTCCAGACGGCCACCACCCGCCCGACCAAGCTCGGGCAGCCCTTCACCCGCTGGTCCATCCGCAAACTCCTCGCCTACCTGCGACGGGTCCACGGCCGGGTGATCCGCATCGGTCGCGAGGCCCTGCGCTGCCTACTTTCCCGACGGGGCGTCACCTTCCAGCGCACCAAGACGTGGAAGGAGTCCACCGACCCCGACTGCGACGCCAAGCTCGACCGGATCGAGCACGTCCTGGACCGCTTCCCCGACCGCACGTTCGCGTTCGACGAGTTCGGTCCGCTCGGCATCCGCCCCACCGCGGGTAGCTGCTGGGCTGAGCAGGGCCGGCCGGACCGGCTGTCGGCCACCTACAAGCGCGCCCACGGCGTGACCTACTTCCACGGCTGCTACTCGGTCGGAGACGACACCCTGTGGGGCGTCAACCGTCGCCGCAAGGGGACCGTGAACACCCTGACCGCACTCCGCTCGATCCGGACCGCGCGCCCGGACGGGGCGCCGGTCTACGTGATCCTGGACAACCTCTCCGCCCACAACGGCAAGAAGGTCCTCCGCTGGGCGAAGAACAACAACGTCCACCTGTGTTTCACGCCCACCAACACGTCCTGGGCCAACCCGCCCGATAGAGGCACACTTCGGACCGTTGCGGCAGTTCACGCTCGCCAACTCCAACCATCCGAACCACCCGGTCCAGACCCGGGCCCTGCACGCCTACCTGCGCTGGCGCAACGCGAACGCCCGCCACCCCGACGTCCTGGCCACCCAACGCCGCGAACGCGCCCGCATCCGCAGCAAGAAAGGTGTCCGCTGGGGCGGAAGACCAGCCGTCGCCGCCTTATCAAGTGGCTCTGTCCGAGTCCTGCTTCGCGAGGCTGATCGCTGCCCGTCGCCGCAGAGCGCGCCGCAGCTCTTGCACCTCGTCCTCCGTGCGCGCATGGCCCCGCACAGCGTCCTTCAACGTACGCTCCGCCTCTTCGAGGGACCTTTGGCGCCTGCCGGCTTCCTCTCGAACGACAGCGTTCCAGTCTCTGACAGGACCACTGGACCTGACGAAGTCGGCCAGCGCACTCCGTTCCCGGAAAACGGACATCTGAAGACCCACGAGATCATCTGACATCTGCACCGCGTCATCTTGGCACGAGCAGTCGTGTCCTCACCTCGTGATCAGGCGACCCGGCGAACCTTTGCGCTCACAGCACTAGGCCGTGTCTCATAATTGATCTTGTGGTGGGTCGTGGAGAGATAACGGATGCTGCGTGGGCTCGGATTGAGCCGTTGCTGCCGCAGCAA
>NZ_JBIAVO010000094.1:0-1402 GCF_042894345.1 Kitasatospora sp. NPDC001540
CCCGCGCAGCCCCGCCCCGGCGAGCCCCCGCGCGCCTCCCGCTCCGACCCCGGGGCCCCCCCCCCCCCCCCCGCCCCCGCCCCCCCCCCCCCCCCCCCCCGCCCCGCCCCCCCCCCCCCCCCCCCCCCCCCCCGCCCCCCGCCCCGCCCCCCCCCCCCCCGGTCGGGTCGGGCGGTCAGCGGTGGCGGGCGGGGCGGTGGACGAGGACGAGGGTGAAACCGGCGGCGCCCAGGGCGATCAGGACGACGCCGCTGACCAGCAGGGAGGTCGGCGGCCGTCCGCTGTCGGCCGGGGACGGCAGGCTCGCGGCCGCGAGCGCGCCGGTGTCGGAGGCCGGGGGAGTGGGGGTGCCGCTCCGGGCGGGGGCCGGGAGGGCCTCGACACCGAGCACCTCGGTGCGGGGGCGGGGGACGGCCGACGCCGAGGCCGGAGCCGGTTCCGCGGCGGAGGGCTGCGCGGGCACGGGGGCGGGAGCGGCCGGGTGGGTGACCCGGAGGGTGGTGTGCGGGGCGGGGGCGGAGGTGTCCACCGACCCGGACCGGAGGCCGAGCCGGACGTCCACCTGCTGCGCGGCGGCGTCGGCGGTGACGGAGAGCCGGAAGGTGTAGCGGGCGCTCCCGCCCGGGGCGAGGTCGGTGGTCGGCAGGTCGCCGCCGCGCAGCGAACGGTCGCAGCCGACCGACAGCGGGAGGGCCTCCCATCCTGCGGAGGTCTTCACCTGGAGCAGCAACTCGTCGGCCCGCAGCGCCTGTTGCGGGTTCTGGGCGGCGTCGTTCCGGAGGGCGGGCAGCGGGGCGGCGTCCTCCAGGGCGGCGGTGCCGGTGTTGTCGATCTGCGCGGTGAACTCGACCGGGGCGCCGCCCGCCACCAGCGTCCGGTCCGCGCCCGGCAGGAGCGCCAGCGAAGCGGCCGGTGCCGACCGCACGGCCGACGGGGCCGCGGTCGCGGAGTCGGTGCCGGACGCGGAGGGCGAGGGCGCGGGCGCGGGTGCGGCGGAGGACTGCGCCGGGGTCGGGGTGGCGGTGGTGGGCGGCCGTTCGTCGCAGGCCCAGGCGGCGGGGGCGGTGCCGAGGACGAGGACGGTGCCCAGGGCGGTGCCGGCACCGAGAACGGCGAGACGGGAGTGGACGGCCACGGGAGTTCCCCCAGGACGGAAGCGGCGGGCGGAGCGTGCTCGGCACGCGCCCCCCGTCTCCCCGCTCTCGCCCGGACAATGCCGACCGGTTCCGGCCCGGTTTCGGCCTGCTTCCGACCCGGTTCCGGTCTGCTTCCGACCCGGAGCCGGAGCCGGAGCCGGAGCCGGAGCCGGGGTCGGGTCGGGGTGGGGTGCTGGTCAGGCGCGGTGGGCGAGGGTGAACTCCCAGGCGTCGGCGACGATCCGGTCGAGTTCGGGGCGCTTGGG
>NZ_JBIAVO010000095.1:0-1352 GCF_042894345.1 Kitasatospora sp. NPDC001540
AGAGGGCGTTAAGTCCTGTTTTTAATGGTTCGGCATCGCTCGATCGTGGGGTCGGCTGCAGTTCCGGGGCGGCTGCCGGATCGGGGGTGGTGCCATGGTGGCCATGGAACGGCGTGCGTATCCGAGTGACCTGACGGATGACCAGTGGACCTTGATCGAGCCCGTGATCACGTCGTGGAAGCAGAGGCGGGTGGCACGGTCGGCGACCGGCGATGCGGGCTCCTGTGATCTGCGCGAGGTCGTGAACGCGCTGTTCTACCAGAACCGGACCGGCTGCCAGTGGCGTTACCTTCCGCACGACTTACCGGCCTGGTCGGCGGTGTTCTACTACTTCACCCTGTGGCGCAAGGACGGCCTGGACCAGCAGATCCAGGAACTGCTGCGCTGCCAGGTGCGAGAGCGGGCCCGCCGATTAGAGGACCCGTCCCTGGTGATCATCGACACCCAGTCGCTGCGGGCGGCTACCGGGGTCCCGAAGTCGACCACGGGACTGGACGCGGCCAAGAAGACCCCCGGCCGCAAGCGCGGCCTGGCCGTCGACGTGCTCGGCCTGGTCATCGGCGTGGTGGTCCTGGCCGCCTCCGCCCACGAGAACACCGCCGGCATCGCCCTGCTGGACCAGGCGGCCGAGCGCTGCGGCAACCGCCTGGAGAAGGTGCTGGTGGACCAAGGCTTCAAAGACGCCATGGTTATCCACGGCGCGCTGCTGGGCATCACGGTCGAGGTCGTGCGCCGCAACCCCGAGGACAGGGGTTTCGTGCCGCAGCCCAAACGGTGGGTGGTCGAGCAGGTCAACGGCACGCTGATACTGCACCGGCGGCTGGTGCGCGAGTACGACCACCGGCCCGAGAACTCCGCCTCGCGCGTCTACTGGGCCGCCACCGCCAACATGGCCCGCCGGCTCACCACTTCCACTCCGGCCTGGCGTGAGACCGATTGGGCCGCGTGAACGTCACCGAACTTCTCCACCGGCTCCAGGCCGAGCAGGACGACGCCACCGCGCACGTCGACAGCCTGCAACGACAGATCGACGACCTCGCGGCAGCCCTCGCCCGGGCCCGGACGCACCTCGCGGAGCTCCAGACCGCACGCACGGTCGTCGAGGACATCGCCCGGCCCGAGGCCGAGCCGCAGACCGCCGCGACGCCGGACTCCTACCAGCGGCTCCTGACCGTCTTCAACGACCGCCCCGGGCAGTCCTTCCGTGCTCGTGAGCTGCACGAACTGCTCGAACTGCCCACCGACGAAGCCTCCGTGAACGTCACCCGGAACCGTCTGGGCAGACTCGTCCGCCAAGGCACGCTTATCCAGCCCCGACGAGGCCTCTACCAAAAACGGACTTAACGCCCTCT
>NZ_JBIAVO010000096.1:0-1350 GCF_042894345.1 Kitasatospora sp. NPDC001540
CGCGCCTCCGCTTCGCTCCGGCGGCCCGGGTGGCTGAGGCTGAGTCAAGTCGCTGGTCTGGGTTTTGGGCTGACGAGGCGGCGGCCTTCGGCTGGGCTGACTGGGGAGGGGTGCCCGTCGACTGCGCGTCGGACCGGCCGGGGTTCAACTGGCGTCGGCGGGCACCTGTCGGTCGTCTGCCCTGACTCCTGTAGATCATGCTACCCGTCGAATGGTCGCCCCCTCAGGCGCATGCATCACTTCTGAGCGCTAGGTGATCCCGCCTAATGTGGTCTCCCTCCTGGGGGCACGGGCCGCTCTCGGCTGCTCGAAGCAGGGCCGAATTTCACGCCATACTCCCACCGGCCCGTGCATCAGAAATGCAATGCGAGACCATCCCGCCGAATGGCCTGTGTGAATTCCGGGAAACCGGCTTTCCTTTCAGGGGCGGCTGGTGGCGTAGGCGGTGGCGCTGATGCAGATGGTGGTGCCGTTCGGCGTGCAACCGCTGCCGGAGGTGGGGCTGGGGGTGGCGTCGACCTCGCAGAGGCTTCGGCAGTCAGAGAACGCGGGGTCGGGCTCGGTGGGCTCCTGGCCGAGGAGGAACGTGAGGAGGCATCCGGCGGCCATCAGACCGGCCCATATGCCGATGGCCCATCGTTGCCACTGCTTCACCGCGTGCCCCCCTGGAACGGATCGTTCGCGATCACATTAGAGGGTCTTCCTCCGGGGCCGGGCCCACCCGGTCACCGGCCGGCCGCGGTCGAGGAGGAAGGAACAGCACAGCGCAGCGCCCCAGAACCCCCGGGGGCCGCCGCCCACCGCCCTCCCCCTCCTCCTTCGTCGGCCGGGTCGAGGGCTCCCAGGGGTAAGTCGAAGTCCGACCGGGCGAACTTGCCGGGTCTGACCTGCGGAAACGGGCCGGACGCGGCAGGGCGGGGGGCTTGGAAAGCAAACCAGAGACGAAACCAGGTGCGAAACCAGGGACGAAACCGCCCCCCGGGCCCGCCCGTGGCCGCGCCGCCCGCCCTGAACGATCGCGGCGGCCGCCGCCAGGCGGGCGCGAAGGGGAGGCCGAGCGCCGGTGAGCGGCCCCGCCTGGACCGACCGCGCCCCACCCCGCCCACCATCCATCACCACCAGGACCAGGCGCACAGGTAAGTCGGGCCGGTAAGAGGGCCCGAATCCTGGGCCTGGCCTGCGGGAACGCCAAGGTGGCGGGCGCGGGTGCGGGACCCTAAACGAGCAACCAAACGAGCAGCTGTACGAGCACCTAAGTGGCCGTTGCTCTATCGATCTTGGTGAGCGTGAGTTCGAGGTCGTCGACTCGGTCGGGTGATCTTCTGGCCGACTGCGCATGAGAGTGGGGCC
>NZ_JBIAVO010000097.1:0-1296 GCF_042894345.1 Kitasatospora sp. NPDC001540
GTGACGTTCAGAACCTCGTTGCAGCCCTCCAACTGCTGGAAGTCCTCCAACGACGGATCCTGCGCCTGCAACATCGTGCCCATCGCCCCATCGGCCACCACGACACGAGTGGCGAGGGCCTCACGCAACGCATCAGCGCGCTCCTGCTGGACGGTGGGCATCACGCGGTGTTCCCGGAGGCCGTGATGAGCAAGCCGGCGCCCATCCGATGCGCTGCCTGGACGCCGTAAGCGCGTTCGGCCGCGGAGATCAACCGATCGTGGTCCACGGAGTAGGACTGCGGGCCGATGCCCCCCAGCGCCTCGGCGGCCAGCACACAGCCCAGCTGGGCCGCCGACTCCAGCGCAAGCCCCCTGCCCACGCCCGTGAGGAAACCCGCCCGGAACGCGTCGCCCACTCCGGTGGGATCGACGACGGTGACACTCTGGACGGCAGGGACGGACAGCGGCGTCCGGCCCCGCTGGTCGATGCGCACCCCCCGTTCGCCGAGGGTGGTGACCCATGTCCCGACGTGGTTCAGGACCTCGTCCCGGCTCCAACCGGTGCGCTCCAGCAGCAGCGCCGCTTCGTACTCGTTGCTGAAGAGCCAACGCGCTCCCCGGATCAGGTCCCGGGTCTCGGTCGAACTCATCCGGGCGAGCTGCTGCGACGGGTCCGCGGCGAAGGGAACGCCCGCGTCACGGCAGTGCGCCGTGTGGAGGAGCATTGCTGACGGGTCGTTGGCGCAGATCAGCACCAGATCGGGCTGGCCCTTGGTGCGGGCCAGCTGACTCAGGTCGATCTCGGCGGCCTCTTGCATGGCGCCCGTGTAGAAGGCGGCGATCTGGTTGGCGTCCAGATCGGTGATGCACATGAAGCGGGCGGTCTGTTTCTCGGAGCAGATCCGGACGCCACAGGTGTCGACGCCGTGGGCCGTCAGCCAAGCGTCGTACTCCGCGAAGTCATTGCCCACGGACCCGACCAGCACGGGCTCCAGGCCGAGCTGGCCCAGGCCGAAGGCGATGTTGGCGGCCACCCCGCCCCGGCGCACCTCGAGCGCGTCCACCAGGAACGAGAGGGAGACGCACGAGAGCTGATCGGCGAGCAGCTGGTCCGTGAAGCGACCCGGGAAGGTCATCAGATGGTCGGTGGCAATCGAACCCGTGACCGCGATGCGCATTTCAAGGCCCCGGTTCGATCGCCTGACCCGGGACCGCGGCTTCGACGGCCGCCTTCAGCGCGTCGACGCGGTCGGTGCGCTCCCAGGTGAAGTCCGGCAGCTCGCGGCCGAAGTGGCCGTACGCGGCGGTCTGGGCG
>NZ_JBIAVO010000098.1:0-1142 GCF_042894345.1 Kitasatospora sp. NPDC001540
AGGGCAGGTTGCGGGCCATCACGATGCGCTGGACCTGGTTGGTGCCCTCGTAGATCTGGGTGATCTTCGCGTCGCGCATCATCCGCTCCACCGGGTAGTCCCGCGTGTAGCCGTACCCACCCAGCAACTGCACCGCGTCCACCGTGATCTCCATCGCCGCGTCCGACGCGTAGCACTTGGCCGCCGCGCCGAAGAACGTCAGGTCCCCGTCCCCGCGCTGCGACTTCGCCGCCGCCGCGTACGTCAACTGCCGGGCCGCCTCCAGCTTCATCGCCATGTCCGCCAGCATGAACTGCACGCCCTGGAAGTCACCGACGGGCTTGCCGAACTGCCTGCGCTCCCTCACGTACCCCTTCGCGTAGTCCAGCGCCCCCTGCGCGATCCCCAGCGCCTGCGCCGCGATCGTCACCCGGGTGTGGTCCAGCGTCCGCATCGCCGTCGCGAAACCCGTGCCCTCCGCACCGATCATCCGATCCGCCGGGATCCGCACGTCGTCGAAGTACACCTCCCGCGTCGGCGACCCCTTGATCCCCAGCTTCTTCTCCGGCGCGCCGAACGACACCCCCTCGTCGCCCTTCTCCACCACGAACGCCGAGATCCCCTTCGAGCGCTTGTCGGGATCGGTCACCGCCATCACCGTGTAGAACTCCGACACCCCCGCGTTGGTGATCCACCGCTTCACCCCGTTCAGCACCCAGAAGTCCCCGTCCCGCACCGCCCGCGTGCGCATCCCCGCCGCGTCCGAACCCGCCTCCGGCTCCGACAGGCAGTACGAGAACATCCCCTCCCCCCGCGCCAGCGCCCCCAGGTACTTCGCCTTCAACTCCTCCGACCCCGCCAACTGCACCGGCAACGACCCCAGCTTGTTCACCGCCGGGATCAACGACGACGACGCGCACACCCGCGCCACCTCCTCGATCACCAACACCGTCGCCAGCGCGTCCGCCCCCGCACCCCCGAACTCCTCCGGCACGTGCACCGCGTGCAGATCGGCCGCCCGCAACGCCTCCCACGCCTCCTGCGGGAACCGCCCCTCCTCGTCCACCGCCGCCGCGAACGGAGCGATCTTCGCCTCCGCCAACGCCCGCACCGACTCCCGGAGCATCACGTGCTCCTCGCCGAGCCGGTAGAGGTCGAAGTCC
>NZ_JBIAVO010000099.1:0-1131 GCF_042894345.1 Kitasatospora sp. NPDC001540
TCGGCCTTGTACGGGCCCTCGACCGGGACGCCGATGTAGTCGGCCTGGTCCTGGGTGAGGGTGGTGAGCTTGACGCCGAGGGCGTCCAGGTGCAGACGGGCGACCTTCTCGTCCAGGTGCTTGGGCAGCACGTACACGCCCACCGGGTACTGCTCGGTCTTGGTGAACAGCTCGATCTGCGCGATGGTCTGGTTCGCGAAGGAGTTGGACATCACGAAGGACGGGTGACCCGTCGCGTTGCCCAGGTTCAGCAGACGCCCCTCGGAGAGCACGATGACCGTCCGCCCGTCGGCCTTGCGCCACTCGTGGACCTGCGGCTTGACCTCGGTCTTCACCACACCCGGCAGCTTGGCCAGACCCGCCATGTCGATCTCGTTGTCGAAGTGGCCGATGTTGCCGACGATGGCCTGGTGCTTCATCCGCTCCATGTGCGAAGCCAGGATGATGTCCTTGTTGCCGGTCGTCGTGATGAAGATGTCAGCGCTCTCCACCACGTCCTCCAAGGTGGTGACCTGGTAGCCGTCCATCGCCGCCTGCAGCGCGCAGATCGGGTCGATCTCGGTCACGATCACCCGGGCGCCCTGGCCCCGCAGCGACTCGGCGCAGCCCTTGCCCACGTCGCCGTAGCCGCACACCACCGCGACCTTGCCGCCGATCAGGACGTCGGTGGCGCGGTTGATGCCGTCGATCAGCGAGTGCCGGCAGCCGTACTTGTTGTCGAACTTCGACTTGGTCACCGAGTCGTTGACGTTGATCGCCGGGAACAGCAGCTTCCCCTCGCGGTGCATCTCGTACAGGCGGTGGACACCCGTGGTGGTCTCCTCCGTGACGCCCTTGATGGTGGCGGCGACCTCGGTCCACTTCTGCGGCGTCTCGACCAGGGTGCGGTTGAGGAGCTCCAGGATGATCCGGTACTCGTCGTTGTCCGCGCTCTCGGGCGACGGCGCGGCGCCGGCCTTCTCGAACTCGACGCCCTTGTGGATCAGCAGGGTGGCGTCACCGCCGTCGTCCAGGATCATGTTCGGGGTCTGGCCGTCGGGCCAGGTGAGCGCCTGCTCGGTGCACCACCAGTACTCCTCCAGGGTCTCGCCCTTCCAGGCGAAGACCGGCACGCCCCGCGGGTCCTCCGGG
>NZ_JBIAVO010000100.1:0-1125 GCF_042894345.1 Kitasatospora sp. NPDC001540
TCCTGGACGCCCTCCTCAAGGACGACCCGACCTCCCGCGTCGCCGTGGAGACGCTGATCACCACCGGCCTGGTGCACATCGCCGGCGAGGTCACCACCAAGGCGTACGCGCCGATCGCGCAGCTCGTCCGGGAGAAGATCCTGGAGATCGGCTACGACTCGTCGAAGAAGGGCTTCGACGGCGCCTCCTGCGGCGTGTCGGTGTCGATCGGCGCGCAGTCCCCGGACATCGCGCAGGGCGTGGACACCGCGCACGAGCACCGGGTGGAGGGCGACGTCGAGGACGAACTCGACCGCCAGGGCGCCGGCGACCAGGGCCTGATGTTCGGCTACGCCAGTGACGACACCCCCGAGCTGATGCCGCTGCCGATCACGCTGGCGCACCGGCTCTCGCGCCGCCTGACCGAGGTCCGCAAGAACGGGACCATCCCCTACCTGCGCCCCGACGGCAAGACCCAGGTCACCATCGAGTACGACGGCGACCGCGCCGTGCGCCTGGACACCGTCGTGGTCTCCTCCCAGCACGCCAGCGACATCGACCTGGAGTCGCTGCTGACCCCGGACATCCGCGAGTTCGTGGTCGAGCCGGAGCTCAAGGCGCTGGCCGAGCAGGGCATCAAGCTGGTCACCGAGGGCTACCGGCTGCTGGTCAACCCGACCGGGCGCTTCGAGATCGGCGGCCCGATGGGCGACGCCGGCCTGACCGGCCGCAAGATCATCATCGACACCTACGGCGGCATGGCCCGCCACGGCGGCGGCGCGTTCTCCGGCAAGGACCCGTCCAAGGTCGACCGCTCCGCCGCGTACGCGATGCGCTGGGTCGCCAAGAACATCGTCGCCGCCGGCCTGGCCCGCCGCGCCGAGGTCCAGGTCGCCTACGCCATCGGCAAGGCCGAACCGGTCGGCCTGTTCGTGGAGACCTTCGGCACCGAGACCGTCCCCGTGCTGAAGATCCAGGAAGCCGTGACCCGGGTCTTCGACCTCCGCCCGGCCGCGATCATCCGCGACCTCGACCTGCTGCGCCCGATCTACGCCCAGACCGCCGCGTACGGCCACTTCGGCCGCGAGCTGCCGGACTTCACCTGGGAGCGCACCGACCGCGTCGACGCGCTGAAGGCGGCCGTCG
>NZ_JBIAVO010000101.1:0-1102 GCF_042894345.1 Kitasatospora sp. NPDC001540
ACTGGGCGTTTCGTCCCTGACTTCGGCGCTCAGGTTCCGCGCCAGGTCAGGGTGGTCTCGCCAGTTAGGCGGCGGGTCATGAGGCTGATCATGGCGACGTGGACCATGGCTTCGGAGCGGGCCGGGAGTGCCTCGTAGTCGCGGGCGAGGCGGCGGTGGTTCATGAGCCAGCCGAAGGTGCGCTCGACGACCCAACGTCGTGGCTGGACGACGAACCCCCTGGTCGCGGAGTCGCGGCGGACGATCTCGACGTCGAT
The DNA here is from genome assembly GCF_042894345.1 of Kitasatospora sp. NPDC001540. Classification (NCBI taxonomy): domain Bacteria; kingdom Bacillati; phylum Actinomycetota; class Actinomycetes; order Kitasatosporales; family Streptomycetaceae; genus Kitasatospora; species Kitasatospora sp. NPDC001540. Next base: position 258 of record NZ_JBIAVO010000101.1, read on the forward strand.
GCCCAGCGTGGCGCCATGCTCGACGACGGCGTTCTTGTAGCCCATGTCGGCCCAGGCCTTGCCGACGCTCGGGTGCTCGGCCGCAACCGTGGTCAGAAGCTGCCGGCCAGCAGTGCCGTCCTGCACGCTCGCGGCGGTGACCAGGACCACGAGCAGCAGGCCGATCGTGTCGGTGACGATGTTGCGCTTCCTGCCCACGATCCTCTTCCCGACATCAGGGCCCTGGGTCGAGGCGGGGACGTTCGTGGAGGTCTTGATGCTCTGCGAGTCGACGATGCACGCCGTCGGTTCCGGATCGCGTCCCTCGGCGGTGCGGACCAGGCGACGCAACAGGCCGTTGAGCTGCTTGAACACTCCCTCGCGTTGCCAGCGGGCGAAGTAGGCGTAGACGGTTTCCCATGGCGGGTAGTCGTGCGGGAGGTAGCGCCAGGGGATGCCGGTGCGATCGACGTACAGGATTGCGTCCAGGAGGTCGCGCAGGTCGTGTTCGGGCGGTCGGCCGAACGCGAGGGCCCGCTCGGTTCGGGCCTGGCGCCAGGCAGTGAGGGTGGGCTCGACGAGGGCCCAACGGGCATCGGACAGGTCGCTCGGATACGGTCGACGATCCGTCATGATGACGGCATACCGCGGAATCGCCGCCCTGCCCAGCGCGCGCGGCTCTCGAGAGACGAACAGGCCCAGACCGGGCATTCGGGGATGAGACAGGAGGAAGCGCACAGTTCCGGCGGACATCCGCGCAACAGCAGCACTCCTGCCACCAGGGCCCCAAGTGCCACCGAATGCCAGCAGTCCAGTTGGCCCCAAAATCGGGATCAATCCACCAAATTACGGGTGAAACGCCCAAT
>NZ_JBIAVO010000102.1:0-1074 GCF_042894345.1 Kitasatospora sp. NPDC001540
CTAGGGCGCGTATCTGGTTGTGATCAATTTGCGGGTTCTGCCCTGGTGGTAGGCCCTGGTCCGGTAGATCGTGTTGTATGACGCGAGTGCAACTGACGGACGCCGAGTGGGAGTTCATCGAGCCGTACCTGCCGGTCGGTGAGTACGGCCCGTACCCCGAGCGGTTGCGTCGGCAGTTCGAGGGCGTGATCTGGCGGTTTCGGACGGGCGGCCAGTGGCGGGAGGTGCCGGGCGAGTTCGGTGCCTGGTCGACGGTCCACAACCGCTTCCGGCAATGGAGGGACGCCCGGGTGTTCGAGGCCTTGCTGGAGGGTGCGATCGCGGAGGCCGCGAAGCGTGGTGAGGTGGACCTGTCGCTGGTCAGCGTGGATTCCACGACCGTTCGGGCCCATCACGACGCTGCCGGGATGCACCTGGACCCCGACACACTCGCCGACCTGGAGAAGGCCGCCGAGGAGGCGGAGAAGGCCCGGCAAAAGGGGGCGGCTCGGAGGGACAAGACGGGCAGAGTGCCGAAGACGACCCCGAGCGGGACGAGCGGCGACGTATCCGTCGCAGACGCCGGCTCCGGCTGAAGGCAGCCCTGCTCGGACGGTCTAGGGGCGGTCAGACCAGCAAGGTCCACGTCGCCGGCGAGCGCAGGTGCCGCCCGCTGGTCTTCGTCCTGACCGAGGGTGAGGCCGCCGACAGCCCGCAGTTCATTCCCGTCATTCGGAAGGTTCGGGTCCGTGGGCCCGTCGGCCGTCCCCGCACGCGACCCGAAGCAGTCGCAGGGGACAAGGCCTACTCGTCCCGCGGCAACCGTGCCTACCTGCGCAAACGCCACATTAAAGCGGTCATCCCGGAGAAGAGAGACCAGGCCGCCAACCGGAAGAAGAAGGGTAGCGGTGGCGGCCGCCCCGTCAGCCACGACACCGAGCTCTACAAGGACCGCAACACCGTTGAGCGCCTGATCAACAGGCTGAAGGCCTGGCGGGGCATCGCCACCCGGTTCGACAAGAAGCCCGAGAGCTACCTCGCCGGCCTCCAGCTTCGCGGCGCGATGATCTGGATCAAGGACCTCACCAGGACCAC